>CAZBJW010000020.1:0-31115 GCA_964492135.1 uncultured Anaerolineales bacterium
CTCCTGGATGCCTCGCCACCGGTCCCATCCTCCGCAGAACCGATTTCGAGAAGGGGATGAGCGAAGCCTATTACCGCAAGGATGACGAGTTGGTGCCTGATCCCATACACGATGACCAGGCGGTTGTGGTCCACGTTGAAGGAAAAGGACTGGTGGTGGTCGCCGGCTGCGCGCGCTCGGGCATCATCAACACCATTCTCCATGCTCAGAGGATCACCGTCATCGAGGAGCTGTGGGCGGTCATGGGCGGCTTTCACCTGTGCGATGGTACATCGGACCGCATCGAACGGACCATAGCTGAGTTGCAGGACACTGGCCTGCTCCCAGTGATGCCCACCCACTGCACAGGGTTTGTGGCCACCTGTCTGTTCGCGGACAAGATGCCTGAGGAGTTCGTGGTTGGCGCAGTGGGGCCACGACTGCTCTTCTGAATCTCAGGTTTTCCTTGACATCCATGTGACAATGTGGTAGTATATGGTAAATTCCTATACCAGGGCTAGAGTCGGAGTACCGAGACACATCGCGGAGTCACGAGTCGCTCCTAAGCCGCCTTGACTGGGACGCGCGCGGAGAATTGAGCTGCCTTTTGTGGGAGCAACGGCGCAAGGTCTCATCTCATTGTTATCTTCTGTCCCATCGTTCTGATTGAGGGCAACAAGCGCGAGACGGTCAACGCGCAGGGGTGATGTCCGGACTTGAGTGTACTTTGCGGTACACTCATTTTGTTGTCTAGCCCTCGCAGATTGCCGGTGAGGAGGGAGACATGAGACTAGTAGAACTAATCCTGCGTGGCGCAGGAATGATTGTGTTCTCAACATTCGGGTGGCAGGTAGGCGACTACATAGCCACCAGGTCCGGCGCTACGGACGCCCTCAGCGTGCCCTATCTACGTCCAGCGCTGGCTCTGGCAATAGCGGGAGCCGGCCTGGGCCTGCTGGTCACTCCGTGGGTGACTATCAAACCAGCCCTCTGGACTCGAAGAAAGCTAAGGCAGATACCGGCCCGCCACCTGTTGATGGGAACCATAGGTCTTGCAGTGGGGCTCGTGATTGCGCTGCCGTTGGCCTTCAGTCTGTCCTTCTTGCCCTCAAACCTCCGGACGGTCATGCCTTTGCTCGCCAGCGTGGCCTTTGGCCTGCTGGGAATGGGCATCATGATCATGCGCGCTGAGGATCTTCTCAATCTGTGGAGTTCTTCCTTCTCAAGGACCAAGAGTTCTCGGCCGGAAGAGCACGTACTGCTGTTAGATACCAGTGTGATCATCGATGGCCGTATTGCCGACATCAGTCAGACAGGTTTCATCGACGGCGCGCTGTTGGTGCCTCGATTCATTCTTGATGAACTGCAGTACATCGCGGATTCGTCGGACGCATTGCGGCGCAAGCGAGGTCGACGCGGGCTGGACATCCTCAACAGGTTGCAGCAGGATGCTATTGTGCCCATCCGCGTCACCGACATGGATGTGGAGGAGATCAGAGACGCCGATGGAAAACTGGTGCAGGTGGCGAAGAATCTGAACTGTCCCATCATCACTAACGACTATAACCTCAATCGCGTAGCTCAGCTGCAGGGCGTCAGGGTGCTTAACGTCAACGAACTGGCCAATGCTGTCAAGACCGCTGTTCTCCATGGTGAGACCCTGAAAGTGCGCATCATTCAGGAGGGAACGGAGCCCAATCAAGGTGTGGGCTACCTCGACGACGGCACCATGGTGGTTGTGGAGGATGGCCGCAAATACATCAATCATAATGTGGACGTCACAGTCACCAAGGTGCTTCAGACCGCGCAGGGGCGGATGATCTTCGCCCAGCTCCAAAACCGATATTCTAGGAAGTAGTGCTTACGAAGCATGGCCGTTATCACCATCTCAAGGCAGATGGCCAGTCACGGCTGCGAGATCGCCGCCGCGGTGGCTAAGGCGCTAGGCTTCCGCTTTGTCGACCGGGAGATAATCCATCGGGCGGCCGGCAGAGCCGGTGTGCCAAAGGCGGCGCTAGAGGAGATTGCGTTCGAAGGGAAACGGAATGTGGTGGACCGTGTGCTGCAAGCCGTCAACGCAATGCCTCCCGTGCCCTCCACCGCCGAGGCCTGGAGGCGCGAAGCCGCAAGCTCGGCCCGCCAGCCTTTCGGAGGGATATTCTCTCCAGCGGTGCCTGCCTTTGGAGTAACACTGAAAGACTACGTGGACATAATGGAAATGGTCATCCGAGACTTAGCTGAGGCGGGCCAAGTGGTGATTCTGGGGAGGGGCGGCCAGGCCATTCTGCGGGACGTGCCGAACGCTTTGCACGTTCAGGTTGTAGCCCCCTTTGAGCAGCGCGTGCGGACGCTGGTGCAGCGTGAGGGGATCGAGGAAAGTGAGGCTGTAACGAGAGTGAGGGCCAGCGACGGAGCCCGAAGGGACTATCTTCGGCGATATCATCGGGTTGAGTGGTTGGATCCCACTCTCTACGACCTGGTGATCAATACATCCAGGATACTATCTTCACCGGCTGCCCAGCTGATCTTGGACATGTATCGCCGGTCGCCAGGGCTTCGGGATGAGTGACAGAGTACGTGTTCGCTTCGCGCCCAGCCCGACGGGGCTGCCTCACTTGGGAAACCTGCGCACGGCCCTTTTCAACTGGTTGTTCGCCCGTCACTATGGGGGGGCTTTCGTGGTGCGGATCGAGGATACCGACGTGGCGCGCAGCACCGAGGGGGCCGATGAGGTCATTCTAGACGGGTTGCGTTGGCTGGGCTTGGATTGGGACGAAGGCCCTCACAAGGGGGGCGAGTTTGGCCCATACTATCAGTCGCAGAGGTTGCCTACATACCAACGCCACGCACAGCGACTGCTTGAAGAGGGGCGCGCTTACTACTGCTACTGCGCTCCCGAGCGACTCGAGCAGATGCGCCGGGATCAGCAGAGTCGGGGAGAACCACCTCGTTATGACCGAAGGTGTCGGGACCTCAGCGACAAGGAGAGAAGTCAACATGAGGCACAAGGGACTAATCCTGTCGTGCGGCTCAAAACGCCCCTAGAGGGGGAGACTTCCTTTCACGACTTGCTCCGAGGGGAGATTAGTTTCGCCAACAGTTCACTGGACGATTTCGTGCTCCTGAAGTCCGACGGGTATCCTACGTATCATCTCGCGAATGTCGTGGACGATCACCTGATGAAGGTGACTGACGTGCTGCGGGCCGACGAATGGATACCCAGCGCCCCGCGACATATCCTGCTCTACCAGGCCTTCGGCTGGGATCCTCCACGCTACATTCATCTTCCTTTGATACTGGACAAGTCCGGTGGCAAGATGAGCAAGCGCCTGGGCGAAATCTCAATTGCCTCATATCGGGAGAGGGGCTATCTCTCCGCAGCTATGGTCAACTATCTGGCGTTGTTGGGCTGGTCGCCCGGTGATACACAGGAGATCTTTAGCCTCCAGGAGTTGATCGAGAAGTTCTCTTGGGAGAGGATCTCAGTCAGCCCTGCCATCTTCGACCCGCAGAGATTGAATTGGTTCAATAGATGGCACATAAGTCACTCAGCGCCTGGCGAAATCGCTCGGGAAGTCGTTCCGTACTTGAGACAGGCCTATGGTCAAAGTGAACGAAGCGAGGGTACTCCGTACTCGGCGGAGGAGTGGCTGGAGCTTCTGGTGGACAGCGTGCGGGAGGAAGTCGACAACCTCGGTCAGATCCCGGCGCATGTGGCGTTCGCCTTCCTAGACGAGCTAGCTTTCACAGCTGAGGCCATGAAGGCTTTGCAGGGGTCGACGGCAAAGCGTGTTCTGGCAGCGTTCCTCGAAAGGATGGAACCTATCGATAGACTGGATGTGGCCGAGGCTGCTTCTCTCTTGCAGCAGCTGCGACTGTCACTCAAGGAAAGGGATGACCTGGAGGCGAAGCAGGTCCTATTCCCTATCAGGGCAAGTCTGACGGGAAGCCTTCGCGGACCGAGCCTGGCAGTAGTGATGGCGCTCCTAGGAAGAGAAAGATGCATCGAGAGGGTGATAAGCTCTCGGAACTCCTTTCCAACATGATGATGGCCAAGTACGTCTGTCCTTGGGGATGTGGTCCCGCACTGCACGCCGCGTAGAGAGCCCACCATCAACGCACGGACGGAGGAACTGCGATGTCATTGAGAGTATACAATACCCTCGGTCGAAAGAAAGAGGAGTTCGTGCCCCTTCAAGACAGGCAGGTTCTGATGTATGTTTGCGGCCCCAACGTCTACGGACCCTGTCACGTGGGCCATGCCATGTCTTACCTGGTCTTTGATGTCATAAGGCGGTACCTTGAGTATCGAGGCTACGATGTCAAGCATGTCCAGAATTTCACCGACATCGAGGACCGGATCATCGAGACCGCTAATTCTCTGGGCGTGACGGTGAAGGAGTTGGCGGAGAAGTACATAGACCGCTTCCTGAAGGAGATGGATGCGCTGAACGTTGAGCGAGCCCATCACTATCCGCGAGCGACGGAAGTGATCCCCAAGATCCAGGAGATAGTCCAGGGGTTGATCGAGAAAGGCTGTGCATACCAGGTGGATGGCGACGTGTACTTCCGCATTCTCAGCGATCCCGACTATGGAAAGCTTACCAGGCAGTCTGTAGAGGCGATGCAGGCCGGGGCGCGCGTCGGGGTGGACGAGCGGAAGGAGCACGCACTGGACTTTGCCCTCTGGAAGGCGGCCAAGCCTGGGGAGCCTAGCTGGGACAGTCCTTGGGGCAAAGGCCGACCCGGATGGCATGTGGAATGCTCGGCCATGGCCCTCCAATTCCTGGGCGAACAGATAGATATCCACGGCGGTGGGGAGGACGTGATCTTCCCGCACCACGAAGACGAGATAGCGCAGTCCGAGAGCTTCACCGGCAAGGAGCCCTTCGTTAAATACTGGCTGCACAACGGCTTACTGCGTCCGAGCGAGGATCAGGAGAAGATGACCAGGCATTTGGGCAACTTCATCAGTTGCGAGGAGGCGTTGAAGAGATACAACCCGGATGCCGTCCGGCTGTTCATCCTGTCTTCTCAGTATCGCAGCCCTATCACCTGGAGCGAGGAGGGCATACATGGAGCTGAGCGAGGATTGGAGAGGATTCGGGCGGCGCTGAGACCGGTTTCGGAACGGACTGTCAATGGAGGAGAGGAGTTGGCAGCGACGGCGGAAGAGATACGGCAAGAGTTCATCGAGGCGATGGATGATGACTTCAATACCGCCCGGGCGATTGCCCACCTCTTCGACCTGGGGCGAGCCGTCAATCAGGCCAAGGATGCCAGGGTCTCCTCGAAGGCTTTGGCCATCGGCCAAGGGACATTGCGGGAGCTGGCTGAAGTCTTGGGATTGACCCTCCGAGAGCCCAAGGGGCCCACAGAGGCCGAGCCCTTTATGGACCTGAGTCGAAGCGTTCGCGACAATGTGTTGGCCGCCGGCAAATCGGAACTAGCCGAAAAGATGGATGTTGAGCTACTTGGCGACACGGTAAAAGGAACGGAGGCTCACCCTCTCATAGAGTTGCTTCTCACCGTTCGCGATGACCTGCGGGCGTCCAAAGAGTACGAGTTAGCTGATAGGATTCGTGAAGGGCTGGCTAGCCTGGGCGTCATTGTAGAAGATGGTCCTGCCGGCAGCATCTGGCGTGCGGGATAGCGATGGCGAACAAAGCTCTCTGAGGCACGCGCTCCGACGCAAACGATACCCTTGAGCTGGTACCCCTCCTCGAAGCACGAAAATGTTGACGCCAGGCGAGCTTCAATGTATACTAACATACTGGGCAGCCGATGTAGTGGCTGCTGACTTTCTGCTCCAGCGTGGACTGGGGGCATGCCCAGAGAAAGGAGATGTTGATTGCGTTACTACGAATTCATCTATATCATCAGCCCAGAGGTTGAGGAAGAAGGCCTGGAAACGGTCACTGGGAAAGTCGGCCAGATGATCGCCGACGGAGGGGGCGAGGTATTGAGGCTGGACTCGTGGGGGAGACGTCGTCTGGCCTACCCTATTCGGAAGTTCCGTGAGGGACACTACATGCTGGCTCGCATCAAGCTTGAACCGGGTGCAATCTCCGAATTCAGAGCCAGGTTGGCTTTGACCGAAGAGGTGATCCGTCACCTGTTGGTGAGGGCCGAGGAGGGCGCCCCCGTCGAAGCGATGCCCGAAGAGGAGCCCTCGCCAGATCAGGAAGAGATGGAGCTCGAAGAGGAGCTTGTGGAAGAGCAAGGAGAGATAGAGCCTAGCCAGGAATCGACGCCTGAGGAAGATGCGGAGGATTCTGGGCAAGGAGAACTAGGAGGTTAATTTTGGCCAATCGCGAAGACCGGGGACGAAGGAGAAAGCGTGGATTCACGCTTCGGCGCCGGAAGAAGTGCAGTTTCTGCGTGAACAGGATAGATTCACCAGACTACAAAGATGTAGCGCTCTTGCGCGAGTATATCTCGAATCGGGGTAAGATCAAGCCGCGACGCAAGACTGGCGTCTGTGCCAAGCACCAGCGCCGCCTGGCACTGGCCATAAAGCGGGCTCGGCATATAGCCCTGTTGCCGTATACGGCCGAGCACGTTCGCGGCAGCTAGAGCGTGGGACATCGATAGACAGGGCATAAGAGTTCGCTATGCTATGCCCTTTTGTTGTTAGTGGCTTCTGAGGACACAGCTGTGGCGGACCGCTGCATGTTTGCTGAGCGCATCCATATAGGTCGCCGGTGAGGCGTTGACAAACCTGATTGGACGTCTCTGGGGCGGGCGGAGGAGTTGATGGCGAAGAGAAGGGTGAAGAAAGAGGTCCCTCTTACTCGGAAACAGATATCTCGCCGTGAGAAGGAGCGGCGACAGCGACTGATTCTGATTAGCGTGGCCGCTTTCGTCGCCGCTTTGATCGTGATCATCCTGGCCTACGGCGCGTACACGGAGTTGCTTGCCAAGCCCTCGGGGCCGGTCGCTGTCGTCAACGACGTACCTATCTCCACCAGCACCTATCAGAAGAGAGTCCGCCTCCAGCGCATGAGCGTCGATACTGCAGTGCGGGGCCTGCAACTCCAGAGGTCCAACTTTGACCCCGACACGGACCAGTTCGCGATCGACTACATCGACCAACAGCTGTCGCAACTCTCGACACAGAGGGCGCAGCTCGGCACCGAGACCTTCTTGGATGTTTTGATCGAGGAGGAACTGATCAGGCAGGCCGCCGAGGAGGAGGGCGTTGTGGCGTCGGATGAGGAGATCGGTCGGCGAATCGAGGAGTCCTTCGGCTACTACAGAGACGAGGCCGCCGATGTGGCCTCCCCTACAGGTGAGTCTATAACCACAACCACTGAGGTATCTCCGACCTTGACGCCGACTGGCATGACCAGGTCCGAATTCGATGAGATCCACGACGCTTACTTGAGCACCGTGCAAGAGGCTGCTGGGATGTCCGAGGAGGAATTGCGAGATACGGTGGAGGCCCAGCTGCTGCGGCAGAAGATGGAGGAACTTATCACCCAAGACGTCCCGACCACAGAGCTTCAAATACACGCTCGGCACATTCTGCTAGAGAGCAAGGCCGAAGCTGAGGTCGTGCTCAAGAGGTTGCAGGACGGGGAGGATTTCGCCGCCCTCGCCGAGGAACTGTCCAAGGATCCGGGCAGCGCGCAGCAAGGTGGGGACTTGGGCTGGTTCGCCAAGGGTGGCATGATCCCGGAGTTCGACGAGGTAGCTTTTGGCCTCGAGCCTGGCATGCTGAGCGATGTAGTGGCAACGCAATACGGCTTCCACATCATCATGGTTGAGGAGCGAGACGAAAACAGGGAGCTGGATCCTGCCATGCTGTATGAGAGGAAGGGAGAGGCCTTCGACGCCTGGCTGCTCGACTTACGGGACAGCGCAACCATCGAATCCTATTGGTCCGTGGAGAAGGTTCCACCCGAGTAGTCAACCGATGCTCCAGTTCAGATCTCTGGAGTTTATCCTGCAGTCTCTGGAACCGAGACTGCGGATTCCAGAGAGAGCTTTGGGCCCGAACAGCAATTCTGAGGGCCACCGTGACAAGGCACGGCGGCCCTTTGTTCTTTGGGCATAGGTGATGCAGGCCAGCCGATGCCGCGTACCCATTAGCATCAGCTGCCCATTTGGGGGCACTAGTAGGCGATCATCGCGAGGAGCGGAGCTCCGGGCGTCTATCGGGGCCGGAACAGAGTGGCGTAGAAGAATCGGATGCGGCCGTCGCCTTCAAGGGATGAGAAGTGCCGCATCTCTATAGGCTCGAAGTGCGGGGAAAAGATATCGAGAATCTCCTCATCGGAGAAGTGGTTCCACGCGGGTCCGTTCTTGGCGCTGAAGCAAACCATGAAGTAGTGTCCACCGTCCTTTAGTACACGGAGGATGGCCGCGATGAACCTGTCCCTATCTGGGGGCTTGATGTGGTGGAAGCAGCCCATGTCGAAGATGAAATCGAATTCATCGCGCTCGAAGGGCAGGTCGAGTGCACTGCCGACCCAGAATCGAATATCGGAGCCAGCTTCTCGAGCCTTTCTTCTGGCCTGAGCCACAGCGGTCTCAGAGATGTCTATTCCTGTGGTCTGAAACCCAGCCCTGGCTAGGTAGATAGTGTTGGTGCCCAGGCCGCAGCACAGGTCCAGGGCTTTGCCTGCCGGCACAACCTTTGTGCTTTGGATAAGACCCACCAGAACAGGGCGCGGCTCACCCAGCTCCCAAGGCAGGGACTCCAGAGCATGCCTTCTGTAGATCTGTTCCCAGCTTTCGTATTCGCCCATGCAGTCTCCTGGGGTAGCTATGGACAGTGGCGGAATAGTAGGGGCTGCTGGCTTGATGGTGGTGAGATCTCTACTGAGGAGGTTCCAGGTGAATCACGACCCGCCTTAAGAGGGGAATCTCGTCCAGCAGATGGACTTCCAGGCGCTGGCTCAACTCATGAGCTTCTTGGATCGAGAGTTCAGGGCCAAGGGAGCAGTGCAGTGAAGCTGCCCATCCGGCGTCTTCCTGCCAGATCGCCACGTGGTGACAGGCACCGTCACCTGCCAAAGCGTCTACAAGGGAGACAATCTGCACCTCAATCGTGGCATGTTCCTCACCGCCCAGTGGAATCGCGCACGCGTTGGCATCACCCATCGGCTCGATGTGAGCCACCACTTCAGCGACCTCCGGCAGAGCCTCCTTGACCCGGGCCTCCAGTTGGGTAGCCAGATCGTGCGCTTCCTCGAGGGAGGCATCTCTGCTCACCTCCAGGTGCAATTCCAAGTGATCGCCCTCGTCCGTCGTCCGGGCCCAGATGCTATGAGCACTGGCGCCCAGCGTATCTGCGATGCCCTTAACGCGCACGACGAGATCGTGGCTGGAATCGGTGGGCTCGTAGTGAACGACCACGTCGGCACGAGGCACCACCTTGTCGACTACTTCCTCGACTCTAGCGGTTATCTCGTGGGCCCGCTCGAAAGAGGCATCTCCGTCTATCTCCAGAAAGATGTCTATGAAGCTCTCGGGGCCAGCACGGCGCACACGGACTTGGTGGCAGGCGCTAACACCCCCAATCTGCTCCACCTGATGAGAAATCTCTTCCGCCACCCCCGCCGGCGCGGTGTCAAGGAGCACGTCCACGGACCGTTTGCCGAGCCGGACGCTAACGTAGATGACGAGCAGGGCCACACCCAGGGCGGCGATAGCGTCCGCGTGGGCCAGCGCCGTGAGGCCGCCGACCAATTCGCTGATCTTGACCAGGAACAGTCCCACCATGACCACCGCTGAACTCCAGATGTCGGTGCTGAAGTGCAAGGCGTCGGCCTCCAGGGCCTGGCTATCGTGCTTCTCGGCGACCCGGCGCAATGCTTTCGACCGGTTAAAATCAATGATGATGGATAGCGCAACCACGCCGAAGGCCCACAGATTGGCGTCAATTTGCACCTGTTTGAGGAAGAGACGGTTGATGGCCTCGTAGATGATCCAGACACAGGTGATGAGCAGGAGCAGAGTCTCTGCCAGGGCCGAGAGGTTCTCCACCTTGGCATGACCATAGAGATGTGTTGCGTCGGGGGGCTTGGCCGAGACCCGCACTGCGGCGTAGGTGATCACTGCGGCGATCAGATCAAGGCCGGAGTGGGCAGCCTCAGCCAATATGCCCAGGCTTCCGGTCCAGACACCTATACCTGCTTTTGTAACCGTGAGAAGGACAGCGGCGAGCACCGACCGTAAGGCCACAGACGTCTTCTCATCGATAGCCTTTTCTTCCTTCGCGACTGTGTGCATACTACTAAGTCTACTCAATTCCTGGGAAGTATGAAAGCCAAGCCCTGCCGGAGCACAGCAAGCACTTGGAGGCACAACACAGAGCCCTACCTGATGATGATGAGAACCAGCATGAACATGATCAGTGCGAAGCCCACACCCGCATAGAACGGGCCAGGCGGCCCCGCCATGGCATAGAACACTCCCATGGCCAGGGGTCCTAACGTCTGGCCCAGTCTCAACACCATGCCATTGATGGACATGAGGGCGCCGCGCTGCTGCATGGGGGCCAGGACCGCCAGAAGTGCCGTGAGAGTGGGCATGTTGATGCCTTGAGCCACCCCGAAGATGGTGGTGGGAATCAGGAACAGCCAGAGGCTGGGCACGAAGGGGATAACGACCAGAGCCACAGCATACAGTAAACAAGCCAACGTGATCAAGGTCCGCTGCGAGTAGACGGCCGCAATTCGCCCCAACTGAAAGGAGGTCAACGCGGTGGCAAGAGACGAAGCTGAGATGATCAGGCCAATGATGAATGGTGATACGACGAAGGATGCCCCGATTAGTAGCGGGAAGTAGGTCAGGAACGATCCATAGAGGATGATGAAGGTGAGTGTACTGACGCAGAAAAGCCCGAGAACCTGGCGGGTAGACACTATACTCCAAGAGTCTCTGAAGTACTGCTTGAAATGCTGCGGTTTCTTCGGTTCGGGGTTCTTCAGCGAGAATAGAACGGCCGCTCCCACAGGAATGGCCGCCACAGGAAGGATGAAGGGATAGTACCAGCCGAAGGTCGCCAGCGCGCCGCCAATCGCTGGATAACTCGCGGTACCCAGGCTGAGGATGCTGGAGTTGCAGCCCATGGCCGCTGTAAGCTCTGTGCCCGAGTAGAGATCGCCGAGAATGGTGACGTTGATGACGCCCAGGCCGGCTGCACCTGCCCCCTGAAAGAAGCGCAGCAGCAATAGGAGGCTGAAGTCGCGCACCAGGGCGCAGGCCCCTCCGGCTATGGCGAAAATCATCAATGCTGGAAGGAGAATCTTCTTTCTGCCGTACTGATCAGCGAGGACGCCGAATACGGGGGTTAGAAGCACCCCGGGCAGCGTGAAGACGATGATCAAGTATCCAACCGCCTGAGGCGAAATGCCCAGTTCATTCACTATCTTGGGGAATGCAGGAGTTATGCTGGACACCCCCAATACGGCCATCAGTGTGACACCGAAGACTATCTGGAGGTTCGTATCGCGATAGAGTGGCCGCAAACTGTGGGTTGGACTGCTTTCTTGCACGCCTTCTCTCATCTCAGCTTCGCGCGAGCGGATCTGCACGTCGCGCCAACGCAGATGGACGTACGCCGCCAGCGGGATTGGTGGGCGAACCTAGGACCCTTCTTGCAGCTTGGCGATGAAGTCCTCACGCACTGGGTAGAAGATGTCCAGCATCACGAAGGGCTCATCGCCGATGCAAGTGTCACTGTGGGGCACGTTGGCGGGGATACAGTATAAATCCCCCTTTCGTACGACACGCTCCTCATCAGCGACCTTGAGCTTTGCCCCGCCGGCGTACACCACGCCGATTTGCTCATGGGGATGGGAGTGGCTCGGCACCGTGTGACCAGGCAGCGTCGCACTGAGGGCCATCATCATCTGCTCACCATGCAGGCCGGTAAGAATCGTGGTCTGCAGGCCCGGCATCTGTGCGATTCTGGGCGCCTGGCTGGGGTCTATGAAAAAGGGCGTTCTTTGGCTTTCGAGCATCGCAATCACCTCTTTTCAGTGGCTATCTCGCGCGCCATTTTGCGCTCCTGACTTGCCCAGACCAGGCCTTCACGTCTGTTCGTGGTCCAGAACAAAGGCTTCGGCAACATCATGTTCCTTGCCGAAGCCAGAGATGCGCTCCCAAGGCACGTTTGCGTGCTGATTATAGTCCATAGACCTGCCTCGGGGCAAGGTATTGGGGAAACTTGTCTATCAGAGCGAGGCGCAGCAGGTAGCAGAAGTGACATTCGTCAACGTATTCAGCGTCGTGTTCAATTGCGTACCGGCGGGCGAGAAGGGCAGGGCCGCCCTCGAGCAGAGGCCCACAGATAGGATGGGAATCTGCATTGTAGTTCTCCACCAGGGTAGATAGGGGCGTCTCCCACATATTGCCCATGCTGAGCCCCTGGCAGAGGTGGACGTGGCCGTGGGGATCCAGATGCACTCTCCTCGGGTCTCTCAGGTGTTCGTAAGGACACTCGGTGAGCTCGTTCCACGGCCTTGTGGGCAGCCCTTCCACGAGTTTCTCCACGGCTCTTCCTCTGAACATAGCCCGGCCCCCGATCACCGGTGCACCCTTCTCTTGGTCTTTGTCTGTGCTCATCTCGACTGTGGGTTTCTCTATGCATATCGAATCTGAGGGCATACCCAGATGCCTGGCCGCAGCCAAAGCCAGCTGGGCGGAAGTCACTTTCACGTCCCCGTGGTGGAAGGCATCGTCACTCACACTGAGGTCCGCAAGCTGGAGATCAACAAGTGGTCTCAACCACAGCTGGGCGTCCTCTTCGGTTGTGGCCCAGTAGGAGTTGGTCACCACGCCGGTCTCAAAACCCTTCTCACGGGCAATCTTGATGCCCTGCACCATCAGTGGATAGTACAGGAACGGCTCGCCGCCTTCGAAGTACACCGAGCTCACCGTACCAATCTTGGCCGCTTCATCGAGGGCCATTTTGAGTTGGTTGACGGTGAAGGTGCCCTCGGAGTTGGGGCCACAGTAGAGGAAACAATGATCGCACTCGAAATTGCAGGCGTAAGTGAGAAGAAGGTGGATTCCCGTCAGCATTGTGCACCTCCATACCACGGTACTTGCTGTGGCACGTTATGCTGGCAAGCGCGAGAAGAAGTCCTCCAGCGCCTCGTTGAATTGTCGAGGGTTCTCCAGGTTGGAAGCATGCATGGCGTGATCGATGATCACTATCCGTGAATCGTCGATCAACTCGTGCATCTTCTCCGCATGGACGAATACGGCCTTCCTCTCCCCTTCGCCCACGATGATGAGGGTGGGCACTGTAATCCTGCTAAGGTTGAGCAGGCCAAAATCGTAGATGGCATCGGTCGCTTTGAGGAGTTCTTCCTTGCTGAACTTGAGATGCTCCTCCATGAGGTAGTCTTTCACCTCCGGCTTGATATCCCTGAAGAACGAGAAGGCAAAGGCTGCGTATCGCTTCCGGCTGAGCAACCTAATGAGAAGCTTGATGGCAAACTTGGGAAAGAGAGTCTTCTGGAGCTTGTCGCTCCAAGTAAGCGTCAAGGAGGCGGCAGTATCAGCGAGGACGAGGGCTCGAAGGTCGCCGTGGTACTTCACCGCGTACTCCTGGGCGATCATCCCTCCCAGGGAGAGCACGCATACGAGGGGCTTCTCCATGTCCAGATATCCTAACAAGGCACGGAGGTCATCGGCGAACAGTTCGCAGGAATACCTTTCGTCCGAGCCTTCGGACAGAGCATGGCCACGCAGGTCATAGGTGAGGACTTTATAGTTGGCGGAGAAATGTTCCACTTGGGGGTTCCACATCTTGTGAGAGGCGCCCGCACCGTGAATGAAGGCCAGCGGCTTTCCGTCGCCGTGGATCTCATAGTAGGTGTTGATGTCATTTGTCAGTGTCGTGGGCACAATTCTCGCTTCGTCCATGGGCAGAGTCTCGGCAGCCGGTTAATTCATCCGATGAGGCCTTCCTATTATAGCACAGGCCACATTGGAGAGCAGCAGGTTGGAGGACGGTCCGGGAAAAGGCTCCTCGAAGCCCCGGATGGTCGGTCCTTGTCCCCGTGTGGCAGCGGACTGAAATCCCCGGCAGACTCTGTGAACTTGGGACCCGGAATCTCTGCCGCCGTAACTCACCTCCGCCGGGAGGAGCCACCAGGAAATGGGACTTCCTGGCTCAACCCAAAGAGTCCCACAGCGACTCGCCAGCCTGCTAACGCGGCTGTCAATCTCACCGTAGCAGGGAGGAGAGTGTTGTCCTCTTTTAAGCAGTCCCGTAGCGGATGCATGTCCGACGAGTTCTGCCCTGGGTGATCCTGGATGCAGCGCGGAGGACTTGTCGCACCGGCGGCTCACAGGCCGTGTCGGGGGGATGGAGAGACGTCGGAGCGGGCAGCGGTGCGGGCGCACGAGAGTCAGGCGTCGGCATGGGTGACAGGAAATTGGGTTCGCCATGTTTATAGTGTGTATAGACTGCCGCCCCACAACATGTTGTGGGAGTACTTGACATTTGAGCAGTTTTATGTTAATATATATGTTCGAAACCAGCTTGTTCACGGGCTGAAGGAGGAGCAAGGGGAGAAATGGGTGACAGAATCATCACTGTGAGGCTGGCTGACAAGGCCGACAGTCTGTCCCTGCTCAGAGAGAACCTCACCAAGTTCTCCAAGACGCTAGAAGACCTGGAACACCAAGGATACGTGCTGAAGACTTGCCAGCCATTCTCGATCGTCATGAGGGACAGGCCTGAGCGCCCTAAGGAGGAGGTTCCACCAGAGTATTGGCGGCCACAGTGAGGGAGCGGGGCTGGCCCGTTTCCGACCAGTTCAGAGCATTACCAGTCGCGCCATCGAATCCTGGAAAGGGGCCGCCCCCTCGCTTCACCGAGATGGCAAAGCTCCTGAGACAGTTTGGCAGGTGGGTGCCTATTGCTTCACAAGAGAGGGTGAAGCAAGTCTGAGCCAAGGTAGCACAACCAGGGAGGCGGGCAGATACCCGCCTTCTGCGTGTCTGAAGACCCTATGCACGCGCGAAGCAACGCTTGCCGGGGAACCAACCCTGAGCGCCGTGAGGTTGGCCGCGCGGGCATCCCTCACTCTATTCTCGTCCGATCAGGGTCTCCTGCGGCGGCGGGCCGCGGCGAGAGCGCAGCCATCCTTCCCATGAGGGCGAAGGCCAAGGCAGACACCATCGCCATCGTCAGGGAGACATACCACACGGAGACAGGTGCGACCCTGTCGTAGAAATACCCGTTGAGGATCGGTCCGATACCCCAGGCCATGCCCCCTACAATCCCGTAGACCCCCATATATCTGCCTCGCATGTCTATGGGAGCAACTCTGGCCACAAGCGTGATAGAAGTGGGAGCCCAGATCAGCTCGCCGATGGTGAGTATGATCATGGCTATGAGGAATAGCCAGAAGTTGTTGGATAGGGCAGCGGCCAGGGCACCAAGTCCGGTCCAGAAGGCGCCTGCCGCCATGACGTAGGTCTCTGGGTACTTCTCGGTGACCCTGGTCACGGCGAACTGGAAGAAAACGACCATGAGGGCGTTGATGGTCATGATCAAGCCAAATCCACTCTCCAGTATGCCGAAGCCCTCCTTCATGTATACGGGCAGGATCTGCATGAAGGGCTGGTAGGCGATCCACAGCAGGATGGACACCCCGCAAAACGCCAGGAAGTAGAAATCGCGGAAGATGTATCCGTAGCCACCGCGCGGACGCTCTGCTTCTTCCAGCTCCGGCACGTCCGGTTTGGTCTCTCTAACGAGAAAGACAGTCAGCAGGAGAACGACACTGGCCGTCGTCGCCGCAGTGATGAAGGACAGAAGGTAGGAGGTGGCGGCCAAGAAGCCCCCGACCGCCGGGCCTATGGCCACTCCTGCGTTGGAGATCATTCTCATCAAGGCGTAGGCCCTAGCTCGCTTGTCGGCCTCGATGAGGTCGGCGATCATGGCGTCGGAGCCAATGCGAGAAGCAGGCTCGATGAGGCCACTGGCGGCGATGAGCACGGCATAGGCCTCCAAGGAACCCAGCAAGGCGAACCCCAGCATGATCATGACTTCGTTCAACAGGCCGGCCACCATGGCCACCTTTCGGCCGAACCTGTCGACCACCGGGCCCCAGATGGCCTGCGAAAAGAGACCCACTCCCGAGCTGATGGCGAACAGGAAACCCACGGTGGTGAGCGGGATCTCCAGCTTCTGGCGGAGATAGATGGTCATGAAGGGCCACACCAGGCTACCGCCGGCGGACCCGATGAAGCGGCCGCAGAAAAGGATCCAGAACTGGAAAGGATATTCTCTTATTGTGCTCCTGATTTTGTAGATCATTTCAATGTCCGAAGAGCCGCTGGTGAAGCCTTGAAGGATGAGCCTCGCTCCCAGAAGACTGACCACCGCCAGCGATGCGCAGATTATAGGGAAGTGGTTGACCCATTTCAACCCCAGTTCTCCAGGGCCTATCCTATAGCCTGATAGCCCCATCCCCGTTCCCAAGTTGGGCAGCAAGACCCCGCGCGCCCTGGAGTGTCGCTTCCGGGGCTTCTGAGGTTGACTCGCACCCGAAAGTGGCGTACTATGGTGGTGCGACCAGACCGCACTCCCCCCCGAACCACATCGGCGCCTTCGGAGATATCGGTGTCACACCAAACAGGCAGTATCAGTCGCCTCAGCTACTCGTCGGTGAGTGCCTATCTTACTTGTGGCCGCAACTGGAAGTTTCGGTACATCGACCGGATCCCCGTCCCCACTGCGGCCAGACTAGTGTTCGGCGGCGCCTTGCACGACACGATTGAAGCCCACTCTCGCCGCAAGGTTGAAGAGCGTACGAGGCTGTCTCTGAGTGACATCTGGCAGACGGAGTGGGCGCGCAGACTGGAACAGGAGGCAGACCACATCGACTGGGGCGAGGACAGCGCCGAAGACCTCTATGTGACAGGCCTGCGGGTGCTCCAGACCCCAGAGGTCGTGGAGACTATAGAAGCGGCCAGCCCACTGGTCAGCCCCTACGGCCACCTCTACGTCGAAGAGTGGGTGAGCATGAAAGTGCCCGGGGTTCCGGTCCCTGTCGTCGGTAGGATAGACATCATCACCGACGATGGCGTGCCCGGCGATTTCAAGTCAACCTCCTGGCCCTGGTCCGCTGAACAAGCGATGTCCCAACTCCAACCCCTCTTCTACCTGGCCGCGCTTAGGCAGCAGGGCTTTCCCCACAACGAGGAGATGCGTTTCCGACACTACGTCTTCACAACTATGGAGGAGCCCACGGCCCAGGTCATCGAGACGCAGCGCGACCCCAGCGAACTCCCCTTCCTGTTCGAAGTGATTCAAGAGGTGTGGGAGGGTATCTGCGCCGGGGTATTCGTACCCAATCCCGATGCCTGGAAGTGCTCGCCCACGTATTGCGAATACTGGGCGATGTGTCGGGGAAAGGCTGTGGACCCTGCAGGTTGAAGGGGAATCATCCGTAGAAGCACGAGCCGAACGAGGTCAAAAGTCGGGACTTAGTCCACGGCAGAGCCGTGTCTCAGTCAGGGCCAACCGGGCAAGAGCACGGAAGAGCGCCTGGTCGCGAGGGCGCCGCTGGTGCTAGCGTATTCCCAAGCGGCTTTCGGTATCTGCCAGTATCTGCTCAGCGTCTTCGAAGTCACCTCTCTGTCCGGCTGGCAGCAGACTCGCGACACGGCACAGAGCGAGCCTCGTGAAATCTACGAGGAAGTCCGTCCTTTCGAACTCACCCATGGTTGAGGCCTCAGGTGGGTCTATCGGTTCTCCGAACCTGACCTTGATCACGCGCAATCTGCCCTTCTTCTCCCTGGTAACCGCGGCCATGGGCACCAGAGGCACGGCTTTGTTGATGGCGAACAGGGCAGCGCCAGTCCTCAAATCGGCTTCCAGCAGACCGTTGCCTCTTGTCCTGCCAGTGATGGACATCCAGAGGACATGCCCTGGCCCATCGAGGAAGGACAGAACTTCCTTGATGACCTCTAACTGGAGCCTGTAGGCTCCAGCCTCGTCCTTGTGGACGGGGAAGACCAGCTTCGGCAAGCCCACCGCTTTCAGTAGCGGGGTGGCCTGTGTGATAACCTCCGGTCTGCCAATGCCCTTCAGCCGGAAGCTGTCCCCGGGCAGACGGCAGCCGACCTTCAGCACCGCCCGCAGGGTCTGAGAGACCGAGGGATAGTTGCACACTAGTACGGCTCGCCGACGTTCGCTGAGCCAGGGCGGAATTCGTTCGACCCGGATTCCCGTTATCGACAGGTCGACCAACTTCCGAGCAGCCTTGCTGCGCTGCACGAGTGCCAGGGAACACAGCCTAGCATCGAGCCAAGTGGAGACTCCTCCTCTGCGGGGGGTTGAAAGCGTCTCCACGAGACCTGGTCCTGTCTGCATATGCGATACCTCACAATCTGGCTCGCTCCGCGGTGGCCTCGCGACGCCACCGCTTCAGAGGGAGCTTTTGCTAGATACAACCCAGAACCCAATGCACAGTTATGCAAAGGTCATCGAGTTTAGGGGCTGCCGACGGCCATCGTCGAGGGTTATATCACGGTGGAGACAGTTTGTCAAATCAACGAGAAGGTAGAACATCCCTCCGACGCACCGATTCAGGTGTCGACCTCCATTGAGGTGCAGTCCGGGCCGGTGGAGTCAGGGCGTCCGGGTCTGTGCGGGCTTGAACGGCGTGTGGGACCATCGCCACTGCTAGGTCGTTGGCAGCCCGTGTCGCGGGTCATGCTGTCGGTAGGGAGGCATCTGGCTCAGCGTGACTGCTGTACTTGCCGATTGCCCCAAAGGAGTACGGCGAGGCGGCACCCTAGTGTTCCTTCTAGGTCTTGGCTTCGAAGTTCTCGTAGATCCGCGGGTCGCGGGTGGGCTCCCGCAACACGAGGCCGAAGCTTTCGATTCGCTTCCACACGATGTCCACGGCTAGCCAGTCGAAGAGAAGTTCCCCGGTGAATGTACCGCGCTTGCAGAGGGCACCCGGGTTTTCGAGGAACATGCCCACCTTCGCAGCGTTGCTGTACTCCTCGGTCCCAGCGGCACACTTCATAACGAACTCCTCGAACTCGGGGATGAACTCGTCGCTTCTAACCCACCGCATCTGATACGTCAAAGGCCGCCGAAACTTGAAGAGGGTACAGCATGATACTGGCATTCTGATAAGTCGGCTTGGCCATTTGTCTCGCGTCTTTCTTGTTTGGAGGCGCACACCTGGGCCAGACGGGACCAGGCGCTCTGTGTGACTGCTCACAAAGCCCGCAGAGCTTCCGCTGAGAACGAGCGTTCGAGCTTCTCATCAATGAACTTGCCGTCCTGGCGGATCAGTTCTCCATCGAAGTAGATTTGGCCGCCGCCGTAGTTCTCCGTTTGCATAAGCACGATGTCCCAATGAATGGCAGACTCATTGCCGTTGGGGGTCTCTCGGAGGCATTGGCCGAGGGCAAGATGGAGGGAGCCCCCGATCTTTTCATCGAAAAGGGCATCCTTCGTGACGCGGTGGATGAAGGGGTTGACACCGAGCGCGAATTCGCCGGTGTAGCGGGCGCCCTCGTCAACATCGAGGATGTCATTTAGTTTCTCGGTCCCCGCCTGGCAGGACGCTTGCATAACCTTTCCACGCTCGAACTCGAGCCTGATGTCGTCGAACACGAACCCTCTCTGAAGCGCTGGCGTGTTGAAGGTGACGAGGCCGTTGATGGAGTCCTTCACGGGGGCAGTAAAGACCTCTCCATCAGGGATGTTCTCCTTGCCATCGCACTTCACCGCCGGTATGCCCTTGATGGAGAAGGAGAGATCGGTGCCTGGGCCGACGATACGCACCCTGTCGGTCTTCTCCATCAACTCTACGAGGGGATCCATGGCCCTGGACATCTTCGCATAGTCCAGGCAGCAAACGTCATAATACAGGTCTTCGTACGCCTCCTTGCTCATTTCCGCCAGCTGGGCCATGGAGTTGGAGGGAAAGGTGACGATGCACCATTTGGTGTTCCTCACGCGCTCCTTTAGTTGGACCGGATCGGCGTACAGCGTGCTGTACCGCTTCAGCTGTTCCGGATCGATGTCGGCCAACTCGAAGGCATTGTCCGGGGCGTAAAGGCCGAGCCAGGCGTCCATCTCCTTCATCAGCTTGAGGTGCAGTTGTCCGAAGGCTTCGAACTGGGCCTCACTGGCGTCCTGAATCAGAGGCCGTACCAGCGATGGGTCGTTGTAGTGCCAAAAGGGGACGCCGCCCAGCTGCGTGGCCTGTCTGATGATCTCCTTGGTCAGCTCCAGGGTTCCCTCGCCTCTGACCTCCAGCATGATCTTCTCGCCGGGTTGCAGCTCGACGGAGTAGGTGAGCAGGATGTTGGCCAGTACCTCATTTCGCTTGTCTTTCATCGCGACCTCGCTCTTGTTGGCTGTTCTCCCCGCATACGCCGAGATCTGTGCGCCGGGACGCCACTTGTCAGGGGGCTCAGATGGTGAACTCGCCGTCCCTCATTATCAAGTGGCCTTCGACATCGACGGTCACGCGCTTCAACACCCCATCGAGGTGGACGTTGCTTTCCCACGTGGCTCCAGTCATCCGGCTTGGATGCCCCACTGCCACGTGAACCCCGGGGAACTTCTCATCCTGGAGCATGTTTCCCACCAATCGGTCAATGCCGGTGTTGGTGCCAATGGCGAATTCGCCAAGTCTGTTAGCGTTCTCATCTTGCACAATGTATTCATTCAGTTCCCTTAGCAGCTGCTCGTCATCACAAGATATCCCGGTCACTCGTCCGTCGTCCACCTCAAGCGTCACCGGCGCGCCTTCGAGCAGGCCGTACTTCTCACTGAAGTAGTCGCCCAAGATACCATCGACCACGACGATGCCTTCATTGATCTTGTGGGGGCAAGTGAACACCTCTCCATCCGGTAGGTTGGTGTACTTGCCTGGTCTGAGGACACCGTCCGCGATCACCCACCTCAGAGAAGGAGAGAATTCCGTGGTGAAGTCGGTTCCCGCGCCTGAGGTGACGGTGATATGTCTTGCCTCCTTCACGATCTCCTCGACTCTGGCGCTAAGCCGTTGCACTTCCTTGTAGTCGGCGCACATCCCCATACGCATGAGCTCATCGCTGATCCCTGGCATGTGGGCATGTCTCAGCGTCTTACTGGCCAGAACCAGGTCGGTCAGGGGTAGCCTGAGACTGCCGACCTCGCCTTTCTTGCCGCTTGCGGCGAAGAAACTGACGTCAGCGTCTTCCAGAGCCTCGACCATCTCGTCAGGCAGCCGCAGGGGATTGCTGCCATCATCCGGTCTGTCCCCGTAGTGTTCCAAGATGAGGGTAGCAACATTGCCTGGGCTGATGCGCTCGGCCACGCCCCGCAATGCAGAGGCGATGTGCTCTGTGGCGAAGTCTGTGATGATGACAACCCTCTCTCCTGCTTGTACTTGGGCGCAGTTCCTCACGGCTTGTTCGGCGCCCTCTTGAATGGTTCCCATGATTCTACTCCTCCCGTATGGGACTCTGCTCAACTCACAGGTCCAAGTAAGCGACAACCTAGCCGCAGCCCCTTTGACTCGCGTGGCCTCGAGCGGCTACTCTCCGCCTTCTGCCATCGGCGGAGCCACGCCGAGCTGTCCCCACAATCCCAATTCGTCGAACACGATGCAGCCTTCCACCACTTTTCCGCGGGCGACGCGATGGATGAGGATCTCCGGTACGATCACCTGCTTCCCAACAATGGCGGCGGAGGGGATGTCTTCCAACCCGCCTTTGTACGTACCCCCAGCCGCGACGTGAGTCATTGCCTTGTCCCCTTCGGCGATCTGATCCTCAACGGTGAGATGGAAATCGGGGAAGGCGGAGCGGATCGTAGTGACGTATCGCTTTTCGCCATGAAGGCCGGACGTCTGTCGTGAGGGGCACTGTGGTTGCCATAGTTGGCGGCGATCAACTCGTCCGCTACGGGCACCTTGCCCTGGTTATAGGACTCTTCAAACCAACAGCGGATGAGGGCTGTGTTGTCTTCCGTTGGCACGGGGATCCGTGATCCCTTCTTCGCCTTGCACCGCAGTCAGGAAGAATACGTCTATGGATTGCCCCGGCTTGTTACACTCCCTAGGCCGGAGACCTTTCTGTTGACGGTGGGGGTGCCGTAGTATTCCACGCTGCCAAGACCTCGGATCGTTACATCCAGATTCTCGACGACCCAAACGGTGGCCTTGCCAGCGCCTCTGAGGTCTACGGTAGCCTTCTTGCTCTCCAGCTTGGGCGCGTTGTAGCTCCCTGCACCAGAGATGGTAATCGTCTGCTCCGACACATGGCCGGACAAGTCTATGCTACCCATGCCAGGCAGGTCGACTTCGAGCGAGTGAGCGGTGAGGGACTCGACCTTGACGCTGCCGGCACCTCTCAGCCCTAGGGCTAACCGATCGGTTTCGATACCGGACGCCCTCACGGTCGCTGCCCCGCGAACCTCGAGGCCTGTGAGCTTCTTCGCGGTCAGGCTGTATCTGATGGGCTTCCTGGTGAGGCTGGTGGTGAGCGCGTCGCCCATCTTGTCGGCCCAGCTTCCGCCGTGGGCGAGGGTAAGCGTACCGCCCTTCACTTTGGTCTGGATCCTAGGTAGGATATCTGCGTCGGTTTCAATGGTCAGCGATTCTTGCTCTCCTTCCTCAATGGTCAGTTCGCCATAGTCCCCCAGAATCACCCGGTCGAAGTCTTTGACCTCTCTGGATTCGGTGGCCAGATTACCGGTATTCATTTCTAGCTACGCCTCTCTGCTATGCTCCAAGTCTCACTGCTGGCGCCAACCCGATGCTCTGCAAAGCTATTGTGAGAGCTACAAGGAAGATCACCAGGACCACAACTTTCACCAGCAGCATTCCGGGACGCGTCCCGGCCAATCCACTGCCGGCTACTGCACCGGCTATGCCCATTTCCACCGTTTGACCGACAGACCAACCCACAAGCAAGCTTAACTCGGCAGTGGAAATGGACAGCAACCCCAGCACAAGAGCCCCGCCCAGCAAAGCACCGAGTTGCAGACCGAAGGCAAGTCCCGGTCGCCACCCGGATAGATTCAGCCTCAACATCAACCAAAAGAGCAATAGGGTCGACAACAGGGCCGCGACGTAGCCCAGGGGAATCAATCGGAAAGCATCTGCCGGGGACAGCAAGAAGGGACTTGGGCGTACATAGAGACTGGCCAGCAGGCCACCATGCAAGAAGAAGTCAATACCAAGGATGGAAAGCCAACTCAGGAAGCCAACGAAGACCAGACGACGCCGAGAGCGATTCACCACCTGTAGCGCACCTCCTCACTGATCGGCCGCGATCGGTTGAGGCTTCGTCGTTGCTGCAAGACTGCTGGATGGCAGAACTCTTCGGTTAGCACACCTTTGGTCATGGGTTGGTTAACTGGGGAGCCGACGTACAGTCATTGTATCTCAGAGCGGACGGGTCGGCAAGGGTTCTTCGTGGGAACTATGTCTCGAGGCCCGTCGAGTGGGCCGAGGTGGTGGTCCAGGAACCTAGTACGCCGGGTGTTTTCCAGGTAGAGAGGATTGGATTTGTCGTCTGCTCACAATCGACTATGCTGTGATGGCCGGAGTAGAGGCAGAGAGGAGGAAGCGTCCCATGGTCAAGAGTGCATCGGTGCACATCCTGGGGCGGACGGTTCCGTTGCGGGCGGTGGCACTGGGTTTCCTCTGCTTGGGGCTGATCGCTTACCTGCCCTACCTATGGGCTGGCTTCGCCGGCGACGACTTCATCTTCATCAACATGCTGGAAGGCGCCATCCCCTACGACCGGGTCGAAGGGTTCTGGTCTGCCGATGCAGAGACCTACGAGGGCTTTAAGTTATTATGGTGGTCAGAATTGGGGGCGGCAGGCGGTTTCCTGCGGCCGGTGGCGAGTTGGACGGTGACTGTGCTCTACTGGGTCTTCGGTCGAGACGCAGTGCCGTTTCATGTCACCTCGGCCGTGGTGCACTCTCTGGCGGCTTTCACGGCCTTCATCGTGCTACGGCGGCTGTCGGGCCGTGAGGCGGTCGCTCTGTTGGCTGCCTTCTTGCTCCTGATTTGCGAAGACCACGGCATGACCGTGGCGTGGATCGTCACCATCACCGATCTGCTATGCGCGCTCTTCCTCAACCTGGCATTCCTGTGTCACATCATCGCCAGGCAGGAGCGCAAACGGTGGCTCTTCGGCCTGAGCCTGGTGCTGTTCCTCTTGGCGATGGCCTCCAAGGAGACGGCCGCTGCCTATCCGTTGATCGTGGCTGCTTACGAGTTCTTCTTCGCGGATCGGCTTGGCAACGAACACGAAGGTGTGACACTCATCAAGCGCCTCCGGTTGTTCTTCCGGTACTGGTGGTCCTGGGTGAGCCCGTTGCTCGTATTCGCCGCCTATATGATCCTCTACCGCAGTATGCTCCCTCCTTTCCGCAGCCTGATGTACCTGGACCGGTTCAGCCAGCCAGTACAGTACCTGAGCATGATGGTCATCAATCTGCCAGTGATGTTCGTCGCCCTGTTGACGCAATTGCTCCCTTCCATCGTAGCCATGTTTCCTGGGAGTCTCCCCTTCACGGCTGTGGCGGGCGTGGTGCTGTTCGGCCTGGTCATATGGGCACTGCTTCCCTATCGCGGTGAGCGCGCAGTCTGGTTCTGTCCTGGTCGTCTTGGTGCTGGGCCTGCTCCCCGGCCTAGCGACGGAGCCCGGTGACCGACTGCTCTACTTCCCCAGTGTGTACGGGCTATACGTCGTGGGCTGGCTCATTTTGCAGATCCCTCGCTTGCGGCGGCGAGTCGCTCCCGACGCACCGCCTGGCGGGCGGTTCATGGGGCCGGCCTGGGGCTGGTACCTGCTCGTCACGGCGGTCGTCCTCCCGATGGTTCTGCTCTTCGTCTACGCCCGGGTGTGGATCCCCGGCCTCCAGTGGCCCGAGCACACCGTCCTGGACAGCCTGCCCTTCATCGACGAAGGCAAGCACGAGCACGTGATCTACTTGAACACCAACTCGTCCTTCAACACCTTCTACCTGCCCGACATCTACCGGCACCACCGGGGTGAGTGGATCGATCTACGGGTGCTGTCCAGCTTCAATGGCCGCGTATGCGCCAGGCAGGAGTCGGAGCGAGTGCTAGTGCTCAAGACCGAGGATGCTGGTTGGCTGGGCAACATGTTCGCCCGGATCGTGCGCTATATGCCGGAGCTCGCGGTAGGGGATGTGTGCGCGACGGAGACGTTCACAGCGACCATCCTGGCTGTGACGCCGGACAGGAAGGACGTGCAGGAGGTGCGCTTCGAGTTCGAACTTCCTTTGGACGATCCATCGGTGGTGCTCATCTACTACGACGGTGAGACCAACCGCACCTGGGAGCGATCACCCGAGTGGGAGCTGCTGAACGCCAGGCTTGACCCCTTCGGGTACTAGGCGGTGGCCAATGGGGCAAGGTGATGCACAGCAAGTGGCCCACATGTTGCGCAAAGAGCTGCTCGCCGGGCCGTGGACGGGACCCTAAGCTGCGCCCCCGACGGGCTCCCACCGCCATGCTCCTTCCTCTCGTCTGATGTAGCCCAGGCCTGGGAAGTGGAAGTGGAAGGCATGGACCATGAGTCCCTCCGCTGCGGCCCGCTTGAGGAGCTTGCGCCTCACCGCGAGAGCCTGCTCGGGGTTCCTGTCGTACACGACATACCAGTCTGGAAACTCCAGATTGAGGGGGTGGAGCAGGGTATCGGAGATGTAGAGCAGCTTCTCGCCCATGGAGGCGATTTCCAGCATCATGTGACCTGGTTGGTGACCCGCTGCGCCCACGGCCCGGATGCCGGGCGCGATCTCCCCGTCTTCTTCGAGGAGTTCGATTCGGTCACGAGTGGGCAATAGCTTCTGGTCCAGAAACTCGGCTGTGTCCGAGTGTATCTCGGCGCGGGTCTCCTCCGACATCCAGAAGTCCCATCCGTCCTTCCACATCAGAGTGCGGGCCTTGGGGAAAGCGAGCTTGCCGTCGGCATCGGTGAGCCCGCCAATGTGGTCGCCGTGGCAGTGGGTGAGAACGACGGTGTCGACGTCCAGGGAGTCGATGTTCTCAGCCTTGAGGTTCTGGAGGAGCCTCCCTGCCGTGGAGCTCAGATCAGGACTCATCCCGGTGTCGACTAGCATCATCTGCTGGCCAGTGTAGACGACCAGGCAAGCCTCTGAGACGGGGACCTCATGTGGCTTGAGGCCGTGGCGTTGCAGTGCCTCCCTCAACTCATGCTCGGGAGCATTGGTGAACAGCCTGTCGGCGTCGAGGGCGTAGGTCCCGTCGCTGACGGCGACACAGTCGAGTTCTCCTACCTTGAAGCGAAAGGTCTCAGCGCCCATGGTTCTTCTCCCTTCGAACAGGATTCAGATGTGTTTCTGCCTCACCACGGAGTTGGGACCAGCGCTCCCGCGGCCGTGCATAGGCTGGAGGTTGGCGGCCGCACACGGCCGCGAAAGACACGCAAATATCTAGCGCGAGACGTGGCTCCACAGAAGGACTGCCGCCAGGGCGACACACCACGCAGCTTGCAGATACCCGGCGATCTGGGCCAGGGCATTGGGCGGCGGCAGGAGTCTGTTGCCATATGCGTCGTGGGCGATCAGTACGGCCAGAAGGATGAGGAAGATGGGCAGAAAGATGCCTTGTACGCCACTCCACTCGTTCAGCCATGCACCGGCAAAGAAGACCCCTGTTACCACCAGCAGACCGATGAAGATCACATGGCGGATGGTCATCGTTTCCTCCTTTCGGCTTGCAGGCTCCTACCCTACGGAAGGCTCTCGACCTGCCGCCGCCTGACGACGGTCCTATTGTGGTGCGGGAGGCCTACCGTGAATGGGCCTCAGGCATCAAAGCCAGCTGTCTCAGAAAGGTGGCGGAGTCCCAGTAGAGGGTCTCGCGCCTGATCTTACCCTCGTGAACCTGGAGGATCGAGGCACCGCGGACGGAGAAGTTCTCGCCGGTCGCGGGTTCGGCCCCATGGTCCTGGTGTGCGTGCCGGTCTCAATCCACTAGGCACCTACCCGGTCGCCAGCGATGAGGAGGGACTTGATCTCCAGCTTCAACTCGGGGAAAGCAGCAAAATCGCTTGTGGCCCAGGCCTTGATCTCGGCTATCCCGCGATGCACACCCTCCCCACCCATATTCTCAACTACACAGTCCTTCGCAAGGAAGGAAGCTGGCTTCTCTGGATCGCCAGAGTCCCGCGCTGCGACGTAATCCTCGAGCATCTTCTTCACATCGGGTGGCATTCTGGTGTCTCCTCTCCACCCGAGGGCTCAGGTCTCCGTCTCACACCTCATGGTCAGGACGTGCCCCAGGGCGACGCAGGCCACGCAATGAGCCACTCTGGAATCACTCTCGCGATCTCCTCCGCGAGGTCCCGCTGCGGGCTGCGCTCATCTTCGATGACACGGATGGGCGAGAGGCCGCCAGATGAGTATTATAGCACCAGGGTGCACAGCCCTCAACACAAGCTCTAGTTCGTAGCTGAGCATGGCGCGGGAATGAACTCCCGCGCGACTACCTATCAGATCTCAGCGCACCTGCGGCAAATCAGGGCTTCCGGCCGAGCTGCTCAAGCCGCAGTCGTCCGCCGACGGGCTGTCAACGGACATTCGACTTCCTCAAGGCCCTCGTGGGTTCTTGGTGGGCTGCGCCATAGTGCCAACAGGGAACCGAGGGCGTCGGGCGCTCAGACTGACGTAAAAGAAACAAGGAACACCGTGTCGCCCCATGAGCGTAGATGTAACCGCGCACCTACGCCCACCAAGTTCCTTTCACTAGACCCTTCTCCCTTCACGCTGGTCTGCAAGTGCTTCGGATTGGGAAGCAGAGGATCCCCTTGCATTTTGCGTTCGGCTGTCCTATACTTGAAGTGAGGCAGGTTACAAAACGGTAGGTGCATCTCCATGGATAAGCCTCCGACCACACTGAAGGCTCTGCTGAAGCGAGCAGGCGATTCCATCCCTGCCCAGGACATTCCTCTCATCGATCGGGCCTATCAGGTCGCAGCCCAGGCCCACGATGGGCAACTCCGGGCGTCAGGGGAGCCTTTCATTCAACATTCCCTTGCCACCGCGGCCACCCTCGCAGATCTCCGTCTCGACCCTGCCACCATCGCTGCCGGTCTCCTTCACGATGTTCCAGAGGACACCCCCGTCACCGTGGAGGATATTCGGGAGACTTTCGGCGAGGAGATAGGCAAGTTGGTCGACGGGGTGACCAAGCTGCGGAAGATAACCTGGACGGACTTGGAGGAAGAGGAGGCCGAGAGCCTGCGCAAGATCTTCCTGGCCATGGTGGACGATATCCGGGTCATTCTCATCAGGCTGGCAGACCGCCTGCACAACATGCACACGCTAGGGTCCCTTCCCGAGGAAAGACGCACGGAGATCGCCAAGGAGACGCTTGACATCTTCGCCCCTCTTGCCCATAGGCTGGGAATGTGGCAGATCAAGGAGGAACTTGAGGACCTTGCTCTGCGCTATTTGGAGCCGGAGAAGTATGAGGAGGTTGTCGAACTCATCAACGAGCGCCGCGCCGTCCGCGAGCGATACGTGGAGAAGGCGGTTGAAACGCTGAGCAGGAGTCTAGCGGAGGAAGGGATACAGGCAGAGGTCACGGGACGTCAGAAGCACATCTACAGCATCTATCAGAAGATGCAGAAGAAGGGACGGGACTTCGATCGCATCTATGATGTGCATGGAGCCCGCATCATCGTCGGTGACGTCAAGGACTGCTATGCGGCTCTGGGGATAGTCCATTCCCTGTGGCGCCCTATCGCCGGGGAGTTTGACGACTACATTGCCATGCCCAAGGACAACATGTATCAGTCCTTACACACGGCGGTGGTAGGCCCGGAGGGGCGGCCCTTGGAGATTCAGATCCGGACCTGGGACATGCAGTGGACGGCGGAGTATGGTGTCGCTGCGCATTGGCGTTACAAGGAGCAGGTGGAGCGAGACGCGATCCTTGAAGCCAAGATGGCCTGGCTGCGCCAGTTGATGGAGTGGCGCCGGGAACTTGTCGACGCTCAGGAATTCGTCGATTCCCTGAAGACGGATCTCTTCCCGGAGGAGGTATACGTCTTTACGCCCAAAGGAGACGTCATCGAGCTGCCCAGGGGAGCCACGCCAGTGGACTTTGCCTTTCACGTTCACACCGAGATTGGCTATCGATGTCAGGGCGCGAAAGTGAACGGCACGATCGTTCCACTGAACCACCAACTGGAGGACGGCGATCAGGTTCTCATTCTCACCGCCAAGAGGGGAGGTCCCAGTCGTGACTGGTTGAATCCCCACCTGGGATATGTCAGCACGACTCGCGCCAAGCAGAAGATCCGGCAATGGTTCCGTCGGCAGGAGCGGGCCGAGAATATCGCGCGCGGTCGAACGTTGCTGGAGAAGGAGTTGAAGCGTCTCGGCGTCGACCGCGAGAGCTACGAGGACATCGCCAAACTCTTCCGCTTCAAGAAGGTAGAGGATTTCCTGGTCGCCATCGGCTACGGAGACATCAACGTCCACCAGGTTTCCACCAAAATCCTGGAAGTTGAGAGGGAGAAGGAAGAAGGGCTGGAGGAGTTGCCACCGGTGGCGGCACCACCCAGCGAGGCTCCAGGGGTCAGGGTCACGGGCGTGGGAGACCTGCTGACGCGCCTGGGAGGCTGCTGCAGCCCTCTACCCGGTGACGAGGTCATCGGCTACGTCACCAGGGGTCGTGGTGTGACGGTACATCGACAGGACTGCAGCAATGTACTTCGCGTGCTGAGGGATGGCGACAGGGAACGGCTCATCGAGGTCGACTGGGGCGAGGATCTGGAGGCGGGGTATCCCGTCGTGGTGGAGATCACTGCCTACGACCGCAAAGGGCTGCTGAAGGACATCGCCGCAGTGTTGGACGCAGAGAACGTGAATATGACATCGGCCACTATCAACACCAAGAAGAGAGATCAGACCGCCGCCATCATTGCCACTCTGGAGATCACGGGCATGGATCAGTTGAGCCGGGTGCTGACCAAGGTCGAGAGCCTCACCAACGTCTTGGAGGCTCGCCGGCAAACCGGCTGAGGGGGATTCAACGGGTTGTAAGGAGTCAACGAAACGCAGCTCGCTGCGGAGAACTGTGTACAACACGTAGGGACAGGGCATGCCGTGCCCCTACATTCGCGGCCCAGCGAACATGCGAAGGGCCATCGCCCTCGAGACGATGGCCCCAGTTTTTGCCAAATCACTGCTTTCAGCAGGCTGCCTCTACGCCCTCACTTCCGTAGGCCCGTGCCGCCGGTCAAGCCCATCAGCCCGCTGGCCAGGAACATCATACTTCCCGGCTCCCACCGGGCTCCTGGCGCCGATAGTCCTTGGGCATGTACTTCTCCCTTCGCGTCATGTGCTCCGTCAGCGACTTCCTGTTGAAGTGCCAGCGCCCAGCCGACTTCCGGGCCTCCAACTTGCCCTCCAGAGCTAGCTTGGACAACCGCGCCCTCGTCAAACCCGTAATCTCTCGGGCTTCGGCCGTGGTGACCCAGCCCTCGGGTGCCCTCTTCGTGAAACTCACCAACTGTCTCGGTTCAAGGAACCAGCAGTTGGAGCGACGTTCCGCCTTTACAAGTCCTTCTCTACACCACCGACCGATAGCATCCTTTCCCCAGCCGGTGACCTCGACGGCCTCGCGCATGGTCAGCCATTCCTTTGGGATGTCCCGCGGCCATACCCGCATCTGCAAACCGCGTCGCTTTGCCCCTTCCTGGCGTGCGTTATAGTAGTCCAACAGACCCTGTTTGGAGATGGCCCACTTCATCTTTGTGCCGCCGCCCATAGGCTCCTTGTAGGCGAACACCAGGCCCTTCTGACATAAGCGGTGGATCGTGGAACGGGAACACTCGAAAATGGCCGTGGCTTCGTTGATATCCAAGAACTCCTTGTCCTCAACCCGGTCCAAAGCTTCTTGGTTGATCGTCTCCATGTCGAACTCCTTTCAACCTTGCTAGGGCGGATTATACCACGATTCGTATGACAAGTCAACAGAGCACCATCGCAAGGATGGCGCCCGGTTGGATTAGCGACAAGAGGCTTTCGCTCTAATATTATCAAAGAGTGCCTGGTATGTCAAGCGCACGCATTCACTCATCTATAATACTACCGAAGTGGTATAGTTCACTCAAATGATAAA
>CAZBJW010000021.1:0-13764 GCA_964492135.1 uncultured Anaerolineales bacterium
AGTGGGCTGCGATCGGCGAAGGAGCGGTGGTCACGCAGAGTACGGAGATACCGCCAGGTAAGGTGGCAGTCGGGGTGCCCGCCAAGGTCGTTGGCGACATCAAGCAGGAGTGGAAGGAGTTGTGGGGCAGTTATAAGCACGTCTATGTTGACCTTGCTCGTCGCTATCCCACCGGCTTGAAGCTGGTGCAGGAGGAGTAGCAGGCGTGGATGAGGAGAAGGTGGAGGTCGTCATCGTAGGGGCCGGCCTGGCGGGGCTTTCCGCGGCCTATGTGCTGGCGCAAGCGGGGGTCGATACGGTTGTCGTGGAGAGGGGAGACTACCCTGGAGCGAAGAATGTGACTGGGGGCAGAATCTACATGTACCCCACAACCCACTATCTTCCTGAGTTGTGGGAGAGCGCTCCCCTGGAGCGACACGTGACCAGGGAGACCCTCACCATGATGGCCGAGGGCTGTTCGACTTCAGTGACTCTCGATAGTGATAGGTTCAGGGAGAAGCCATACCATAGCTACACCATTCTACGATCCAAGTTCGATCGCTGGTTTGGTGACAAGGTCACGGAGGCAGGAGCTTTCGTCCTACCCAAGACTCGAGCGGATGATCTGATTATGGTAGATGGCAAAGTGGCCGGAATACGTATGGGTGAGGACGATGAGATTCCCGCTGACCTGGTGGTGGCTGCCGATGGCGTACTCTCTTTGATGGCAGAGAAGGCAGGGCTGCGGGAGGCGCAGGAGCCGAAGCACTTCGCCGTCTCGGCGAAAGAGGTGATCGAGCTACCTTCGAAGACTATCGAGGACAGGTTTAACCTGGTGCAGGGAGAAGGCGCTGCACAGCTCTTCTTCGGCGCCCTGACCAAGGGCATGATGGGTGGTGGATTCCTTTACACCAACATCGATAGCATCTCCCTTGGCTTGGTCGTGGGCATCGAGTCGCTGATGGAGAGAGAGCCCAAGATCGAGGTGCACGAGTTGATCGAGGAGTTCAAGGCTCGCCCCGAGATCCGCAATCTGATTGCCGATGGAGAGACGGTCGAGTACTCGGCGCACGTGATTCCGGAAGGCGGAATCAATGCTATGCCCAGACTCTATGGGGACGGCATCTTGGTCGTTGGAGAAGCAGCTGGCTTTGGGCTGAACATGCTTCTCACGGTGAGGGGTATGGAATTCGCCGTTGCTTCAGGCGTCATGGCGGCAGAAGCGATCAAGAAGGCGAGGGAGAAGGGCGACTATTCCGCGGCATCACTGTCCTACTACGAAGAGTTGGTTAGGGACAGCTTCGTCCTCAAGGATCTCGAGACCTATCGCAACGTGCTGAGCGTAATGGAGAACCCACGGCTTTTCAACTACTACCCAGAGGCCGTCTGTGGCATTTTCGAGAAGCTGATGTGGATAGACGAGAAGCCGAAGCCTAAGATATCTTCGACGGTTATCAGGGAGGGGATCGCCAGGTTTCTGAACTGGCCCACAATCAGAGATGTGTTCGGCGTGCTGAGGGTCTGATCAGGACTTCTCGGGAGGTATTGCGCTATATGAATGTGGAAACCAAGTTGGGATTGGACGTATTCAAGATTGACAGTGAGCCGAACATCGTCATCGACCAGGAGATTTGCAGGTCTTGCGAGGAGAAGTTCTGTCTCTACGTGTGCCCGGCAAAGCTGTACTCCATCAACAGGGAGACCGGAGAACTGGAGGTGGAATGCTCCGGTTGCCTTGAGTGTGGGACCTGTAGAATAGCGTGCATCCACCGGGCGTTGGACTGGAACTACTCCCGAGGCGGGTTTGGCATTCAGTTTCGGTTTGGCTAGAATATCGTTGCCAAGCTTGCAATGTCGGCAGATCGAATTTCGCGGTTTCTCACGAATCTGATCGCAGGGAAGTTGTGATAGGAGAGTAGTACGACAAGGAGGACTGTGGACAGATGGACATCGTCGTATGCATGAAGCAGGTACCCGATCTCCAGCAAATCAGGATCAAGGATCGAAGACCCATCTTGGATAATGTGCCCCTGGTGTGGGGAGATTTGGACAAGAACGCCATGGAGGAAGCGGTCAGGCTCAAGGAACGGGCTGGAGAGGGCAAGATCACCGTGGTGGCGCTGGGCAGCGAGAAGCTCCAACAAGGCATTCTGGAGCCCCTCGCCATGGGGGCCGACGAGGCGGTACTCCTGACCAACGCCGCCTTCGCGGGTTCTGACAGCATGGGCACGGCCAAAGTGTTAGCCAAGGCCATCGAGAAGATCACCGCCTATGATCTAGTCATCTTGGGCGAAGGCTCCACCGACAACTACTCTGGGATAGTGGGCTCAGCCCTTGCTGAACTCCTCGACCTACCTGAGATAACCTATGTTAGGGAGTTGGAGATTGAAGACGGCAGGGTCAAGGCGGTCAGGAGTATGGAGGAGAGCTTCGAGGTCGTGGAAGCTGAGCTACCCGCCCTGGTCACAGTGGCGCAGGAGATAAACGAACCGCGACTGCCCAAGTTCATGGCTATCCGCAAGGCTGGTGCCAAGCCCAAGCACGAGTGGGGGCCGGTCGACCTAGGCCTCTCTGAAGACGAGATTGGGGGGAGTGCAGCCACCGTGGAGACGCTGAGTAACTTGGCGCCAGAGCAGGACAGAAAGAACATCATCCTTGAGGGTGATTTGGATGAGAAGATAGATTCTCTCGTGGATGCCCTCATCAAAGAAGGAGTACTGGGGAGGTAGAAGTGGGAGAGATACTCGTCTTCAGCGACAAGGACGCAACCGCCTTCGAGTTGGTCTCCAAGGGTAGCGAGTTCGCCAAGGAGCTGGGCACAACGGTCAGCGCCGCACTGCTCGGAGAAGGTGCAGCAGCGAAGGCTGATGAGTACTTCTCCTACGGGGCTGACAAGGTTTACGTGTCGGAACACTCTGCGCTCAGCGACTTCTATGTGGGTACCTACGCTGAGGCTCTGCGGCAGATTGCGGATAGCGGGGACATCGAGTTTGTGCTCCTCGGTTCAACCAAGAGAGGCAAGGAACTCGCCGGTCGCGTCGCACAGAAACTGCATGCGGGTGCCGTCACCGATGCCAACGATCTGCGGGTCAGTGATGGCAACCTGGTCGGCGACAGATACTCCTATGGGGGCAACACTGTAGCCTCGTTGGTGGTGAATACACCCCAGAAGGTGATCTCCGTGATGCCGAAGACGTTTGAGGCGGTAGGTCAGGACGGCAAGCAGGGGGAGGTAGTAAACGTTGACCTTGACCTGAAGGATCCCGCGATCAGAGTGGTGGAGAGGAGAGACAAGGCCGGCGACGAAGTCAATCTGGACGAGGCCGAGATGCTGATTTGTGTGGGCCGTGGTGTGCAGAACAAGGAGGATCTGGCCATGATCGAGCAGTTGGCAAAGCTCCTCGGTGCCGAAATAGGCTGCACCAAGACCCCGGCCAGTGACTGGGAGTGGTTCTCAGAAGACAGGATGGTGGGACTATCGGGCAAGAAGTGCAAGCCCAATCTGTACGTCTCCATCGGCATCTCGGGGCAGATCCAGCATACCGTGGGCGTCTTGGACTCCAAGATAATCGTGACCATCAACACGGATGAGAACGCCCTGATATTCAATATCACAGACTACGGCATCGTGGGCGACTACGCCACGGTGGTACCCAAGTTGAACGAGAAGCTGAAGAGCCTGTGATCGCCCGGTCTCAGGTGTGAGTGGCAGAAGGAAGGGGGCTGAGATAATCAGCCCTTTCTTCTGTATCGGCGGTGGCCAGCTATGTGTCCTCTTTGGCTGTTAGCGGGACATAGCTGTGCACCAGAGGGCCGCCGGTCACCACCAGCGTGACCTGCACGCTGATTTGCTTTTGCGGGGTTTCGACAGCTATGCTCGCGATGTGTGAACCCGAATCGGTTGGAAACTGGTCCAACGAAACTCTCACGGTAGTCAAGCCCGATCCACCCGGAGGATCCAAGAGAACCCAGTCCGGATCGGCGCTGGCACTCCAGGTCTCACAGTGATCACTCACGTAGATCTCGTCGCGGCTCTCCACGATCGCGGTACCTTTCCTGATCTCCGCGTAGACGGTTGCAGGTGAGTCTCCAGTGCAAGGGTCAACCGTCAAGTGATAGTACGCAGGCACGGTGGGCACTGTGCCTTGTTCAGAGAGGAAGACTAGGAGGTGAGGCTGCACGCTCAAGGGAAGCGGTAGCGTCCAGAGCTTGCCGGCCGAAAACGGCTCCCACTGGGACCAGTTGTCGTTCTGGTTTCGGAACCGCATCTCTCCGGCCCACCCGGTACCGTGGACATAGAGGTCGACCTGATGGCTGGTTGTTGACCAGGCCTCATTGTTGATGATGACGGGGTAAAATGGATATCCCTGATCGTCGTCCCGAGAGCCGAAGTCCATAGTCCAGTAGCGGCCAAACTGCGTGCCGCCCGAGTAGGCATAGCCCCCTCCTGCCTCCCGAAACCCAGAATTCAACATGTTAGCTCGGTGTCCCGGGCTGCCCATCCATGTAGTGACGGCGGCGCTGGCGGTTGACTGCCCGCCTGCAATGTTCTCACCCAGCCCGCGCGAGTTCAAGTATCCGGCGTTGACGATCCTGGTGACCCAGTCTGGTTCACCAGGGCAGTTGTGAGCAAAGCAGTCATGGCTAGCCATCCAGTTGCTGTGGAACTGAGCCGCCGCCATTAGCTCGGGCGCCGCCTTGAGGGGGGGCACGCCTTGGCTTACCCTCTCGAGGTTGGCCAGATAGACCAACCGATGGCCGGGCGGCTCGCTGGGCACCTCCGAAGCCATTCCGTCAATTGGTTCGGGCTGCTCGTCACCTTCAGCTGTGAGATGCGAGACGTGCGTGTAGCCATCGGGGTGCATGAATCCAGTGGCTCGCTGCTTCCCTTGGCCCTCCTGACTCCAGGTTGGGGAGGAGCCCAAGGCCAACAGGAGGAGGGTGAGGGTCAGCATGAGGACGAATGGTCTGACTCTACGAGTCATCTGGGTCTCCGATATGCAGAAGCTCAGCCGGGGCACACGCTGATGCCTGCCGAAACAAGAAAGCCCGTGATGCCCTGGCAGTAGTCTAGGTGAAGCACTACGGAACGTCAATGGGAAGATAGTACCAAAGGCAACAGGTAGTCATAGCACGCGGTTAGGGTCGACCTTACTGCCGTCGAGCCAGGGGCATGATCTGCGTCGCAAGCGTTCTTGTTTGGTGTCGCGATGTGGCGCGAAGGCTCTCGCACCGTTGAGGCGTTTGGGGGTCCGCTTGTCGTCGTCTGGGGTGTGGTGGTTTTGACAAGTCACGTCAAGGCTAGTATAATCATAGTTTGGAGGACGACATGTATGCCATCATAGAGACTGGTGGAAAGCAGTACCGGGTATCGGCAGGACAGAGCATCGAAGTCGACAGAATCCCTGCCGGGGTCGGTGAGACCTTTGAGATCGGTAGCGTGCTTCTTGTGGCCGGCGACGGCGACATCGTTGTCGGGAGGCCCCTCGTAGAGGGTGCCAAGGTGCGAGCGACCGTCGTGGAGCAGGGCCGTGGGCGCAAGATCAGTGTCTTCAAGTTCAGAAGAGGCAATCGATATCAGCGCAAGCAAGGGCACCGTCAAGGCTACACCAGGCTGCGTATCGAGGGTATCCTTCGTCCAGGCGTCTACGAAGAACAACCTACGGAGAGGCAGGCGGTGGAGGAGCCGAAAGCAGCGATTGCTGGAGAGACGGTTGCAGAAGTGGCCATTCCCGTAGAGGAACTGGGTCTATCGGCTCGCATCACCGGCGCCCTGAGGGGAGGCGGAATAGAGACGGTGGAGGACCTCCTCAAGAAAGATGACGAGGAACTGCTAGCCGTGCGGGGCTTTGGTCCCAAGTCTCTCGAAGAAGTTCGTGCATCCCTGAAGAGCAAGGGCTTCACCAAGGCATAGTTGGGGGGTATTGACATGGCTCACAAGAAAGGTGGCGGCAGCAGCCGCAATGGTAGAGACAGTGCCGGCAGGCGTTTAGGCGTGAAGCGCTACGATGGTCAGAAGGTCCGCGCCGGTACCATAATTGTGCGTCAGCGAGGAAGCACGTTCTATCCAGGACAGAATGTGAAGATGGGCAAGGACCATACCTTGTTCTCCCTTGCTGATGGCTTCGTCAAGTTCGAGCGTGCTTCGAAGCAGAAGAAGCTGGTTAGCGTTTATGGGGAGGTGGCAGGTTAGATGAAGAAGGACATTCATCCCGAGTACTATCCGGAGGCTCGGGTCGTATGCGGATGTGGCAATAGTTTCACCACCGGGGCCACAAAGCCGCTGATAAAGACCGACATCTGTTCTGCTTGTCACCCCTTCTTCACTGGTGAACAGCGTATCGTCGACACTGCTGGCCAAGTGGAACGTTATATGAGGCGGCTCGAAAAGCGGGAGGAACTGGGAAAGGCCATGCCTTTGGCGGCTGGGGCAGGCGATTCAGGGGCAGGGGAGGGAAGCCAGGGCCAGAAAAGCCCAGAGGCTTCCTCAGGCAAGGCCTCGACACGTGGGAAGCGAAAGGCCAAGGAAGGTAGCAGGTAGTCTGATGAGAGGGGCAGGAGTTACCTGCCCTTTTCTGTTGGAACGCCGGTTAAGAGCGGTCGAGATAGGAGGAGAGAAATAAGTCAGGGCTACAACAGCGGTTGGATAGAGCTGGTCTGCGGCAGCATGTTCAGCGGAAAGACGGAGGAGTTGATCCGCCGCGCCAGACGAGCCCAGATCGCCAAGCAGAAATTGCAGGTTTTCAAGCCTTCACTGGACGACCGGTACGAAGTGCAGAAGCTAGCTTCTCACAATGGTGTGTCGTTCGATGCGATCAGCGTGAGGCATGCACAGGAGATCCTGGATCTCGTAGATCCGAACGCCCAGGTGGTGATCGTGGACGAGGTCCAGTTCTTTGACCAGTCCATTGTTGACGTCTGCAATGCCCTGGCTGATGGGGGGAAGCGCGTCATCGTTGCCGGGTTGGACAAGGATTTCCGCGGTGAGCCCTTTGGGCCTGTTCCCCCGTTGATGGCGGAAGCGGAGGTCGTGGACAAACTGCAAGCCATTTGTGTGATCTGTGGGGCTCCGGCAACTCGCACGCAGCGGCTTATTGATGGGCGACCAGCATCGTACGACGACCCCATCATCATGGTGGGGGCCAGCGAGGTGTATGAGGCTCGTTGTAGGGGCTGTCACGAGGTGCCAGGCAAGCCTGACCGACTGACGGACCTCAGGTTGTGACTCTCGCCATGGTGAAGATCACGTGCCACGGCGGCGTCAACGAGATTGGTGGCAACAAAATCGTCGTACAGGACGGCGACGTTCGCTTCTCCTTCGACTTCGGGACCTCATTCAAACGCAGGCACGACTACTTCGAGGAATACCTGAAGCCCCGGCCGGGCGTGGGGCTGCTGGACCTCTTGTACATGGGGCTGTTGCCACCGCTGGAAGGCATCTACCGCCAGGATCTGGAACCCACTGTGGATTTCTGGCAACGATGGCGTACACAGCCTCACTACAGCCGCATGACCCTCAATGGCGTTCTCCTCTCCCATGCGCATCTTGATCACAGTGGCTACATATCCTTCCTTGACCCCGAGATCCCCATCTACTCCACCCTCATGACCGCCTTCATCTCCAAGGCTGTGCAGGATAGCGGCCAGGCGGACTTCGAGAGCGAGGTTTGCTATGCCAATCTGAGGGGACCCGACGGCGAGGTGCTCAGGGCTTCCAAGAGGAGTAGGCGGCGTCCGTTCCTATTCGTTGACGGACAGCCTGGCGATGAGCCTGCTTCGAGATTCTGGAACAGCATTCCGGCGACAACGAAGGATTTCCAGGCAGCCACCACTGATTCTCCTCCGGATAGAATCGGCTCCCTTCTCTTGCGCCATTTTCCGATTGACCACTCAATTTTCGGAGCATGTGCTTACGCTGTGCAGACCAGTGAGGGATGGCTGGCCTACACAGGGGATCTTCGGCTGCACGGGAGCGCTCAGGAGGAGACCAAGCGTTTTGTGGAAGAGTTGAGGAGGCTGCGTCCTCTCGCTTTGCTGTGCGAAGGCACTCGAGCCGATGATGACAAGCGTGTGAGCGAGGGAGAGGTCCGCGAAAATGCGTTGCGAGAAGTCAAGCAGGCTGAAGGTCTCGTCGTGGCTGACTTTGGACCACGCAACGTGGAGCGGCTGGTCACGTTTCTGAAAATCGCCCAACGCACCGGTCGGAAGCTGCTGGTGCTGGGGAAGGATGCCTACCTCTTGGAGGCCATGCACCTGGCAGCGCCACAAGTCGTGCCTGACGTCGTGAATCATCCCGAGATCCTGGTGTACGGGGATCCAAAGGCCAGCCTACGATCGTGGGAACTTACACTTCGCGACAGGTACGGAGCCAGGGTGGTAAGACCACATGACGTGCGCCAGCAGAAAGGGGAGTGCATCCTATGTTTCAGCTTCTGGGATGTTAACGACCTCATAGACATCGAGCCTGAGGGAGGCGTCTACATATACTCTTCCAGCGAGGCCTACAGCGAAGAACAGCGGCTAGACCTGGAAAGGCTCCGCAACTGGCTAGAGTACCTTGAGATGCGATTTGTGGGCGACCCAGAAGGAGGGGACGAGGGCTTTCATTCCTCGGGGCATGCGAGCGGCCCGGACCTGTTGGAAATCATACGCACCATAGCACCTCGCATTCTGATTCCCATTCACACGGAGCAGCCCGACTACTTCGTCTCCAGCCTCAAAGGCGAAGGCATAGAGGTTCGCGTACCGGTGGCAGGAAAGGAGATGGCGCTGTCATCTTGAGGACCTATTGGACGTCTCCCACCGCGATGTGGGCCGCTGTGCCATCGTCCCGGCGCAGGATGAGGCTCCCTTCGGCGTCGACAGCTTCGGCACGGCCAGATTGTGTCCCCCAGGGCGTGGCCACTTCCACCATCTGACCCAGCATTGGTAGTCGAGCCGCCCATCTCTCATGGGGCGATTTCCCGTGCTCCAATAGCTGATATTCTCTCTCCATGAACTCCAGGAAAACCTGCAGCAAGTCCACTCGAGATACTCTGCTCCCGAGTTCGACGGATACGCTGGTAGCCGTGTCGGCTATCTCGGGGATCTGCCGCACATCGAGGTTCACATTCAGGCCCACACCCAATATGGCGTAGTTCACCATCTCCTCGGTCGTACTGGCTTCGATCAGAATGCCTCCGGCTTTCTTGCCTCTCAGCAGGATATCATTGGGCCATTTGAAGTGGACTGAGAGCCTGGTGGACTCCTCGATCGCCTGGGCCACAGCCAAAGCGCCGACCATGATGAGACGCGGAAGTTGCGAAGATGTGAAAGAGGGGTAGAGAATAAGGGAGAACAAGAGGCTGGAGCCCGGAGGAGCAATCCAGCTCCTCCCTTGTCGCCCCTTGCCGGCTGTCTGATAATCGGCCACGATCAAGGTGCCACTGGCGGCACCCTGTTTTGCCAACTTCTTGGCTACCTCGTTCGTGGAGCCGACAGATTCGTAGCAGACTATGCTCCGTCCCAGGATTTGGGTCGTGAGACCTTCACTGATCGTGTCTGGGGATAGTATCTCCTTCATGGCACTCACAGGCAACGGGCAGGCAATTGACTTGCTCTGTTAGCGGTACTATAATGTTGCCCACTGTCGTCATCGTATTCTAGCCGTGATAGTATGTCAAGAAGGAGGTAGAGGTTGAGGCAGCGACCCAAGGTGTACGTTACCCGGCAGATACCCAAACCGGGACTGGATCTGTTGCGTAGCCTCACAGAGGTGAAGGTCTGGCAGGAGGAACTGCCACCTCCCCGAGATGTGCTTCTACAAGAGATAGAAGAAGTGGACGGCCTCCTCACCCTGCTCACCGATACCATCGACGCTGAGTTGATGGATGCCGCGCCATGCCTCAAGGTGGTGAGCAACTACGCCATCGGTTATGACAACATAGATGTCCGAGCCGCCACGGAACGCGGCATCATGGTGTGCCACACGCCCGGTGTGTTGACCGACACCACAGCAGATTTTGCCTTTACTTTGCTGGCCTGCGTCTCCCGCAGAGTGGTAGAGGCGGTGCGCTACGTTCAGGAGGGTAGGTGGAAGACCTGGGGGCCGATGCTTTGTCTGGGATACGATCTCCACGGCGCGACGCTGGGTTTGGTAGGCCTGGGGCGGATAGGCAGCGCCGTGGCCAGGAGAGCGACGGGTTTCGAGATGCGGATTCTCTACTATGACGTCGATCGTCGGCCTAGTTTGGAGGAGGAACTGGGCCTGATCTATGCTGACCTGGAAACTGTGCTACGGGAATCGGACTTCATCAGTTTGCACACCCCATTGACTTCAGAGACCTACCACATGATTGGCGCTAAGCAGTTCAAGATGATGAAGAAGACGGCCGTTCTTGTCAATACCTCTCGAGGGCAGGTGGTGGATCAGGAAGCTCTCTATCAGGCCCTGGTCTCGGGTGAGCTCGCAGGGGCTGGTCTAGACGTGACGGATCCAGAGCCGATCTCTGCCGAAGATCCGCTTCTGACGCTGGACAATTGCGTTGTGGTACCTCACATCGCCAGTGCCAGCGTTGCGTCTCGCACTCTGATGGCCACCATAGCTGCAGAGAACCTCGTCGCTGCACTGCAAGGTCGCATGCCTCGAAATCCGGTAAACACAGAAGTGCTGGACAGATGGTGAGGGTCTCGAACTTGAGACCTATTCTTGTCGATCGGCCCACCGCAAGGACTATGTTGGCCTCCCCAGCCAGCGACCGGCGGCTGACGGGCAACCACCGGCCCGTCAAAGATAGACGGGCATGTCGGATTTGACAAAGGAGCACGGCTGTGTTATTTTCTGCACTTGAGGGAGATGGTTGTCCCGCGGCGATGGCCGCCCAAACGCGCTCATTAACAACTCGAGAGCTGGATAGCTGTTAACAGACTATGTGGACTCTTATCTAGAGGGGTGGAGGGACCGGCCCTGTGAAGCCCCGGCAACCTTCCACGGAGGGGCAAGAGACCTGCACCTAGCCCAGGTGAAGCGTGATAGCAGGTCTGCGTCCAGTTCGTGGTTTCGGTGCCAATTCCGAGGGGTTTCGTTCCTGGCTTGCAGGCTGAGTCCTCTGAGATTGGGCTGACAGAGGGCTTGACAGAGGGGACGGAATCGGGAGATGAGAGGAAGTCACGCTGGCTTTCTCTCCGATTCGGAGAGATTTTTTTTGGCATCAGGGAGAATGGGGGTGGTGCAATGCGTACCATTGAATGGCGCAATGGCGCCGTGCGGATGATAGATCAGCGGAAGCTGCCCCATGAATACTTGGAGGTTGAGTTCACGGACTATCGCGATGTGGCTCGCGCCATCAAGGAGATGTACATCCGAGGGGCACCTGCCATAGGAGCTGCAGCGGCCTACGGCGTGGCTCTGGCCGCGGTCCACAGCAGCGCGCAGGACCGATCTCAACTGTTGGCCGATTTAGAGGAGGCGGGTGACGTTCTACGCAGCACTCGTCCCACCGCTTCCAACCTGTTCTGGGCAGTGGAGAGGATGCTCCGCAGGGCAGCAGAGCCGGCCGTCGAAGACATCGAAGAGATTCGAAAAGTCCTCATCGCTGAGGCAGAGGCCCTGGCCGACGAGGATGTGGAAGTCAACAAGCGTATGGGTAGTTATGGGGCGGAGTTGGTGGACGACGGATACAACATTTTGACCCACTGCAACGCCGGCGCCCTGGCCACAGTCGATTACGGTACGGCCCTGGCCCCCATTAGAACGGCGTGGAAACGAGGGAAGAGGCTGCACGTTCTTGTTGACGAGACGCGCCCTCGCCTTCAAGGTGCCCGGTTGACAGCCTGGGAGTTGATGCGTGAAGGTATTCCCATGACACTGATTGCGGATAATGCGGCGGGATACTTCATCCAGGCAGGCCAGGTGGACCTAATCTTTGTCGGCGCAGACAGAGTCGTGGCCAATGGTGATGTGGTCAACAAGATCGGCACCTACAAACTGGCCGTGGTGGCCAAGGAGAACGGTGTCCCCTTCTACCCTGTGGTACCAACCTCGACCATCGATCTGAGTATCGAGTCGGGGGATGAGGTCCCGATAGAGGAACGGGATCCGCAGGAGGTGACCCATATTCGCGGCCTACCCATCGCCCCTGAGGGCGTGCGGGCAGCCAATCCTGCTTTCGACGTTACACCTCATCGGTATGTAACGGGTATCATCACTGAAGGGGGGATCGTCTATCCACCATTCAAGAAGGGTCTGCGCACCAAGGTCGACGAGAACAGGGCCTGATGCCTGGGCAGCGGAGTGGTAGGATGAGCGAGCGACTCAAGCCACAGTTTCTACCGATGACCGTTGGCAGCTTGCCTCATACCGAGGCGGAAGTGGCATGGGATCTGATCATGACGCACTTCGCCAAGTTGCCGGGCTGGCCTCAACTGCCGAAGCGAAGCTTTCTCGAGAACATGTACGTCCAGTTCAGTGAGGGCTTTCCGGGTATCGTACTGGAGGGGAATCGCATCTACGTTGACCGTAGCAGGGACTTCGGTGCCGATCTGGAGGGTCTTTATCGCGCCTATCTGGAGAACGATGTGGATGCCTACGAGGTGAGCGCAGATTTTGCAGCAGGCCTGGCTGTTTGGCCGAAAGCGGCGTGCGATTCGTGCCAGGCGGTCAAGGGGCAGATTACAGGGCCTATCAGTTGGGGCCTGGCGTTGGTTGATCAAGGGCGGCGTCCTATCCTCTATGACGAAGTGCTAGCCGACGCCGCTGCCAAGCACCTGAGACTCAAGGCTGCCTGGCAGGAGAGAAGACTCCGGCGGCTTCACCCGACGACGATCATGATTATGGACGAGCCATACATGTCTTCTTTCGGCTCAGCCTACGTAGCAGTGACGCGAGACCAAGTGGTGGCCCTCATGGAGGAAGTGCTGGGAGGGCTCCGAGGTCTGAAGGGGATTCACTGTTGTGGCAACACCGACTGGTCGGTTGTTCTCTCCACCTCCGTTGATATCGTGAGCTTCGACACGTACGACTACGCTGAGTCTCTGTCGCTGTATGCCGGAGAGGTGCGGGATTTTCTGCAGCGGGGTGGCATCATAGCGTGGGGCATAGTGCCCCGTGATTGGGAAAGACTGGCGCAGGAGACGACCCAGACCTTGGTCGATAGGTTACATGAAGCCATGAACCTATTGGTGAACAGAGGAATACGTTTCGACCACTTGCTTGGAGCTTCATTGATCAGTCCTTGCTGCGGGTTGGGAACCTTGTCTCTGGAGGATGCGGAACGGGCGCTGGCCCTGACAGCGGGCGTCTCGCAGGAGATGAGGCAAAGGTACCTACTATCCTAGCATGGGCTTTTCCGTCCAGAGGATCGAGTCCAAAGGGGGTATTTACCGTTTCCTGCAGCGAGACCGGCTTTATGCCGCGTACGCCATCGGAGATTTGGAGCCAGCCCTCTTGAAGGAGTGCGAGTGGTACGCAGCTATCAAGGACGGAGAGATGAGAACACTCGCTCTTCGCTTCATGGGCCTGCCTCCAGATCGGATCTTTGTCATGGGACTCGCAGAGGGACTCGCCCCAATCCTCGATGGCGCTTTGAAGTCGCAACGAGCCCATTTCGCTGTCAAGGCAGACCACCTCACTGTGCTGCGGAGATTCTACTCCCTGCCGGCGATTGACCAGATGTTCAGAATGGTTCTCGCTCCCGAAGACTTCAGACCGGTGGACGGGCGGGTGGTGCGGCTCGGGCAGGGACATGTGCACCGTTTACAGGAGTTGTACCGCCGTGGAGGTGATGTCGCTTTCGCGCCGTATCAGCT
>CAZBJW010000021.1:13774-29691 GCA_964492135.1 uncultured Anaerolineales bacterium
GTATCAGCTCGAGCAGGGCATCTTCTACGGGGTAGAGAAGGACGGCAGGCTGGTGTCCACGGCGGGGACACACCTAGTCTCTCGTACATACGGCCTGGGAATAGTGGGGAATGTCTACACGCGTCCCGCCTATCGAAGTCTGGGCTATGGCACCGTGTGCACTAGCGCTGTGGTAGAGGAGCTGCTCTCTCAATCCCTCGATGTGGTGTTGAGCGTGCAGCAGGCAAACGAGCCGGCAATCAAGATCTACCAGCGTTTGGGATTTCGTATCTACTGTCCCTTCTTCGAAGCCCTGGGGACTCGGAAGGGAGGTCTGCGAGGGCGATTGTGGGGACGCAGTTGAGGCCGCAGCAGCGTGCGGACAGTGCATGTGACCCTCTCAGACGACGGTGGTTGCACACGACGGGCGATACATGGGGAGGCGAAGGTTACTCAAATCGACGGTGAGCGAGTGGGTTGATAGGCTAATGCTGGGAAAGGAGCAGCTGTATGACTGACAATTACGACGTGAAGGACAAATCACTTGCGGACCAGGGAAGGCTACGTATTCAGTGGGCAGCTCAAGAGATGCCGGTGCTGGGCCTCATTAGGGAAAGGTTCGAGGAGGAGCAGCCGCTGAAAGGCGTCAAGCTCTCAGGGTGTCTCCACGTTACCGCCGAGACGGCCAACCTGGCCGCGACATTGACGGCTGGGGGAGGAGATCTGGTCCTGTGCGCGAGCAACCCTCTCTCCACCCAAGATGATGTGGCTGCTTCCCTGGTGGTAAACGATGAAATACCCGTCTTCGCCATCAAAGGGGAGGACAGCGAGACCTATTATCGTCATATCCGAGCGGCTCTGGAGCGTGGTCCTCAGGTTACCATTGACGATGGTGCGGATCTTGTATCCACCCTGCACAAGGAGAGGAGGGATCTCATCGACGGTGTTATCGGAGGCACGGAAGAGACGACGACTGGAGTGATCCGGCTCCGAGCCATGGCGCAAGAGGGAGTGCTGCGGTATCCGATCATCGCCGTGAACGATGCCCTGACCAAACACTTGTTCGACAATCGATATGGGACTGGCCAGTCCACTATTGATGGGGTGTTGCGAGCAACCAACATCTTGCTGGCGGGCAGGAATCTCGTCGTGGCTGGCTATGGCTGGTGCGGGCGGGGCATCGCCATGCGTGGGCGGGGCATGGGAGCGAACGTCATAGTCACCGAAGTCGACCCCTTAAGAGCCTTGGAGGCCTTGATGGACGGATTCCGCGTGATGCCCATGTTGGAGGCAGCTAGGATCGGCGACGTGCTCATCACGGCCACCGGCGACATCAACGTCATCGACAAGCACCATTTTGAGGTGATGAAGGATGGCGCCATCCTGGCCAACTCTGGGCACTTCAATGTGGAGATCAATATCCCCGCGTTGCAGGACTTAGCGGTCGAGGTGCGTCAGCCGAGGCCGGGTGTGGATCAGTACTTCATAAGGGATGGACGTCGCATATCCCTACTTGGAGAAGGGCGGCTGGTGAACCTGGCTACGGCCGAAGGCCACCCTGCCTCGGTCATGGACATGTCCTTCGCCAATCAGGCGCTGGGCATTGAGTACTTGGTCAAGCAAGGAACCGCCTTGGAGAAGAAGGTCTATCCTGTGCCGCAAGAGATAGATCGCGAGATAGCTCGTCTGAAGCTTGCCGCCACAGGACTGGAGATAGACAGGCTGACCCCTGAGCAGGAGAAATACCTTTCTTCGTGGGAGGCAGGAACCTAGGGCGTCGGGGTACATGCCCCTCTGGCGAAGGACAAGACACTAGGAGGTGTGAAGGAAGTGAGAGCCATCACGGTAGAGAGCCTGGATATGGTCCCGGTTGAAGAACAACAGGTGGAGCTCGTGGAGAGGAAGGGGGTTGGGCACCCCGACTCCATCTGTGACGCGATCATGGAGGACATCTCCGTGGCGCTGTGCAAGGAGTACATGGACACGTTCGGCAGAATCGTGCACCACAACATCGACAAGGGCCTACTGGTGGCGGGCCGGACTTCTCCCAGGATTGGCGGCGGGGTCGTGGACGAACCGATGAAGCTGGTGTTCGGCGACCGGGCCATCTATCGGTTAGGCAAGAAGCACGTGGCAGTTGGTGAGATCGCCGAACAGACTGCCAGGAAGTGGCTAAGTGAGAATCTACGTTTTGTGGACCCAAATGAGCATGTGGTCTATCAGAACGAAATCAAGGAAGGATCGCCCGAGTTGACCGACATCTTCGATCGCGAGGTTATTGGGGCCAACGATACTTCCGCGGCCGTGGGTTACGCACCGTTGACCGAGATGGAGAGAATAGTCCTCAACGTAGAGAGACATCTCAATTCTGCCGAGTTCAAGGAGGCCTATCCGGAGTCTGGCGAGGATATCAAGGTCATGGGGTACCGCCGCAATCGGGAACTGATCCTCACCATAGCTATGGCCTTTGTCGATCGCTTCGTTGACAACGTGGAAGCGTACTTCTCGCGCAAGGAGGAGATTAGGGAGGCAGCGCTTGACGCTGTGAACCGGGAGAGACTCAACTTCGACAAGGTGGTCGTCGACATCAATACTCTGGATGACAAGTCTAGAAGCGAGGAAGGCATGTATCTCACGGTTCTGGGAACCTCGGCTGAGGGTGCCGACTGTGGGCAGGTGGGTCGTGGAAACAAAGTGAATGGCGTAATCGCATTGAATCGTCCGATGAGTACGGAGGCCGCGGCGGGGAAAAACCCCATCAGCCACGTAGGAAAAATCTATAGCTTCTTGACTCACCGCATAGCTGAGGACATCTACGATGAGGTGCCAGGGATCCGCGAGGTGTATGTCTGGCTATGCAGCCAGATTGGACGACCCATAGATGAGCCTTTGATCGCGTCAGTGCAACTGAGTCTGGTCAAGGGTGTGAGCCTGGACACCATCAAGAGTCAGGTTGAGGGGATCATGGAGAGGGAGTTGGACAACATATGCGACTTCACTGCTGATCTGGCGAGGGGCGAGCTCTCGGTGTGGTGACCCGGCGGCATGCTTTACTTCGACCCCAAGTTGGGTTATAATAGCACAGATTGTTGCTACACCGACTTGGGAGAGTGATTTGAGGGCCTTAATCACCGGGGTGACTGGCTTCGCGGGCAGCCACTTGGCCGAGTATTTGATCGCGCACACCGATCTGGAGGTTTTGGGGACCGACATAAGCGACAACGATAGAAACATCGCTCACATCAAAAGGGACATCCAATTTGCCTTGGGCGACATGTCGCAGCCCGAAGTGGCATCTCATGTTCTGGCGGAGACCAAGCCCGACTTCGTCTTTCATCTCGCGGCACAGGCGTTTGTTCCTGTGTCTTGGCGGGACCCCTGGCAGACGCTTGCTAACAACATCCGGGGCCAGCTGAACATCCTTCAAGGTTTAATCGACACCGGCGCGCGACCGAGGTTGCTGATTGTGGGCTCGGCTGATGAGTACGGCCTCATTGCCCCCGATGAATTGCCCATCACTGAGGCCACGCCTCTGCGGCCGTACAGCCCCTACGCCGTGAGCAAGATTGCCCAAGACATGCTTGGGTATCAGTACTACGCCAGTCACAATCTCCCTATCATCAGGGTGCGTCCGTTCAACCACATAGGTGCTCGCCAAAGTCCGGCTTTCGTGACCTCCGACTTCGCGAAGCAGATAGCCGAGATCGAAGCAGGCGTGCAGGAGCCCAAGCTAAGAGTGGGTAATCTGGAGGCAAGGCGCGATTTCACTGATGTACGAGACATGGTTCGGGCATATTATCTAGCTCTGCAACATGGAGAGGCGGGCGACGTGTACAACTTGGGGGCGGAGAAAGCCTACTCTATCCGGGAAGTGCTAGACATGCTCTTGGGCATGAGTGAAGTAGAGATCGAGGTTGTGCCAGATCAGCGGCGTCTGAGGCCTTCCGACGTGCCCGTTGTGGTGTGCGACTGCAGCAAGTTCCGCGAGCAGACTGGTTGGCGAGCTACCATTGGACTGCGAGATAGTCTCCTCGACATCTTGCACTACTGGCGAGGCAGGGTCGAGGAAGATCGCGGGAGATAGTGGTGAAGAAAGCTCTAGTAACCGGGGTCACAGGTCAAGACGGTTCGTATCTAGCGGAGTTTCTGCTTGGGAAGGGCTACCAGGTTATCGGCATGGTGCGCCGTACAAGCACCACCAACTTCGAGCGCATCAAGCATATCCAGGACGAGCTTATCCTGGCTCAGGGTGACCTGCTGGACCAGGTATCTCTGGTTGATATCATGAAGGAGCATCAACCCGATGAGATATACAATCTGGCGGCCCAATCCTTCGTGCCCACATCTTGGCAACAGCCAGTGCTGACCGGTGAGTTCACGGCACTGGGCGTGACGCGCATGCTAGAAGCCATGCGTATGGTGGCGCCAAAGGCGCGATTCTACCAGGCGTCCAGTAGTGAGATGTTCGGCAAAGTGCGTGAAGTGCCGCAAAACGAGAATACCCCCTTTTATCCGCGCAGCCCCTACGGGGTAGCCAAGGTCTACGGACACTGGATCACTGTGAACTACCGGGAGAGCTATGACCTCTTCGCTTGCTCGGGAATCCTATTCAACCATGAGTCGCCTCGTCGAGGCCTGGAGTTCTCCACGCGCAAGGTCACTCACGGGGCAGCACGGATCAAGTTGGGTCTCGAAGACGAACTCCCGATGGGCAATCTGGAGGCTCAGCGCGATTGGGGGTTTGCCGGTGATTATGTGAGAGCTATGTGGCTGATGCTACAGCAGGATGAGCCGGAAGACTTCGTGGTAGGTACGGGGAAGCCTCACTCGGTGCGACAACTGCTGGAGGTGGCCTTTGGGGTGTTGGATCTGGACTGGAGGGATTACGTGAGGGTTGACCAGCGGTTCCTGCGCCCGGCTGATGTCAACCAGCTGGTAGGAGATGCCACAAAGGCCCGAGAGAAACTGGGGTGGAAGCCAACCGTCACCTTCGAGGAACTGATAGAGATGATGGTTGAGACGGACCTGTCCTCGCTGAAGAGATCAATGTGAGGATCTCGTACCGCAGGACACCACCCGGGCGGGCGCGCCGAAGGCGGCCATGGGAGCTGATGTCGGAGAGGGATGGTACCGACGTGGAACAGCGCTGGGCAAATGAAGGCTCCTCTAGCTGACACGCACGCGCACCTTGATTTCTCTCAGTTTGACGAGGATCGAGAGCAGGTTGTAGATAGAGCGGCGAGCGAGGGCGTAACTCGCATCGTGACGGTGGGGTTTGATCTCGATTCGAGTCTGTTGGCCGTGGGTCTTAGTGGTGAGAATACGGGTCTGTGGGCATGCGTGGGAGTACATCCTCATCAGGCCTCTCTGGTCACTCCAGAGGATTTGGATAGCTTGAGGGGATTGAGCGCGCATCGCAAAGTGGTCGCCATCGGCGAGATAGGGCTGGATTACTATCGGGATCGCTCTCCGCGGGATGTGCAGCGGCAAGTCCTCGGGCAGCAATTGGAGTTGGCGGCGGACACTGGCAAACCTGTGGTGATCCACGACCGCGCGGCCCATGGAGATCTCATGCGGATTCTCCGAGGTTGGGCCGAGACTGTTATCCCATCCAGCAACTGTCTGAGGCCGCCACTGGGAGTAGTGCACTGTTTCTCGGGTGATCGCACCATGGCTGAAGAGCTCTTTGAGCTGGGATTCTACATCTCGGTTGCAGGGCCGGTCACCTTTCCTAACGCGAGGCGGCTCCAAGCGTTAGTTAGTGGTCTGCCCCTGGATAGACTGCTCCTCGAGACCGATTGTCCATTCCTTGCTCCCCATCCGTATCGCGGGAAGCGAAACGAGCCGGCCAACGTGAAGTTGGTGGCGCAAAAGATAGCTGAGCTCAAGGACCTATCGCTGGAGGACGTGTCGCGGGTTACTACTGAGAATGCCTGTCGGGTATTCAGGCTGGAATAGGACCTGGTGGCGGGATGCGGGGTAGTGAAGCCTGCAGGCGAGGTGATGGTTGAGGGCGCACTGGTCTGACCGCAAGGCGCCACGCCAGCCGTGGGCATCTGGCATTCAGGAAGGTGAGTGTTGAAGACTCTGTCCCTGCTAGAGCCTATACGTGAGGAGTTGGAGGTTGTCGAGGAGAGACTGCGCCAGGCTGTGGAGGTGGAGCAGTCTCAGCTGCGACGCACCTTGAGATACCTGTTGGACAGCGGCGGCAAGCGCATTCGCCCTGCATTGGTCATCTTGGCCTCCAAGTCGCACAGTTCCGACAGCACTGAACGGGTCTTGCCTCTAGCGGCCGCAGTGGAACTACTACACACCGCAACGCTTGTGCACGATGACCTGCTGGATGGCTCGCTCATGAGGCGAGGCAATCCCACACTCAATGTAGGTCTCAGCACAGGAGCGGTGATACTCGTGGGAGACTATCTCTTCGCCAGGGCAGCCGACCTCGCCGCGGAAACGCGGAGCCTACCTGTGGTAACCATCTTCGCCCAAACGCTGATGACGATTTGCAGTGGGGAGTTGAGGCAGGCCCTTGGTGAGGGAGCGTGGCGGCGGACTAAGGAAGATTACTTCCAGAGCACGTTCAGCAAGACAGCCTCTCTGTTCGCAGCGTCCACTGAATCCGGGGCCTTGCTCAGCGGGGCGCCGCCAAGCACTGTGCACGCGCTTCGGGACTACGGATACAATCTGGGCATGGCTTTCCAGATCGTCGATGATATCTTGGACTTCACTGGTGATGAGCAGCAACTGGGGAAACCTATCGGGAGTGATTTGCGCCAAGGGACCATCACGCTGCCCTTGATTCTCTTCCTGGAGATGCATCCCGAGTCTGATCTGTTGCGGACTATCTTCGAGGAGCGGCAGGGGAGGGAGCAAAAGATCCAGACCTTGGTGGAGATGGTCAGAAGTTCGTCAGCTATCCGACTAGCGCGGGAGGAGGCGCAGCGTTTCACACTTGAGTCCAAGCAGGCTATCGACGAGCTGACTCCCAGCGAGTGTCGTCAAGTGATGCTGGACCTGGCCGACCACCTTCTGGAACGAAGATTGTAGTGCCGGGACGCTCAAGAACTCGCAAGGTTGCGGAGTCGCGACGGTGCTGAGCGGTCGGACGCACTGCTAGTTAGTGATGTTGCTGGACCACCATCGCACAAACCCCCGAATCTACCGGGGGTTTGTGCCACTTGGATGATGCGGTGAAAGCCCGCGACTTGTCGATTATTGTGGTAAGTTGGAACGTGCGAGACCTTCTGCACTCCTGTCTGAAGTCGGTGAATGAAAGCCTGAGTTCTGGGAAAGGCCAGGCGCTTTCCTCCCAAGTGGTTGTGGTGGACAACGCCTCCATCGACGGCAGTGTAGAGATGATCAGGGGGACGTTTCCCGAGGTTCAGCTTATAGTCAACGATCGCAATGTTGGCTTCACCAAGGGAAACAATCAAGGTATAGCTTTCAGCGATGGCCGGTACGTTCTGCTCCTGAACCCGGACACCGAGGTCGTGGACGATGCATTGGGTGAGATGGTGGCGTACATGGATGATCACATGGCGACAGGGGCTTTGGGTCCCCAACTTCTATACACCGATGGGCGGGTGCAGTCGTCACGGCGCCGATTTCCCGGCCTGAGGACGGCCTACGTGGAGAGCACCTTGTTGCAGCCGTGGTTTGCCCAGAGTCAGATCTTAGAGCAGTACTACGTTTTGGACAAGCCCGATGATGAGACGCAGGCTGTGGACTGGGTTGTGGGAGCCTGTTTGCTCATGCGGCGGAAGACCTTGGAGGAGGTCGGCCCTTTAGATGAGAGCTTCTTCATGTACTCCGAGGAGTTGGACTGGTGCTATCGCGTGAAGCAACAAGGGTGGGAGGTGGTGTACTTTCCGACTGCCCAGGTGATTCACCACGCGGGCAAGAGCAGCGAACAGGTGCTGCCCGTCCGCCACATCCAGTTTCAGCGTAGCAAGGTCCTTTTCTTCAAGAAGCATCATAGCACGTTGAAAGGAGAGATGCTGCGGTTTTTCCTGTTGACCACGTACCTCTGGCAGATGATCGTCGAGGGGCTCAAGTGGCTTGTGGGCCACAAAAGACCCCTCCGCCAGGAACGCGTGGGAGCCTACTGGCAGGTTCTACGGTCTGGTCTCAGGTAGCATGAGAGTGTGTCTACTGAGCGGAGAGTTCCCGCCCATGCAGGGCGGCGTGGGAGACTTCACCCGGGAGATGGGGCTGGCGCTCAATAGTTTAGGAGTCACGGTCAGCGTGGTATCCTCGATCAGAGCCAGCCAATCTTCGGTGGCTCCTCGAACCTTCGATAGCGGTGTGGTTATCGAAAGGAATGGCTTGCGTCTGACCCTGTATCCGGTAGTCGAGCGCTGGGCGTTCTCGTCCTGGTCGAAAGTCACTGACATACTGAGACTGACTAAGTCCGAGATTCTCAATATCCAGTACCAGACTGCCGCCTATCAGATGCACCCTGCGGTCAACTTCCTGCCGTGGAGGCTGCGCCTCTTGAGAGACAGGCCTGGCGTCGTTACCACCTTCCATGATTTGAAACTGCCTTACTTGTTTCCGAAGGCCGGTCCCTTGCGACGCTGGGTCACCAGCGCGCTGATACGAGGTAGCGACGCGACCATCGCCACCAATGTCGAGGATCTGCTGGGGGCGAAGGCATATGCGCCACGCAGCCTACATCTGTTTCCAATTGGCAGTAACATAACGCCGCAGGCCCCGCCCGGTTATGATCGGGAGGAATGGCGTCAGCGGCGAGGCGTCCGCCCAGACGAGACCGTGCTCTGCTACTTTGGCTTTCTCAACGAGAGCAAGGGGGGAGAAATGTTGTTCCGAGCTCTGGCGCGATTGGTGGCCGCCAGTGAGAGGGTGAAGCTGCTGATGATAGGAGGGCGAGTGGGGTCCAGCGATCCCACCAACGTTGCCTACCTCCAGAAGATGGAGGCTCTCATCGAGCAGTTGGGCGTCGCTGACCATGTATCCTGGACCGACTACGTTGATGCACCTGAGGTCTCGGCCAGCTTCTGGGCGTCCGATATCTGCGTCCTACCTTACCGAGATGGGGTCTCGTTTCGACGAGGGACCTTGATGGCTGCCCTTGCCCATGGCGTACCCATCGTAAGCACCTTTCCCCGAGTGGAGGTGGCTCAGATCATCGAGAATGTGAACATGGCCCTGGTTCCACCCGATGATGAGGAAGCCCTTGCTGACAAGATCTCTGAAGTGGCAGCATCGCCTCAGCTGCGCAAACAACTGGCGAGCGGGGCTGCAGGATTGTCGAAGCTGTTCTCATGGGAGGGTATCGCCAAGGGTACGATGACGGTATATGAGGAAGTCCTCACTGAGCGCGCATAGGGTTGCTGCGACAGGGTGGGTATGATAACATTGCGACAGCACGAGCGCTTCGTCCGAAGTCAACTACCATGCTGGGCGAAGCGTCTTCGGAAGGGGAGTGAGTATGAGGGGAGACAGCGGAGTGCTGGTCACCGGAGGGGCTGGCTTCATAGGTTCTTACCTGGTGGATGCCCTTATCGAGAAGGGCCACCGGGTGAGAGTATTCGACAGCTTGGAACCCCAGGTGCACGGGGCGAGGCGGGAGGTGCCTGAATATCTGAATCCAGCGGCGGAGTTGGTGCTGGGTGATGTCCTTGATCGAGGAGCGCTCTTGGAGGCGCTGAACGGGATCTCGGTGGTCTTCCACTATGCCGCTGCCGTAGGCGTGGGTCAGTCCATGTACGAAATACACCGGTACGTTGAGGCCAACACGCTTGGTGGGGCAAACTTGCTGGACATCCTGGCCAATGAAGAACATCAGGTTGAGAAGCTGATCGTGGCCTCCTCGATGTCCATCTACGGCGAAGGCAAATACCGGTGTGGAGAGTGCGGTGTCGTCTATCCCCAGCTACGCCCTGATGAGCAACTGCGAGAGAGAAAGTGGGAGATGCGGTGTCCGCATTGTGGCGACGAAGCGAGCCCGCTGCCGACCGACGAGACTAAGCCGCTCTACCCAACTTCCATATATGCCGTCACCAAGAGGGACCATGAGGAGATGTTCCTCTGCTTCGGCAGAGCGTACGGCATTCCCGCAGTGGCTCTCCGGTTTTTCAACGTCTACGGACCACGACAGGCATTGTCAAATCCCTACACAGGTGTGGCGGCCATTTTCTGTTCTCGCCTTCTCAATCATCAGCCTCCCGTTATCTATGAGGATGGACTGCAGAGCCGGGATTTCATTCATGTGCAGGATGTCGTGCAGGCTAGTCTGCTGGCCATGGAATGTAGCGAGGCCGACTACGAGGTGTTCAATGTGGGTACGGGCACGCCCATGACCATTCTGGAGGTGTCTCGTGTGCTCATTGACAACCTCGCGGATGGGGAACTGGAACCGGTGATTGTGGGACAGTATCGGAGAGGGGACATAAGGCACTGCTTTGCTGACATCGGAAAGATGCAAGAGAGACTCGACTTCAAGCCCGAGGTGAGCTTCGAAGAAGGTGTCTCCGACCTGATCAGTTGGGTGAAGGAGCAAGAGGCTGCAGACGGCTTCCACAGGGTGGATCGGGAACTCAAGGAGAAGGACCTGGTCTTATAGGCGCACGAATGCGCGCCAAGGGGTTCTTCTGAATCAGCATCGGGGTGAAGGCTTCAAGCAACTTCAAGATGAGCTGGCCCCGACTGACGGTTCCATCGATATTGTGCATTTCAAGGGTTCTTTGTTTCATACGGCTGAGGTGCTGAGGGCTGGGGAGAATCTGGGAAGAGTGAGCCGAGAAGAGGGCTAGAAGCAAGTGAGGAACATTCTCGTCCTGTCTCCGTGTGACATTTTCCCTCCTGTCGATGGAAACAGTGAGAATATCTATCACATCGTCAAGTACCTAGCTCCGGACAACGTACTGGGCGTGCTGCTGAGTCGCGTTTTCTCTCAGGGTGGGCCGATCGACCTTAACCATCCCAACCTCACTATTCGCTATTGTCCTCCATCCGCCTTCGATCGTTGGCAATACAAGTCCTTCCTGCTCAACCCCTATTATTACCGCGCCGCGCATGAGATGATGCAGCACATAGGGGCGGATATTGTCCAATGTCAGGTACTATACACTTTCTTCCCGGGATACTCTCTTAAGAGGCGGTTCAAAAAACCTCTGGTCCTGGTGCAAGAGAATGCTGAGTACGTCAAGCAAGTGAAGTTCGAGGCTCCTCGCTACGTGACCTATGTTCTCAAATGGTTGGAACGGATAGCCTGCAACGTAGCTGACAGGATCGTGGCGGTGTCCGAGGTGGATAAGAAGCACATGATGGACCTGTACGGGCTCCCTGACGAGAAGGTCCACGTCATAAACCATTGCGCCGATGAAGAGGTCTTCCGGTATGATGCGGACGGACGGAGCATGGTGAGAGATGCGCTGGACATAGGGGAAGCGGACATCGTCTTGACTTATGTGGGCAAGATGGATGCTCTGCACAATGCGGTGGCTGCGCAATACATTGCAGAGCGGATCTACCCTGTGGTCACCTCGAGGTATCCCAATTCGTGGTTCATGATCGTCGGACAGAACTACGAGCATTTGCTGGAGTACGAGAGGGACCGATTGTTCTTCACCGGCTTTGTGACCAGCAGAAGGGACGAATCACCCAACCTGGCTGACTACTTGTCGGCTTCGGATATTGTGATCGTGCCCATGGACCGGGGTTCGGGTACACGACTCAAGATACTGGAGGCAGCTGCGTGCTCCAGACCGATTGTCTCTACCGAGATCGGGGCTGAAGGTCTGGACTTCACCGGCGGTGAGGAGATCCTGCTAACCGAGGATGTGGATGACGAGTTCGTTAGCCTGGTTCTGCGCCTGATACAGGACGATGGGCTTCGGAAGACCCTGGGCGAGAGGGCCAGGCAGAAGCTTCTGGCCCGATACAGCTGGGAGAGAGAAGTGGGCCAGTTTGAGCGGCTGTATGCGGAGTTGGACTCCAAGTACTAGGACCGGTGGCCCAGGAAGGGAGCCGGCGCGCGGCCCTGTCTGAGGGCTGAGGCGTGGCGTCGTGAGAGTTCTGGTCACAATCTTCGAGAGACTGGTTCCTATCAGCGGGGGAGGTACTCCCCGGATATCGAATCTGGTCAAGTCCTTCGTGGTGAGGGGTCACGAGGTTCACGTCGCGTCGTCTATCGCTGTGACCAGGAGAGACGCCATCAGGCAACTAGGATGTGAGAACTGGCTGGCTCTTCAGGGGGTCAACCGCCTGGGAAGGCGGAAGATGCCCAAGTACATTCTTGCCTTTCCCTACAACATGCTAAGAGTCGCTGAGTTCGTTCGTACGATCAAGCCGGACGTCATCGTTTCCCACAACTCCATCGCTGGATACGGAGCTCTGATGGGAAAGAAACTGAGTCCCCAATCGTTGACTGTGTTGGATCTGACAGATCTGCTCTTCGAGTATTTGGAAGACTATTCGGGCGGTGGCTGGCTTAGGGCGGTAATGCGTGGTGGACGCCGCCTGGAGAGCAAAGTGATACGGGAGTCGGACAGGATCATCACCATTAGCGAGGCGATGAAGGACATTCTCGTTCAATATGGAGCTCGTGGCGAGCGCATTCATCTGGTTCGCGACGGTGTTGACACCGCTGTTTTCCATCCCGTTGACGGGCGAAACGTGAGGAGCAGGCATGCGCCTGGGGCCAGCTACGTCCTCATTTTCCATGGGGTGATTGACCCCCAGGATGATCCAGGACTGCTGGTCGATGCGGCCCGTCTCGTAATCCCCAGACACGAGAACGTACACTTCTGGCTGGTGGGAGATGGCAGCGCTGTGCCGGGTCTGAAGAGGAGCGTGCGTGTCCATTCTTTGGAGAGCTACTTCTACTTTTCCGGCTGGGTGCAACAGGGTGAGATTCCGTCCTACATCTGCGCCAGCGACATCGGTCTGGTGGTGCTGCCTGACGTTCTATCCGCAAGGGGGCGCGTGACCCTCAAAGAGTTCGAGTACTGGGCCTGTGGCGTTCCAGCCATCTTGCCACGCCTGCCTGCTCTGCAGGAGGTGGCGGCGGATGGACGCACTGCCCTCTTTTACCGGCCGGGCGATGCCCGAGATCTTGCTGACAAGATCAACTTGCTTATCGAGAATCACGAACTAAGGAAGAAGCTGGGGGAGAGCGGATACGCCATGGTGAGAGAGAAGTTCGAGTGGAGCAAGCTGGCAGACCAGTTTGTAACGCTCTGCGAGAGCTATCTGGAAGACGGTCGGAATCTGACGGAGGCATGATGAAAGTCTTGGTGACTAACCCGCCTTGGCCCGGGGAGGGCTATGGAGCGCGGTCGGACGTGCGTTGGCCTCACAAGAGAAGCGACAAGTATCTGGAGTATCCTATCTATCTGGCGTACATCGTGGCTGTGTTGGAGGAGGCTGGTGTAGAGGTGGGTTTCATCGATGGTGTCATGGAAGAGATGTCCATCGCTGACTTCTCTGGCGCAGTAGGCCAGGTGCGACCTGATCTGGTCGTGATCGAGTCCTCAACGCCTTCTATCAACTATGACCTGGAGACCGCTGGGGCTGTAAAGGACGCCGTGGAAGGCACTACCGTCGCACTGATAGGATCGCATAGTACCTTCTTCCATCAGCAGATACTTGCCGACCATCCGGCCGTGGATGCCGTCTGTCGTGGAGAGGCAGAGCTAACGGTCAGGGAACTAGCCCTCACACTCGCCAGTGGCGACGACTTGAGCCAAGTGCAAGGTCTTAGTTACCGGGAGGGAGGGGCGGTGCGAGTCAATCCTGCCCGGCCGCTTCTCGAAGATCTCGATACCCTTCCCTTCCCCGCACGCCATATAGTCCGTCACGAAGGCTATCGAGCCGCGATTTATTCAGGAGACAGTCCCACGGCCATGGTTAGCTCCAGGGGCTGTCCGTACCACTGCATCTACTGCCTGTGGCCTGATACTCTTTACGGCCACAGGTTCCGGGCGAGAAGTGCCGCCAACGTGGTAGAGGAGATGGACCACGTGGCGAGTGACTATGGCGTGGACGAGATATACTTCGATGACGACTGCCTCACCCTGAACAAGAAGCGGGTGCTGGACATGTGTCGGCTCGTCTTGGAGCGCGGAGTGGACGCCAAGTGGATCGTGCAGAGCCGGGTGGACACTGTCGATAGGGAAGTGTTGACAGCGATGAAGGAAGCTGGGTGCCACTATATCCTCTTTGGAGTCGAGTCGGGTTCGCCCAAGATGCTGGAGATCATGAAAAAGCGCATCTCGCTGGACAGAGCGCGGCAGACCTTCAAGGACTGCCGGGACTTGGGGATCAAGACTCAAGCCTTCTTCCTCCTTGGCGTCCCGGGCGAGACGCAGGAGACCATCGAGGAGACGATCGAGTTCGCGAAAGAGATAGACGCGGACAGTACTCAGTTCGCCATCGTTATTCCACACCCTGGCACTGAACTCTATCAGACCTGCATGGACCATGGTTGGCTCGTCTATGACGGCTGGGAGGATTTCGCGGCGGAGAATTCGCTGATCGAGACCGACGAACTGACGCGGCAGGACGTGGAACAGGCCCGCATCCGCGCCTATCGGCGGTACTATTTCAGGCCCAAGTTTATAGCCAGGTCACTGGCCAGCACACGGAGCCTTCAGGATATCAAGCGTCTGTTCCGGGGCGGCAGATCCGTTCTGGATCGGATATCGTTCTTCGAAGGGCATATTGACTGAGACAGGAGGCATATCCGGTGACTATCCTAGGCCCCGGTCCAAGAGGTGCGAAAGGATGTCCATAATCTGGCATAGGAAGGATCTTCTCTCGCGAGTAGTGGGGATTGCGATCGTGGTGCTGATTCTGGCCTTCATGCTGCGCACCCTCTACCTGGATTGGGAGGAGATAGTTGCCTATGACTGGGACCTCGACTATCTTGCCCTCCTCGTCGCCTTCTTTCTGATGTTATGCACCACCGTGATCTACGCGTATCTCTGGAAACTCATCGTGCAGGGCCTGGGCACGCCTTTGAATTTCCGCAAGAGCTATCGCATTTTCTACCTTTCGCAGCTAGGCCGTTACATACCGGGGAAAGTATGGAGCATCTTGGGGCTGGTCTATCTGAGCGAGAAGGAAGGCGTCTCCAAGGTGATATCGGGGTCAAGTGTGATCTTGCAGCTATTGCTACAGGTGATCTCGGGGGTGATGATCTTCGCTCTCACGCTGCCTCTCTGGCGAAATCTGGAATCGATGGCAGGCTTCTATGTGATGCTCATCTTCCTTCCAGTTGGCTTGATCCTGCTCCATCCAGCGTTGGTCACTCGTGGGGTAAACCTGGCATTGCGCCTGACAGGACAGCCCAGAATCGAACTCAGTTGGGGGTACAGGTATCTGCTGGTTCAGCTGGGCTTGTGGGGGGCATTTTGGCTCATCAATGGGGTGGCCTACTCCTTCCTCATCCGCTCCATAGGCCCAGCGCCCTTGCCCCAGGTATGGGTGCTCGCGGGGATCTTTGCCATATCGTGGGTGGTTGGTTTCCTGAGTCTGGTGACCCCTTCGGGCCTGGGGGTAATGGAAGGCACGCTGGTCGTTCTCCTCAGTTATTACTTTCCGACCCCTGTAGCCACGATAATCGCCCTGTGGACCAGACTGGCCAGAACGGGGATCGATCTGGTGAGCGCTGGGATTGCCTGGAGATTGTGAGCAACTCGTGCGGGCAGATGGGGAGACTCTAGAAGTCCACCTTCCGGGTGTGAGCGCGCCATGGGATGCCGCTGTGCACAGGGGCGGTGTTCCGTCGTCATGGATGGCGAACGATGGCACGATCTAGCTCAAGGTCTACATCACGGGATCGTGCCAATTCCAGGTCGTGGGGCCTCCGTTCCATGGCGTCACGCATTTGCAGCTCTACGTTGAGCACCAGTTCGTAGAAGAGGATCATATAGAGGATAGGCAGAGCTATCTCGCTTCGGCCCTCATGG
>CAZBJW010000022.1:0-29318 GCA_964492135.1 uncultured Anaerolineales bacterium
TCTATGTATCGCTGTGTGGCAGACAGCCGCCCAGGTTCGAGGATCTATTGGGCGTGTGGCTCACGTCGCGTGAAGCGCAGGCCGGACCACGTTTCGTCGACGCTGCACACCTTGAAGTCCACCAGACCAGCTCCCAGGCCCACTTTGCGGACCACGTTCTGTGAGAGATCAGTAGCCACCCCCGACGACTTCTTCGGCCAGATGATCCACAGCCCACCCTCCTCGGCAGAAGCAGCCAGCCCTTCTATGCGGCTCTCCAATTCCTTTCGGGAGCGGGTGAACCACAGCGTCAGGTCGGCCGGTGCGCCACCATCGTGGTGCAGGACCACGTCCTCGGGCAGGTCACCGAGAATCTCTTCGAACCCGTCAGGTGCGTTCACCAGGGCCACCACGGAGCTGGCTTTGACGCCCAGTTTCCTGGGCAATGGCGTGCCCTTGAAGGGGGCCATAACCGAGTCAGGCACCACGGGCTCAGCCGGCGGCCGGGCGATGGCGTCCTTCAGCGAGGCGCCAATCTGACTCCAACTGGTGTAGGCTGCATCCGGGAGCAGTTCCTTGATGCGCGCCACCTTCTCTGGATCGCCCTCGACGAAGACCAGAGGCACGTGTCGCGTGGCCTTGTACTTCCGAATGTTGAGACCGAGGTCTCGACCTTGCGACGGCAGACGGCTCAAGTCAATGACCATCGCCAGGGGAGGATCGTCCCTCAGGTCCCGCACGCGCGCAGGATTCAGTGGCTGGGAGACCACCTCGTAGCCAGCAGACCGAATCCTCTCGGCCCGTTCCTCGATCTCCTCACTTTTCCAGTGGATCAGACGTACGTAGCCCATACACTCCCCCTATGCGAGGGTCGTACCACAGACACGATCCCCCATCGAGGCCTTCTACATCAAGGGTGGTCGGCGTCAGAGATAGCAGCACTGGATTCCCACCCAGGCTTGAGGGAGTGCTATCCACTACCCCGCTCGCCACCGCTCGGCGCCTATGCAAACCATGATAGGGACCAAGGTCAGGCCCACGCCTGCCGCCATGACCAGGCTTGACGGGTCGATGATGGTCAGGCGCAGGCCGCGGGCCAGCCAACCCGCCAGAAACAAGGGCAGGTTAAACACGATGACCGCTGCTCGCACTGCCCCCGATCCCTGGACCAGGGACAAAGAGAAGCCCAACGTGAGAGATACGAGCGCCCACACGATCCCTGCTCCCGCGCCCACCAGGAGCAGCGCCAGTTCGTAGGGCCGGATCAGACGACCGATTGTCGATATCAGTCCGCCGGGCTGGCCGCGTTCACGTTCATGCTGCATCATGATGGAACAGCGAATACCTTGGAGACGATGTTCCAGCCGTCTTCGAATCGGTAGAGCAGCATGTAGTCTGTGGAGAAGTGGGTTTCTCCTTTGTAGACATCGAGTTTCGCCACCGCTGCATAACCGGCTACGTCTATCAGCCGGAGGTTGTGGGTCGTCTCCGCGCTCCACAGATCGGGGTTGTCTGCTTTCATGTCCTCGATTCTACGCAACCATTCCTCAATGTCGACCTTGTCGAGAGCGCCGTCCTGCAACACCAGCATGGCGAAATCTTGATGAAATCCGCTCCTTACCTTCCCTTCATCCTGATTGCCGTGAATCCCCTGAATATACGCCTTCTCTATGACCTGTCTGATAGCTTGCGTTTCCGTGTTTTCCACTCATTCCTCCTCTGTGCCAAGTTGTCGCGTAAGTGAAAGCACAGGGTGCGGTCCGCGGGTCGTCTGATGCCCCTTCAACAAGGTAACCGTGATACTCGATCCTGGGTTCACTTGGCGACGCAATTGCGATCCGGTCAGTCGGGCGCACTCTCCGGGAGTGCGGCACACCTATCGCACTTGGATCGCGAAACTGCACTGCTCGCCACCGCGCTTGATGGACTCCAGCAGCTCGACCTCCACAGGGTCTCCGGTGGCCGTCTCGAACATCTCCTTGAGCCAGCCGCGAGAGCAATAGCAGTAGATATCGGGCAATCTTGGCGGCCCCTTGGCCACCAGGTGGCAGAGGCACTTGGGGTAGACAACGCGGACCACATCGCCGTCGCGTTGTACGTTACCTTTCCCTATCCATTTCTCCAGAGTCGATAACAGTTTGGTGAGGTCCCCCTCGCATTTCTCGGCAGCACCGACAGCACTCTCGCGAGCGCAAGCCCGTCCGCAGGATTCCATCAGGTTGATCTTTGTTTCTTCATCCAGGTGGGCATCTATGCTCTGCATGAGATTCGTGACCCACCTCTCGGTGAACTTCTTCTGATTCATCTTGCGCACCTCGTGTAGCAGCTCACATAGATCCCGATTGCTGGCTTGCGTGGGCTCGCTTCTCCTGCCAGCCAACTAACCATCCCAAGTGTCTCGAAGCACTCGAATCCAGTTCTCATGAGTCAGCTTGCGCATAGCACTATCGTCAAACCCGTGCTCGCGCAACAGTCCAAGGAGTCTGGGAAGCCCTGTAACATCTCCCATTTCTTGCGGTATCGTAGCCCCATCGAAGTCAGAACCGAAGGCGACATGGTCGATTCCGATACGCTCAGCAATGTAATAAATGTGATTTATGACTGCCGTCAGCGGGGCGTCTCCTTCGAGCCTGCGGTGAGGGTGCAGATCATAGATGGAGAAAGTGATCCCAACAACCCCGTCTGAACGACCGATGGCCTCCAGTTGTTCATCAGTTAGGTTGCGTGTCCTTGGCACAAGGGCATGGGCCGCGGTATGCGTTGCGACCAAGGGTGCATCGGACAGCTTTGCCACGTCCCAGAAGCCCCGCTCGTTGAGGTGTGACAGGTCGAGCATTATGCCCAGCTCGTTGCACGCCTGCACCAGTTCCCTACCGGCCACTGTCAAGCCTGGTCCAATGTCCGGAGAGCCAGGGAATCTGAATGGGACGCCCCAACCGAAGCCGTTGGGTCGACTCCAGGTGATGCCAAGGGACCGCAAACCCCGTTGGTAGAACTCTTCGAGATTGTGCAGATTGTGATCTATCGCCTCGGCCCCCTCGAAATGTAGTACTGCTGCCAGCACATCCCTATCCAGACAATCAACCACTTCCTTGACGTTTCGCACCACTTTGACTGCACCCTCGGAGGCCTCCTCGAGGTCGAACAGCCTCTTCACTACCTCGTTGGCAAAGCGATACGCGTAGTCGAAGTCTATGGGATCGGCATACTTCACCTCGTACCCGTCCTCTGTCGTGGTGATTAGACTAGGGTCGGGCGGCCCTGAAAGGTCTTGCCCGGGGGAGGGAACAAAGACGGCAAAGAAACCACCACCAAATCCAGCTTCACGGGCGCGAGGAAGATCGAGATGGCCTTTTTCGCTCCGTGCAAGGAACGAGCGCCCGCCGCCGCGCTCTGGTAGGTGTAAGCTGAGTAGTGTGTCATTATGACCATCGAAGATGGGCATCTTGTTGGGATCAGCGGGTAGTGGCATTCTTTTCTCCGGCAGCGGGCTAGGAGTAGCGGGCTGACTACTGGACGAACGGATATTCTTCCGCCTAGTCGCCAACTTTGACGGACTAGACGGACGTGGCTCTGCTGCACGTCGCGCGGGATGTACCAGCAGCGCGTCCAGACCCAGCAAAGCTTGCCTGCAGCAGCTTTGCGGTCATGACATGGGACATATCACCGCTTGCCTGCTTCTGTGCCCAGGATGGCCTCCAGGCGTGCCGAGTGGATATGGCAGATGGCCACTGCTATGGCGTCGGCGGCGTCGTTGGGTTGGGGGACGGAGTCGAGGCGCAGGAGCATCTTGACCAACTGTTGGATCTGATCCTTACTGGCCCGTCCGTAGCCGACCACCGACTGCTTCACTTCCAGAGGAGTGTACTCATATAGAGGTATCCCGGCGTCGGCTGCCGCGAGGAGGGCCACGCCCCGCGCCTGGCCGAGGCTGAGCGCGGTCTTGACATTCTTGCTGAAGAAGAGCTTCTCCACAACGACGGCGTCAGGTCGGTGTTGGCTGATCACCTCACCCAGTTCGCGATGGATCGTCTGGAGCCTCTGGGGCAGGGGGGTGTCCTGCGACGTGTTGACCGTGCCGTAGCCTACCAGGACCAAGTCGTCCCCTTCTTTGCTAACCACGCCCCACCCAGTGCTGGCGGTGCCAGGATCGATGCCCAGGACTAGCATGCCGGCTCTTCCGTCGTCACGCGTGCGCTTCTTCGTACTTGACGACCAACTCCGGTGAGAGGAAGAGGTTGGTGTAAACCTGATGCACATCATCCAATTCCTCCAGCATTTCGATGATGTGCATGACTTTGAAGGTGTCCGATTCGTCTAGTTCGGTCATCGCCTTGGGGGTCATAATGAGTTCCGCCGTGCTGAAAGAGACTCCGATCCCTTCCAAGGCTTCCTTCACCTTCTGGAAGTCCTTGGTTTCGGTGTATACCTCAAGCGTGTTGTTATCGATGTTGACGTCAACGGCCCCTGCGTCGATTGCCAGCAGCGCCAGCTCCTCGGGATCCTCTTCGCCAACCTCGGCGATGATGAACCCCTGCTGGTCGAAGAGATAGCTCACGGCGCCGCTCTCAGCCAGTTTGCCGCCCTGCCGGGTGAGGATGCGGCGGATGTCGGCAACGGCTCGGTTGCGGTTGTCCGTCACGGTGTCCAGGAGGAGGGCGATGCCGTTGGGAGCATAACCTTCGTACATCACTTCCTCCAGTTCCGCGCCCTTCAACTCCCCGGTGCCGCGCTTGATAGCCCGCTCGATGTTCTCCTTGGGCATGTTGGCCTGCTTGGCCTTGTCCATGATCAGGCGCAGCCGGAAGTTAACCTCTGGATCCCCCCCGCCCTCCCGGGCGGCGATGGTGATCTCGCGGGCGATTCTGGTGAAGAGTTGCCCTCTCTTGGCATCCGTCGCTGCCTTCTTGCGCTTTATGGTTGACCACTTGGAGTGTCCAGACATCTCCTCACCTCCTCGGCTCGAAGCCCGTCAGGAGCATCTGTAGCTGTCGGGCAGTTTGCACTGCCTGACCCTGCCAGTGATTGTTGGCGAAGACGAAGGTCTTCTCGGTTTCCTCGTCCAGCTTACGTATCTTGGGCACCCACTCCTCCAGTTCCGCGTCGCTGTAGGTGTAGTCGTATCTCTCCCATGCCTCATCGTGCTGCCACCACTTCTTGGCATTACGACCGTGGAAGCGGACGTAGGCGATGGAACTGGTGGCCACGGCGATGGGGGGAATGAGGCTCTTGAAACGCGGCTGGTCGACGCAGCAAAAGCCGAGATCATTCTGTCGCAGTAAGTCAAAGGTGTCATCTCGAATCCAGTCCCGATTGCGGAACTCGACCACCGTGGGCAAATCACCCAAGTGGTGGCGAAGGAAGCGGAGATACTCCACGCCTTCCTCGGTGGGCCGAAAGGACCAGGGGAACTGAGCGAGGATGCAGCCGAATTTGCCGGCCTGGATGAGAGGTTCCAGGGAGTCGATGAACTCGGTGAAAACCTCCTTGTTGCCTTGCCTGTTGTGCGTCATGTCCTGGTGAGCTTTGATCGTAAAAAGGAACTCCTTGGGAGTCTTGGCTACCAGGCGCTGCAGAGTAGAAGGGCTCGGCACGCGGTAGTAGGAGAAGTTCAACTCCGTGACGTTGAAGTCGCGGGCATAGAACTCCAGGAACTCCTGGCGTGGCAGTCCCTCTGGATAGTAAGGCCCCACCCAATCCTTGTAACTGAAGCCACTAGTACCGTAGTAGATCATGTGCCTCTCAGCTGCCAGCGAGGGCCCTTCCTCCATGGAAGATCAGCGGCTATTACAGTGCTCAAATGAGAGCAGCTGTCTCGCTTGATGTTATGTCTTATATCGATACAGGATGCGACCCCTGGTAGGATCGTAAGGAGACAACTCCACGAGGACCCTGTCGCCCAGGAGGATGCGAATGTAGTACTTCCTCATCTTCCCGGAGATGTGGGCCAGGACCTCGGGTCCGCTGTCAAGCTGCACGCGAAACATGGCGTTTGGCAAAGCTTGAACCACCACGCCCTCGGCCTGGATGCCCTTTGTCTTCTTGGTTCTCTCCTCTGTCTCCTTCCTGGCCATAGACTCTCCTTCTCTCCAGCGTTAGAGCTCGTGATTCCAATCATCCATATCTTCGTCCTCCTCGAGAATGAGAACCTCTCGCCGGCGTCCTCCGGACACAGGAGGGCCAACAACACCTTCTTCCTCCAACTGATCCATGAGTCTGGCCGCTCTGGGATAGCCGATGCGCAGGCGCCGCTGCAAGAGAGACGTGGAAGCGTGTCTCTTGCCCCGCAGGAGGTCGATAGCTTCATCCAAGAGTTCGTCGGCTTCCGCTGTGCTGGCGAGCGACCCCACCTTGCCCCAGGGAGCGGAAGCCATCTCCCCAAAGGGGACCGCATCCTTCCAGAAGTGAACCACTTTGTCTATCTCCTGGTCGGAGACAAAACAGCCCTGTAACCGAACCAGTTTTGACGAATCGGGCGCCATGTACAACATGTCCCCTTGTCCCAGCAGAGCTTCCGCCCCTGCGGTGTCCAAGACCACCCGGGAATCTACCTGGGAGCTCACGGCAAAGGAGATCCGGGCAGGGAAGTTGGCCTTGATCAGACCTGTGACGACGTCTACAGACGGGCGCTGTGTGGCGAGCACCAGGTGAATCCCTGTGGCACGCGACATCTGGGCTAGGCGGCAGATGATTCGTTCCACTTCGTCAGGGGCCATCATCATCAAATCGGCCAGTTCATCGATGGCCACCACAATATAGGGCAGGGGTTCCTCACCTGGGGGCAGCTTCTCATAGTTATAGTCCTCGATATTGCGGGCAGCAGCCTTGGATAGTATTGCATAGCGCTTATCCATCTCCGCCATGACCCAACGCAGCGCGTACAAAACCACTTCCATGTCTGTGACCACGGGAGCAACGAGGTGGGGGAGATCGTTGAAGTGGATCATCTCCACGGTCTTCGGGTCTATCATCAGCAGCTTCAAGCGTTCTGGAGAGTTGTTGAACAGCAGGCAGGTCACCGATGAGTTGATGCAAACGCTCTTTCCTGAACCAGTAGCTCCGGCGATGAGCAAGTGAGGCATGGCCTCCAGGCTCGCGACAACCGGACGTCCCGACACATCCCGCCCCAAGGCTATCTTCAATGGGGAATCCAGCTGCTGGAACTGGTCTGATTCCATGACCGACCGCAGCGCTACCAGTGAGATATTGTCGTTGGGGACCTCGATGCCCACCACGGGGCGGCCTGGAACAGGCGCCTCGATGCGGATCGGCGCGGCGGCCAGAGCCAAGGCGAGATCTCTGGAGAGGGCGCTGATCTTGCTCACCCGCACCTTGCGGGATCTCATCTCTCCGTCGGGCCCCTTGCGTTCGACGTATCCAGGTTCGACTCCGAATTGAGTGACGGTGGGACCCTGGTTGACCTCCACCACCTTGGCCGGGACCCCGAAACTACTCAGCGTGTCCTCGATGATCCTCAGCTTGCGGCGAACCTCCGCTTCGCTCATGGCTTCCAGAGAAGTTTCCTTCAATAGAGCCAGGGGAGGCAGTCGACCCTCTTTCTCCCTCACGCGCTTGGAGGGGCGCGCCATCTCCATGGCAGGTTGCGAAGAGACCACCAGTGGTTCTTCCTGGGCTGCGACGCTGGGCGGCTCCTCGGAAATCGGCTGAGGGCTTTTTTCCGCGGCTTCCACTTCCTTTCTCAGGCTCTCCATCTGAGGGGCTAGGTGGTCACGGTACAGTGATGCTAGCCTTTCCAGCAAGGCAGATCCTTTATCCCGCATCTCGGAGGGCGAGAGGTTGATCACAAGGATCGTGCCGGCGACCAAAGCTGTGAGCAGCACCAGAAAGGCTCCAATATCCCCCAAAGACGTATAGAGCGCGGTGCTGATTGCCCAGCCGATGTAACCACCACCTTGCCCCTCTTGTGCCACGCGGAGAGGGTCCGGGTAGAAGAAGTGCAGGAGGGCCAGGAATGCGAGGAAGAGAACCAAGGTGCCTGCAATCCTCATCCGTCGAAGGTCCCGCAGGAAGTCCAGGTTGCGCAGCAGGAGGACAATTCCTACCCCTACCATGGCTATGGCGACCAGGAAAGATCCCCACCCAAACACGCGTCGCAGAAGCATGGACCAGGTGTCGATGAGGAGACCGCGTGCCTGGCTCACCGAGAGAAGGTTCATTAACGTTATGGCCCCCATAGCCATCAGCAACAGGCTGACGATCTCCTCCAGTAGACGAGATTCCATGCCGGTGCGTAACCGTTTCCAGATAGGGAGCTTCTTGGACTTTGAGCTTCTCCGTGCCATGCGGACCCGCGCTAGGGAACGTGCGTGCTTGTTATGTCGCCGCGTTTCTGAAGGTCTTCGCCTCTTGAACCAGGAGCATGTCTACGTCCTACGTTCACTGGCACGACCCTGAGCCAGCGCTGAGTCATGCTCCAAACATTCATAATATGCCAGCTAGAAGCGATTGTCAAGAGGAACGCCGTAGGTCAGGCATAGAACGCCTTGGCCATGTATGGCCATCCATTCTCTGGTGCGACTGGCGCACAACGCCCTCACGTATTGTCCTTCCGCCACCTCGCTCCTGTTGACCACTACTGGGCGCGCAAGGCCTTCCCCCTGGAGGTCGACTGTGGCCACACCGGAGGCAGTGCTGAGTAGCAGATTCTCCACACCGCCTGCGATATCCGTAAGTACCATGCCAGGCAAGGGAATCTCCTCCACCTCAAACGTACCTCTGTCTACGATGGCGAGGGCCTCTTTGGTAGCCACCCATAGCTTCTGATCGATGCCCTGAGGGTACAATTCTAGACCTTGTACCCGGGGCGGCACGTCGATGCGCTGGAAGATCTCTCCTCTGCTGTCGAAAACCGATAGCCCGGCCGCCTCCTGGTTGACCGCGCACCAGATTCGATTCCCATCGACGAGCACACGGTCGAGCAGAGGGGGTTCCGGACCTCCGGGACAGATCGCGGATCGCCCTGTCGCGGTGTCGAAAACAACGAGGCCCGAATCCGTTCCCATCCACAACAATCCTCCTTGGACGGCCAGGTCATTGATCATTTCGGCCTTGAGCCCACCCTTGCGCGAGTAGCCGGTCCATTTCTCGTCCTTTCTGTCGAATCGACTGAGCCCTCGATCCGTGCCGAACCAGACAGCGTTCCCACTCAGAACCACGCATCTCACCGCATCGCTGATCAGACCATCAGCTGTGGTGTAGGTGCGCAGTTGCTGCTCCTTCAAGGTCAGCCTGGTCACTCCTCCGTACTGTCCATACACGAACCAGGCTTCCTCCTCATCCGCGGTCATCGCGTGGACGGCGTCCACGACCAGTCCGTCAGCGACGGAGTACAGTCTGGAGGCCACCTGCTTCTGGAGAGGTGTGGGAACCTCGGCCCTCTGAGTGAGCTTCTCTCGCTCTTGTTGCTGCCTGGCAACTTCTTCCATTCTTGCCAATGCGGCCAGACAGAGGGCCTTGCCCTTGCGCGCCGGCTCGTTTTCAGGCTCGATGTCCAGTGCCCTGTCGAAGGACTCTATGGCCTCTTGGTACCGCGTCAGCCCTGTAAGCGCAATGGCTTTCAGCATCCAAGCCTCAGCGTGCTGGGGGTCGATACGTAGCACTTCATCGAAACATTGGATGGCGCTCTCGAAGAAGCCTGAATCCAAGAGGGACAGGCCATCATCGTACCACTGGGCAGTCGTCTTGGGCGCCACGCCACTCCCTCCAAAAATGGGCTGACCTCCGTCCTGGTCAGCCCACTGGATCACGGGTCTGGAGCCACCCATCGGACTCGAACCGACGACCTAGCGCTTACGAGGCGCTTGCTCTACCGACTGAGCTAGGGTGGCTCGGATGGGCCGTGCTGGATTCGAACCAGCGACACCCTGCTTAAAAGGCAGGTGCTCTAACCAGACTGAGCTAACGGCCCATCAGGGGCTGAAACCCCTATGCCCAGTATAGCACAAGGGGAAGAGTTTTTCAACCTCCTCCCAAAGTCACGCAGGGCGCTGAGGTATGTCAACCGCTTCTGGGCACGTGTGGTATAATAGAGGATGAACTGCCCAGCTAGGATAAGGGGGTGACATGATGTTGACATCGAAGGTTCCTCGCGTTCCCATCGCCTACCTGCCCACCCCGGTGGTGGAGATGAAGCGCCTGTCACAGGAGCTGGGCGGGCCGCGGCTCTTCGTCAAGCGCGACGATCAGACCGGGCTGGCCACAGGAGGCAACAAGTCCCGCAAACTGGAATTCCTCATCGCTGAGGCCCTGGGAGAAGGCGCTGACACAGTGCTCACGGTTGGGGCTGCCCAATCGAATCACGCGCGCCAGACGGCTGCGGCAGCTGCCATGTATGGCCTGCGATCAGTCCTCATGCTTGCCGGCTCTGATCCCGAGGACTGGAACGGAAACCTCTTACTCGATGACCTTCTGGGGGCGCGCGTGCGGTGGGCGGGTGACAAGCCGCTGCAGGAGACGATGGTGGAAGTCGCTGTGGAGGAAGAGACCGAGGGCCGGCATCCGTACCTGATTCCTGTGGGAGGCTCCAATCCAACGGGCGCCATGGGCTATGTAGGCGCTATGGAGGAGCTTGTCGGCCAACTCGAAGAACTGCAGTTAGACGTGGACGCCGTGGTCTTTGCCTCCAGCTCAGGAGGCACTCAGGCGGGCCTTATGGTCGCGGCCAAGGCCTTGGGCTTCAAAGGGCAAGTCGTCGGTATCAGTGTGGCTAAGATGGAACGGGGCTTAAGGGAGATCCTGCGAGAACTCGCGCCTCAGACGGTCGAACGGCTGCGACTGGAACTGAGCTTCGACCAGACCGACATCGTAGTCCACGACGACTACGTTGGTGGGGGGTATGGCGTGCTGGGGGAAACAGAGCGCCAGGCAATCCGGCTGGTGGCCAGCACAGAAGGCATCCTGCTGGACCCAGTATACACCGGCCGGGCCATGGCGGGGTTGCTCGACCTGATACGAAAGGGCGTCTTTGGACGGGAGCATACGGTCGTGTTCTGGCACACGGGTGGCATCCCGGCGCTGTTCGCCTACAACCGGGGATTGATGGAAATGGTCCCATGAATCCCCTTTTCACTGGCTTTTGAATGTCAGGTCAGTTAGAATCACTGAAGACCCCGGGGAGGCGACGGTAGGATGGCGAACAAACTGGTGCTTGTTGATGGACATGCTCTGGCCTATCGTGCCTTCTTTGCCTTGCCTGTGGATGCCTTTTCCACCTCCAAAGGGGAATTGACCAACGCGGTGTATGGCTTCACCATGATGCTCCTCCGTGCTTTGCAGGAGGAGAAGCCAGATTTCATTGCCGTCACTTTCGATGCCCCCGCAGCCACCTTCCGCCACGAGGAGTTCGAAGACTACAAAGCCCATCGCCCACCCATGCGGGAAGAGATGCGCAGCCAGATGCAGCGCATCCGCGAGGTCGTGCAGGTGATGAATATCCCCGCGTTCGAGGTTCCCGGCTATGAGGCTGATGATCTCATCGGGTCCCTGGCCCAACAGGCCACCGATCAGGATTTGGACACCGTCATCATCACCGGCGATAACGATACTCTTCAGTTGGTGACACCCACGGTGAAAGTAGTAACGCCGGGGGGACACCGGCAGAAGTTCTCGGACGCCAAGGTGTATGACGAGCGAGCCGTCGAAGAGAAGTACGGGATAGATCCCGTCCGCCTGGTGGACTATAAGGGCCTGGTAGGAGACAAGTCCGACAACATTCCTGGTGTCACAGGTATAGGAGACAAGACGGCTCGCCAACTGATTCAGAAGTATGGCAGTATCGAGGAGATATACGAGCATCTGGACGAGATAGAATCGACCCGTGCGAAGAAGGCTTTGCAGGGCCACCAAGAGCAGGCTCTGCTGAGCAAGCGGCTGGCCACCATTGTCACCGAGGTGCCCATCGAGCTGGATCTGGAAAAGTGCCGTACGAGCGACTATGACCGGGACAAGGTGATGGCTCTCTTCCGAGAGTTGGAGTTCAGGAGTCTCGTGCAGCGGCTGCCTGAGAGCGACAGAGAACAGGTTCAGCAGATGACGTTTTTCGGACAAGCTCCCCTGGCAGCGGGAGAACATGCTGCGGTGGTTACCGAAGAGCAGCTGACCTCGCTGGTGAACGAACTCTCGCGATCTCCGCGAATCTCGTTCGACGTCGAGACCACGAGCCCGGACGCCATGACGGCAGATCTGGTGGGTCTGTCCTTCGCCACTGAGCCCGGAAGAGCTTTCTACGTGCCGGTTGGGCACTTGCTGGCTCAAGAAGCAGTGGGGCAGCTTCCGATGGAGCTGGTGGTCGAGCGCCTGAGCGCCATTTTGGATGACCCCAGCGTGAACAAGGCAGCTCATAACGGTAAGTACGACCTCACCGTCCTGACCCGCCACGGCGTCGCCGTAAGGGGATTGGATTTCGACACCATGATCGCTGCCTATCTCCTCGAGCCCTCGCGGCGAGGGTTCGGTTTGAAGGAACTGGCCTGGAGCAAGCTGGGCGTGGAGATGACGCCGATCACCGCCCTCATTGGCAAAGGTCGCGATCAAATAACTTTGGCTCAGGTGTCCATCAGCGATGCGGCTGCCTATGCAGCCGCTGATGCAGACGCCACCCTGCGGCTGGTGTCGGTACTGGAGCAGGAACTGCGCCAGCGCGAGCAGTGGGAACTGTTCCGCGACGTAGAAATGCCTCTGGTGCGGGTGCTGATGGACATGGAGATGACGGGGGTGGCCCTGGACGTCGACGAGTTGATGGAGATATCGACGGGCATGCATGAGCGCATCCAGGCCCTGGAGAAGGAAATACAGGGTCTTGCCGGACACCCATTCAACGTCAGCTCCACTCAGCAACTAGGTGAAGTGCTTTTCGAGGAATTGGGTTTGCCCGCCAAGGCTAAGACGAAGACGGGCTACTCGACGCGGGCGAGCATATTGGAGGAACTCAAGGATCTGCATCCCATCATCGACCTGATTCTGGAGCATCGTCAGCTGACCAAGATCAAGTCTACCTATGTGGATGCCTTGCCTCTGTTGGTGGATCGCGACACAGGGCGGGTGCATACGTCCTACAACCAGACGGGCACCGTGACCGGGCGCATTTCTTCCAGCGATCCCAATCTGCAGAACATCCCGGTGCGGACCGAGTTGGGTCGCCACGTGCGCGGTGCCTTTGTGGCTCAGGAAGGGTCGGTGCTGCTGGGGGCAGACTACTCTCAGGTGGAATTGCGCATCCTGGCCCACATCTCGCAGGATCCCGAGTTGCTCGCAGCCTTCGCTCGTGGCGAGGACATCCACGCCAGCACTGCCTCCACCGTTTTCCAGGTGCCTTTGTCCGCGGTGACCCCAGCGATGCGTCGCATCGCCAAGATCATCAACTTCGGTATCATCTACGGCATGGGCGAGTACGGGCTGGCTCGGAGAACGGATCTGTCGGTGGAAGAGGCCCGTGAGTTCATCGACAACTACTTCACGCGGTACGAACACGTGCAGGAGTACGTGGAGCGGACCAAGGAGGACGCTCGAGAACAGGGGTACGTCTCGACGCTCCTGGGGCGCCGGCGTTACTTCCCAGAACTGCAATCGAGGAGCGGGGCCCACGCCGGAGTTAAGCGCGCCGCCGAGCGAGAGGCGGTCAACATGCCGATTCAGGGCTCCGCTGCTGATATCCTGAAGATAGCGATGGTGCGCTTGCATCGTGCCCTCAGGGAAGAGAACCTCGCCGCGCGGATGACCCTGCAGGTTCACGATGAGTTGGTCCTAGAGGTTCCTGGCGAGGAGGTAGAGCCGGTGGCCCGTATGGTGAGTTCCGTCATGGAGAATGCCTGGGCTCTGGACGCTGCGCTGAAGGTGGATCTGAAAGTCGGCAGGAACTGGGAACAGATGGAGACCTACCAGGTGTAGCCATGCAGGAGCAGCCACTGCACAGAATCGAGTCTTTGGTTCGAGAGGCCATCGTGTCAGCTCAGGAGGCTGGAGACTTGCCCCCCTTCGATCTCCCTCCCTTGGTGGTGGAGCGCCCGCAGCGTGAGGAGCTTGGTGATTATGCAACTACCGCAGCTCTGCAGCTGGCGGGGATGGCTCGCATGTCCCCGTGGCGCATCGCGGAGGACATCGCAGCCCGGATCCCCAAGACTGACTTCCTCTCCAAGGTAGAGGCGGCCCGACCTGGCTTTGTCAACTTCACCCTCGACGACCGGTGGTTGGTGAGACAGGTGGAGGAGATACTGGCAGCTGGGGAAAGCTACGGGAATCTGAGCCTGGGCGTAGGGCAAAAGGTGCAGGTCGAGTACGGAAGCGCCAACCCTACCGGACCTTTGCACGTAGGCTTTGGACGAAACACGGTGATAGGCGACAGCCTGGCCAATGTCCTGGAGGCGGCGGGCCGCGAGGTGCAGCGAGAATACTACGTCAACGACGCGGGTACTCAGATGAGGCTCTTTGCCAAGACGCTATTTGCTCGCTACGCCCAAGCCTTGGGTCTCGACGAGCCGATCCCTGATGAAGGCTATCGGGGCGCCTACATGGTAGAGGTGGGTGACGAGATTGCCCGCCAGGAAGGTGACAGGTTCCTCCGGATGCCCCGCGAGGAGGCAGTGGATTCTCTGTATGAGATAGGCCTGGAGAGGATGCTGGCTTCGATCAAGGATGACCTGGCCATGATGGGTATTACCTATGATCGCTGGTTCTCCGAACGAAGCCTCTACGAAAGTGGGCTCTTTGATCAAGTCTTGGCCCTGCTGCGCGAGAAGGGCTATGTCGCCGAGCGGGACGGAGCGGTCTGGTTTTCCTCCAGCGAACTGGGTGACGACAAAGACAACGTGCTGATTCGGTCAGACGGCGAGCCTGGCTACCTGGCTTCGGATATCGCCTATCACTACGACAAGTTCATCAGACGGGGCTTCGATCAGGTGATAGATGTCTGGGGTGCCGACCATCAGGGCCATGTGCCGCGGATGAAAGCGGCGATGAGGGCGATAGGCGTAGATCCGGACAACCTGATCCTCATCGTCTATCAGTTGGTGACCTTGAGACGAGGTGATGAGATAGTGCGGTTGTCCAAGCGAACTGGGGACATCATCACCTTGCGCGACGTCCTGGAGGAGATTGGTGCGGACGCCGTGCGTTTCCTGCTCTTGGGCCGCGCGGCTGATAGTCAGATGGACCTGGACCTGGATCTGGCGAAGGAACAATCCGCCGAGAATCCCGTGTACTATGTGCAATACGGTCATGCCCGCATAGCGAGCATTCTCCGCTATGGCCAGGGAATAGACTTCGGTGATGGTGATGTGTCACTCTTGGGTCACCCTGCGGAGTTGGCGTTGATCCGTCAGATGCTTCGCTTGCCCGAGGTACTCGAGCAATGCGTAACGAGCCTGAGCCCCCACTATCTGCCCTACTACGCTCAGGAGCTGGCGGGTGCTTTCCACCCGTTCTACAAGCAGTGCCGGGTGGTCTCATCGCTCCCCGAGGACATGCGCCTTAACAAGGCACGGTTGAAGCTGGTAGCAGCGGCGAAGATAGTGCTGGCCCGGGTCCTGGCTCTAATGGGTGTAGGCGCGCCCGAGACCATGTGAGCGATGTGAAGGCGAGGAACGGAGGGCGGTTGGGCTGATTGACTGCTTCCTCGCCTCATGATATAAAGTGAACCACCAGGGCGGGTAGCTCAGTTGGGAGAGCGCTTCCCTTACAAGGAAGAGGTCGCAGGTTCGAGTCCTGTCCCGCCCATTTTTCTCGCCTCTGGATGGGAATGGACTGAGCTATGGCTGTGACACAAGAAGAAGACCTGGTGCTTCTGCTGGGTAAAGACGGGAAGCGATTCATAGTCCGCCTCAGGCCTGGAGAAGAGCTTCACACCCACCGAGGATTCATCAGACACGATGACATCGTAGGACGACCTCTGGGAAGCCAGGTCACCTCTCATCTCGGCTACCCCTTCTACCTTCTGCGCCCTTCCGTCCACGACTTGATAATGAATGCCAGACGTGAGAGTCAGATCATTTATCCCAAGGAGAGCGGCTATGCGCTGTTGAAGATGAACATCGTGCCCGGGACGAGGGTTGTCGAGGCGGGCACGGGTAGTGGTGCGATGACCATAGCCTTGGCCCAAGGCGTGATGCCCACGGGCAAGGTCTTCTCCTATGAGAGACGGGAAGACATGATCGAGGTGGCCAGGCGTAACCTCTCGGAGTTGGACTTGTTACAGTACGTAGAACTGAAGCATCGGGGCATTGCCGAGGGATTCGACGAGAAGGAGGCTGACGCCCTGTTCATGGATGTGAGGGAGCCACAGTTCTACGTTGGCCAGGCAAAGGAAGCCCTGGGAGGGGGAGGGTTCTTCGGAGCTCTGGTGCCCACCGCCAATCAAGTATCGGCGCTCTTGGACAGGTTGCAGGACGAGAGTTTTGTGGATCTGGAGGTGAGCGAGATTCTGCTGAGGCATTACAAGACTGTGCCTGCTCGCCTGCGGCCCGAAGACCGTATGGTGGCCCACACCGGCTACCTGGTGTTCGGAAGACCTCTGAAAGAGGAGTGATGGGCGATAGGAAGATAGGGATCGTGACCGACAGCAGTTGCGACCTATCCAGGGCTGAGGCAGATCGTCTGGGAGCGATCATGGTTCCGCTGGCGGTCAGCTTTGGGCCTGAGGTGTTCCTGGCCGGAGAGTTGTCCCACGACGAGTTCTGGGAGAAGACGAAGGGCCGGTTCTGGCCCAGCACCTCTCAGCCGTCCTCGGGTGCCTTCGAAGAGGCCTTTGCTACCATGGTGGACGAAGGGTGCCATGTGCTGTGTCTGACCCTGACCAGCCATCACAGCGGGACCTACAACGGCGCGTGTGCAGCTGCTCAAAGGTTCGGCAACAGCGTAACGGTGGTGGACTCCCTCAGCGTGTCGGATGGCCTGGCGTGGCAGGTAGCAGCTGCTGTCGAGGCAGCGGAAAAGGGAATGGCACTGGAGGACATAATCGCCCTCACTCGTGATATGTCCAGAAGGACCAGGCTCGTGGCCGTCTTGGATACTATCGAGAATGTCAAGAAGGGCGGCAGAGTCGCCAAGCTCATGCCGCTGCTGGACCGCTTGATGCACATCCTCGATCTCAAGCCCATGCTCAAGATGGTAGACGGGCAGCTGGATCTGGCGGGGACGCCTCGCTCATACCGGAAGGCGCTGCACCGGATCGAGGAGCAGGTGGTTGCCATGGGCCCACTGGAGAAGCTGACCGTGCTACATACTCGTTTGCCCGAGAAGGCTGCGAGCTTCGCTGACACCCTGGCATCCGCAATCAGCTTCCCAAGGGAAGAGATCTATCTTCTGGAACTCGGTCCGGTATTGGCTACGCACGCAGGCCCAGGTGTAACAGGGGTTCTTGTGTTGTTTAAGGCTGGCTCTGACAGGAGGAAGGAAAGCGGAAGCGAAGCGGGACGGGGGTGAGACCTGCAGGCAGATCCAGGTTCTGTCTCTCACGGCGCAGCGGAGCACAGCATGTGTGTCCATCGGTGGTACGATGACAAGGGAGGGCACTTGTGTCTCGAGGGAGAGCGGTTCGACCGCTGAGGCGTTTTCGGCGACGGCCGCCCATGCTGGCGAGAAGGCCCGTGCCGGAACCGCTCCGAAGGGCCATGAGACTTTTCGACGAGGGGCAGTTCGGAGAGTCTGCCGAGGCCTTCCACACTCTGGCCCAGGAAGCCGAGGAGCGGGGCAAGATTTTTCAGGCCGCCAATCTGACGGCACAAGCTGCTCGCTGCTACTTGAGGCTGGATGACATCGATCAGGCCTACGACAGGGGAAAAAAGGCTCTAGATCTGTTCAAACGGGCGGGCCGGCCTGGCGCAGCCAGGAGGCTGGGCGAGAGGATGGTGGAGATCCTACGCAAGAGGGGACGCCAGGATGAGGCCGATGCGTTGGAGCATGAGTTGAAGCAGCTACCTGCCCCTGAGCGGCCAGCCGTACGGCGAGGCAAGTTGCCGGGCAAGAGCCCCCACTGTGGCGGGCCGATCAGGGGATCTGAGGCGACCAGGGTGGAGCCGTGGTCGGCCGAATGTCCGTATTGCGGATCGGTGGTCAAGGCTGAGTGATCTGTGGCGTTTTTCCCAACGGCCATCCCACTGGTCTTGGGTTCACGTCTCGGCAGCCCCCTCTCCGCGAGGATCAAGACGCAACGCTGCTGATCAACTTCAGCTTCTTCCGTCGAGGCAATCGTCGTATGGCGGCCTCGCGGCGTCTGGCCTTTCGAGGTGTGGAATGCTCCTCCTGATATGCAAGGCTCACCGGCAGGCGGGCTCTAGTATACTTGCTGGCCTTTCCGGCCAGATGCGCTCGAAGCCTGCGCTCAACGTTCGTGGTCCAGCCTGTGTAGAGGGTCCCATCCGCGCATCTAAGGATGTAAGTATACGCCATATCACTCGGGCTCTCGCTGTTCGAGTTTCTTCCTGAGATCTCGGAACTGAGTGAGGCCGAACATTGCGCCAAAGGTCCTCATGCCCCGAAGTTCAGCTATCTCCGCCCTCGCTGCCTCCTCCTCCGGTGTGCCTCTGCCAGCGAGCCAGTGGGCACGAGTGTCCCCCAACTCTGTGAACAGTTCTTCCCAGGTGTCGTCGTCCGCAGCCGCGAGTTTCTGCTGGAGCTCTCTCAAGGCGTCGATGTAGAGGTCAATCCAGCGAGAGATGTTCTCCCCATTGGCGATGCAGATGCTTTGGTTAACGGCCGGATCAGCTGAAAGGAACTGAGTCGCACGCCGGAAGGCGGATCCGGACAGGCGCTGCAGGTCCCTCCAGGAAGGGGCCTTAGTGGTGCTCATCAACAGGGCAGTGGCGAGGATGAGTGGAAGATGTTCAACGGCGGCCACCTGACCGTCGTGCTCAGCAACGTCGAGGAAGAAGGGCTCTGCCCCCAGCAGACGAACCATGCCGGTTACCAGCTCGATGGCCGCCGGGTGGGCAGTACCGGACGGCACGAGGCAGTATGTGGAGCCAGCGAAAAGGTCCGGCGTGGGATCATTCCCATCTGTGTGACTCATACTAATCAGGGGATGACCACCTATGAAGTGAGTGGTTTCCGGCAGCAGTTCGTCGGCCCACTCGAGGACCTGGCCCTTTACGTTCGCTGTGTCGGTGAGTACGCAGTCCGGCTTCAGGTAGGGACCTGTGGCTTCAAGTATCTCTCTGATAGCCATCAATGGTGTGGCGATGATCACCAACTCGACCTCCTCGACGGCGGAGATCAGGTTCCCTTCCCACTCGACAACGGCGCCCAGTTTGTGAGCCTCTCTGGAGACCGCGCGGTCCTTGTCGTGGCCCACGATCTCGATCTCTGGCTCCGCTCTCCGCAGAGCCAATCCCATGGAGGAGCCGGTGCGGCCCAATCCAATGATGGCAACCTTGGGTTCAGTCATTTGGACCTCCTAAAACGTGTGACACTGGAGTCTAGTTGGCTGCATCGGCGGTGTGCAGGGCCGCCAACAGTCTATTCTTCTTGTTACCGCTCCCACCTTGTCTCGGTTCATCCTCATGATGGGCGATGAGCCACACGACGTCAGGGGAGCAGCCGGCCTCTTCTGCTAGCCTTGCACCGAGAGCAGCGTGCTGCCTGTGCACGTAGAACGGATATCTCCAGGTTCCGGGCTGCTCGTCTATCCTTTCCCATAAGCGGGGAGCCACAGCATTGAACAGGACGGCGAGCACTCGATGCCAGATCCGCACCGGGCCAATGGTTTTCCCTACGTCATGCAGCAGTGCGGCGCGCAGCAAAGACGCTTCCGTCTCCCCTTCGCCGAGGAGGACTCGGAAAACAGCCAGACAGTGGTGCTGATCCATCGGAGACATGATATGAAACAGCTCCAGCTGCGCTCCATCCAGGTACTCCGTCTCGGCGCCTTCCTCCCGATGATCTATGCTGGCTCCTAGAGCCAAGGCGAACTGGCGCACGCGATAACGCGCCCCCAAGGTGTTCACACTCCCAACAACAACCGTCTGATCAAAAGATAGGGTGGGTAGATGATCCAGCTAAACAGCGGGATGTATCGATTCGCTATGATCACCAGGAGCAGGATCATGGGCCCGTAACGTTCGTAGCGAGCCAGAGTGTATGACCAGCGATAGGCCCAGGAGGCGTTGATGCTGCCCAATACTCCCATCAGCACGCCGTAGCCATCCAGAGGAGGGACAGGCAGCAGATTGAAGATTGCCAGACCGATATTGACCATGGAGATGATGAAGATGAACTCCAGCGCCAAGTCGGGGAGGATGCCCAGCCCCAATCTGAACGGTACGGCCAGCAAAGTGGCCGTGGTCAGGTTAGCCAGGGGCCCGGCAAGAGATACAACACCCATCCCTGGGTGAGGCCCGTGTCGCAACCTGTAGGGATCAACAGGGACTGGCTTTCCCCAACCGATGCCGAAACCCGTGAGGGCGGTGAGGAAGATCATTAGCGTGCCCAGGGGGTCGAGGTGCACAATGGGATTCAAAGACACTCTCCCGAGATGCTTTGCGGTGGGGTCGCCCATCTGAGCTGCCACCCAGGCGTGACAGCACTCGTGCACGTCGATGGCGATCAGAACCGCGATAATGATGCCGATGAACCTGGGCACATCCAGACCGGACATAGGCTGCCAACACTCCTTGATACAGAGATTGCTATAATAACATTATATCAAAGATCGGGGCGAAGGTAAAGAATTGGCCCCCAGAGCACTTGTGTGGTAAAATGAGGAGTTGTTGAGGAGAAACAACCCCTATGGTCATGGACGTTCACTTGAACGACGTCGTTAGACTTCGCAAGAAGCACCCCTGCGGCAGTTACGAATGGCGAGTGGTGCGCGTGGGCGCTGACATCGGCCTCCGATGCCTCAAGTGTGACCGCAGGATCCTCTTGCCGAGACGCGAGTTCGAGAAGCGAGTCAAGGCGTTCGTGTCCCAGCGAAGGGCATCTCCTGCCATGGGGCACGAATCATGAGAGAAGACAGAACCTTCGCCGGTGTCATCCGGAACCGGAACTTCTTTACACTCTGGGTCGCGCAGATGATTTCCCAGACAGCGCAGAACGGAATCCACTTCGTTCAGATAATACTCATCGAGACGCTGACACGTTCCACCGCGCATATGGCCATCATGATACTGTCCTTTAGCCTGCCGGCCGTACTGTTCAGTTCTGTGGCCGGAATCGCGGTCGATCGCCTCTCCAACAAGCTGGTGATGCTGGGCAGCAACGCCATCCGGGTGTTGACCGTTGCCACCTACATCGTGGTCTTGGACAGACTTGGCGGATGGTCATTGCTGCTGGTCATCTACGCCGTCACCTTCATGTCTTCGGCCATTGGCCAGTTCTTTGCCCCTGCTGAGGCCACTACCATCCCCTTGCTGGTGGGAGAGGAAAGGCTCTTGACGGCCAATGCCCTGTTCAACCTCACCCTGATCGGGACCCAGGTGGCGGGACTGGTGATCGTGGCTCCTTTGACGGTGAAGATTCTGGGGATCAAAGGGGCCTTCGCCATCGTCGCCCTCATGTATCTCGCGGCCTCGGTGGTCGTAACGCGCATACCACGCGACAAACCCAGGTTGGTAGTCGAGGCTGGTGCATCGATGCTGAGAACGGCTTGGAAAGAGCTACGTGAGGGGTGGAGTTACGTAGCGGGCAAGAGACCCATACAGGTCGCCCTAGCTCAATTGACCATGACCACGACCCTCTTGATGATGATGGCCATGATCGCGCCAGGCTATGCTACTCGAGTCTTGGGCATGCGGCCTGAAGATGCAATCTTGGTATTTGCGCCCGCTGGTCTCGGGATGCTGGCAAATACGTTCCTGGTAGGGCGCTTCGGGTATAAGTTCCGCAGGGAGGTGATGTCCAGCGTCGGGTTCTCGGCCATGGTGCTCACTTTGTTTGGGTTCGGTCTGGCGGGCTTCAATCTTCCCCTGTGGCTGACGATTCCCAAGGTAGCGGCGATCATGCTGCTGTCCTTGACGTTGGGAGCGGAGATATCTCTGGTGGCCATACCGTCGGAAACCCTTCTGCAGGAGAAATCTCCACCCGAGCTGAGGGGGCGCGTTATCGCTGTGTACTTCCTGCTGGCGAACATAGTGGCTATACCGATCATGCTTTTGGTGGGGACCGTGGCGGATCAGATAGGCATTCCGCAGGTCGTGATGGGGGTGGCAGCTATTCTCACTGTGATCGCTGCCGTGACCACCTATCAGGCTCTAAGACACCGGGAGGTTGAAGGGGGCATCTTCGACACTGGCGCGGCCATCGAGTACTATTCCCACGCCAGCGACGAGTGAGCGAGGAGAGAATGGCCTCTGACACGAAGGTGCTTGTCATAGGTCTGGACGGTGTTCCCCTGAACATCGTACAGTCATGGGCCGCGGAGGGCAGGTTGCCAAATCTACGCAGCCTGATGGACCGAGGAGCAGTGGGCCAACTCAGATCGACGACACCTCCTACTTCGGGCCCTTCATGGTCCACCTTCATGACCGGGAAGAATCCTGGCAAGACCGGCATCTATGATTTCCTGTACCGCGAGGAGGACAGCTACGTCTTTCCGCCGGTCAACGCTAGCAGACGAGACGGCCTTGCCCTCTGGAAGCTCCTCTCCGATCAGGGAAAGAAGGTGGGCGTAGTCAATGTTCCCATGTCCTACCCCGTGGAGGAAGTCGACGGTTTCATGATCAGCGGCTGGATGACGCCCTACTCAGCGCAGGATTTCAGCTATCCGACAGAGCTATCGCAGGAACTGAGGGACGAAATTGGCTACTACACCATCTATCCGACAGAGACCTTTGCCGAGTCCCGCCGTGATGAGTTCTTCAAGGCATGCGATGAGCTGCTGGAGCTCCGATCTAGGACTGTCTCATACCTGATGGACACTTACCCCTCCGACTTCTTCATGGTTGTCATCTTCGACACTGACCGCGTTCTACATCAGCTGTGGCACTATCTTGACCCGGGCCATCCATGGCGGAAGGCTGGAGACGGCACAGACAAGAGCGGCCCTGTGGTGCGATACTTCCAGAGAGTGGACGCAAAGATCGGCGAGATTGTCGATAGAGTCGATGAGGATACGCTGGTCATCGTGCTTTCCGACCATGGGATGGGGCCGGCCCATAACTTCATCGTTCTCAACAACTGGCTGTTGGACGCTGGGCTGCTGCGCCTCAAGCGGGATCCGTGGAGAACTCTCAAGTATGGGCTATTCAAGAGAGGGTTTACCCTGCGCAACGTCCATCGCATCGCGGACAGAATCGGCCTGGCCAAACACGCCGAGTACAAGGGCCTGTACTCGATGGATTACCTGATGAAGCTGGTGTTCCTTTCGTTCCTGGACGTGGATTGGTCTCGCTCGAAGGCCTATTCCTTTGGGCGCCATTTGGGCTCAATCTATCTCAATGTGAAGGGCAGGGAGCCTGAAGGTATCGTAGAGCCAGGCCAGGAATACGGAGAGATGAGGGAGGAGATCATTTGCCTGGCCCGGGAGTTCGTCGATCCGCGGACAGGTGCGCGGCTGATCGGCGAGATCCTGAAGAAGGAGGATATCTATCACGGTCCCTATCTGGATCGGGCGCCCGATCTCATCCTGCGTCCGCGGGATGAGAGGAACATCTTCTTCGGTTTGGCCGACTTCGGCTCCAGTACCACGGTGGACACTGTATACCGCTACTCTGGGATGCACCGTGACTGCGGTCTCCTCATCATGGCTGGCAAGGGCGTCAACGAGGGCGCGACGATAGAGGGCGCAGGCATAGAAGATCTGGCGCCCACAATCCTCTACGCCATGGGCTCGCCCATACCTCGAGACATGGACGGTCACATACTGACTGGGGTCTTCTCCGAGGAGTACAGGGCGCAGGTTCCCCCGCTGTATGGTGAGGAGGAATCCTCGAGGGAACTCCGCGAGACCGGATACAGCGAGGAAGCGGAGGAGGAGATCAAGGAGCGCCTGAGGGGCTTGGGGTATCTGGGTTAGCTTCTGGGGCTCCTGGCGATTCTCTACTCAAGACCACTATCCTACCGCTGCGCGCAGCGTCCGCCAGTCCATCCAACACTCGCATGTTGCGAACACTCTCCTCCGGCGGAAAGGCCAGCGGTGCCTGTCCCGAGATGGCGTCGCAGAAGTGCTCCACCATTAGTTGATACTCGTCCGCCCCGCGCGTGCTATGTAGCTGTCCCGCTTCATCGTGTGTTCCGCGTTGTGTGAAGACAGCATCCTCCTCCCAGGGAACGAACGCGTCGTGGGGTAGTTCAATGGCTCCGTCGCTTCCGACAATGGAATACGTCTGCTGCAGCGCGGATATGAAGCTGGCCTCCACCGTAGCCAGCGCATCATTGCGGAAGCGCAGCGTGCCCACAAAGTGTACGTCTACGCCGGACTGATGGTACACTGCCTGGGCCTGCAACTGCGACGGCTCGCCGCCCAATAGCCAGCGAGCTACGTTGACCCCGTAACATCCGACGTCCAGTAGGGCCCCGCCGCCCATTTCCGGTCGCAGACGTGCAATGTCACAACTGGTCAGCTGTCCGTCTCCAATGTGGTAGCAGAAGGCAGCCCGTACCAGGCGCGGCGTGCCGATGACGCCCTCGGCCACCATCTCCTTGATATGCTTGCTGCGGGGATGGAAGCGGTACATGAACGCTTCCATCAGCAGCAGCCCAGAGTCGTCCGCCGCCTGTGCCATCTCTTCAGCCTGTCGCGCAGTGCAGGCGAGGGGCTTTTCGCACAAGACGTGTTTGCCGGCTTCCAGTGCCCTGAGGGTCCAGCTGTGGTGAAGATGGTTGGGAAGCGGTATGTAGACCGCGTCTATCTCTGGATCACCGAGCAGAGCGTCGTAGCCAGCGTAGACACGCTCGATACCGTGCTGGGTGAGCAATTGCCTGGCTCGCTCGGGTGACCGGGTGGCCAAGCCATGCACGACGCCGTTGCGAGATTTCTGAATGGCTGGAATGACGCAGACGCGGGCGATATTGGCATTCCCCAGCACACCCCACTTGACCGGGTCAGTCATTGAGCGCCTCCAGCGTGCCGCCTTTTGCCATAGACCGCGCCGCAGCTTCAAGGATGGCCACCACTTGCATGGATTGATCTACTGGGGCTGCGATTGGCTCTCCAGTGAGCAGGTGGTCGGCAAGGTTCCGATGGAATGGAAAAGCCTCTCGGGAGGGCAAGGGCAGTGTCTGAGCCACGATCTGGCCGGAATGGTGACGGCGGAAAAGGGTGAGATTGGGCGCCATCTCGGTGGCCGGGATATGGTGCTGCTCGAAGTAGTGTATGGGGTCGATCTCATAGGTGGTCACATCGTGCCAGTGGCCGACTATTGCACCCTCGGTACCGAGCAAGTACCACTTGGGTTTCCGCACCGCAGCGATGTCAGAGTGGATGAACTCCGCTTCTTGACCACCAGCGAAACGCAGTTGGATCCGTTCCTGGTCAGCGTTGGTGACGTCGTGCCAGACCCGCTTGTGACGGGTCCCCACAACCGCTGTTACCCGGTCGGGCATCAGGCTTACGACCCAATCCAGGTAGTGGGCTCCCCAGTCATAGATCGTCCCGCCTGAAATGGCTTCGTGCGAATGCCACAAACCACAGGGATGTTCAAATCCCCCGACGAATGTTTCTATGTGGAAGACATCGCCAATAAGCTCCTCGGCCAGAGCCTGTTTGATCGCCAGATAATCGACATCCCAACGTCGGTTTTGGTGGCAGCTGAGGTGGACACCGCGTTTCTCGGCCATCTCGACCATGGCGGCGGCTTCTTTCTGATTCAGCGCCAGGGGTTTCTCACAGATGACGTGTTTACCAGCGTCCATCATTTGTATGGCCAGGAGCGAGTGGGTATTGGGCGGTGTGCAAATGATCACTAGATCGACGCCAGGGTCCCTGGCGAGTTCTGCGGCCGAGCCATGTGTTGTCAGGCTGGGGAAGGGGTGCTGCGCTGCCTCCAGCCGCTGCGGGTCTACATCACAGACGGCCCGGAGTTCCAGACCAGGTGTGGCTTCCACTCCGAGGCCATGAGGCAGGCCCATGGCCGGGGAGTAGCCGAGGAGCCCCACGCCCAGCGTCTTCTCCTCCCCCGCCGCGTGACCTGCCAAGTAGCGTAGAAGACGGTAGAAGATTTGCCGGATGATAGGGTTGTCCAGAGTATGCAATGTAGTACAGGCGACTCGTCCAGCCCCCAATGGGCGGGTGACGAGCACCGGGTTGCTCTGATACTGCCAGTCAGCGCAGAGGATGATCTCCGTGTCTTCAGATTCTGTTTCCAGAGATTGGTGGCGATCAGTGACATAGACCACATCGGGTAATCGCGCTGCAAGTCGGTGTCGGCTATCGTGAAAGTAGACACGGAGCTCGGTACATGGCCCCAGAGGGCCCGGCTGTGCTCCAAACAGATGAGGTAGTAGCTCGTCCGATAGATGGACCAGTCCCAGCCAGCCACCGCCATCGTAGACGAACCGTTCTAGGCGATCCGCCTGGTCCACGTAGGCCGCACTTTGTTCTGTGAGGACAACGTCGTACAAGCCCAGTTCCGAGGGCAATTGTGGTTCGATAGTAGTGTGGACGTGGGGGACGGAACGGAGGTAGGAGAGAAAAGGCTGCAAAGGTGAGTCTTCACCTTGCACTACCAGGAGGGCAGTCAGAGAAGGGTGCGCTATCATTCTCTTTTCCATTCCTGCAGCTTGTGCAGACTTCGTCGAACGGTATGGCCTCTTCACAGCTGTTGTCATGGATACTGCTGCGTATGGCCCATTGCAGCTCGCCTTGGCTGCGTGACGGCCGAGAGTCGTGAAGGCCAAGCTAATGGTTCATCTCGATGACGATCAGCATCGTCTCTCTTCCCAATCGTGACCTTCGCGCGCCTCGACCAGTTGGCCGTTGATCGTCACCCTCATGCCCGTCGCCAGGCGAGAGATATCTATGTGATCGACCATGGGAATCTCTGAGATGATGGCGCCCACGGCCACTACGGCCTCACTCTGTGCGTTGATGATCCCGACCGGGGCCACACCATTCTTGCGTAGGCGGTACAGGGTGTAGGAGCCGACAGTACTGCCTTTGCCCGTGGGGAAGATGAGAATCTTGCCGCCAATGGTCTTTCCCTGTAGTTCGTGTCCAGGCTCGATCACCGCGCCTGTCTCCGGATTCACACCGCCGAAGAAGCCTATCGGCTCGTGGGAGACAAGGGCTTCGCCCTCTGCGCGGCCCTCCTTGATCACCCTCCCGGTGAGCTTCACGCGGGCCATCTCCCTGCAACCGCCGCCTCCACGCATTGCGACAACGGGCCAAACCTGACCTGGACGCCCAGATGGCTCTGGAGGTAGAAAGCGCCTTTGGCAGAGTTGGTGGCCAAGGTTCTGAAGCCCATCTCTTGTACAGGCGCTCCAATGAGGCAGGCGTCGGCCACCACTGTACCTCCGCAGGACGTTATGCTGTCCAGCGATCCGTTGGCTCTGGCGGCGGTGATGATCTCTCGGGCGGTGGTGATCCACAGCGGCGTTGCTACCCTTCTCCCCTTCAGGACCTCAGCTACTTTCGCTATCTCGACCAGCGAAGCGTGAGGACAGCCGATCCACACCAGATCGATGTCCTGGGCTGCGCCATCCAGTGCTTCATATGCCTCGTCGAGGTCCTCGATGGCTATTGTCGGTGCATCGTCGGCCAGAGCTATTCCCGTCTGCGCCTCGGGCGTGACGTCCTCCATGTGGTAGAGGGCGACGGCCCCGCTTGCGGCCATGGCCGCCCCGAGGACCTTTAGTTCGTCCGGCCCGACCTCGGAAGAGAAATCTAGGTGGAGATAGGGTATCTCATTTCCTACTCTTTGTCCCACCATATAGCCCAGAGCGCCGTAATCGGCAACGGATTTCAGGGCACACTTCACCTCTACCAGATAGTGAGCGCGGCGATTCTCCTCCAGATGAAGGCCGTACTTGGCTGTCCGTCCCGTGATCGCTGCGGCCAGGGCGCTCGGGCCTCCCTCGCGGTTGGTGCGAGCGCCTAGCACAGAGTTGGCGTAGCTCACCGCGGATGACTCGCTCCACGCGACGTGCTCGCCGAGCGAAGGAGCGCGTCCGACCAGATAGGGAGTACACGAGCAACTGGGGGGGATGCCCATGGTAGCGTAGGCCTCGATGATCTCCAGCTGCCGCTTGGCATACTCTCGGGGGATTCCCGACTCCTCCCACGCGCGGAGGTCCATGCCTGCCGGGTTGAGAGTGGTCGGGACCTTCACTCTGGCACCCTGATCTGCCCACTCCTGGATGAACTCCAATCCTGCGTCGCCCAGATTACCATAGCTGACGCCCGCCACCTGCACGCTGGTCACCGGAACTAGCTCTTCGGCCTCGTAGATTCTGCCCAGGGCCACGACGATCTCCATCGCCTTCCTGACGGCGATGCCCTGGTCACCGGCCAGCATGGCCTCTTCTTCGGGTGTCAGACGCATGCGACTTGTCTACTCCTCGTACCTCACTCTTTCGAAGGCCTTTCGCTCTGCTGCAGATAGAGCCTCGCCGGAAGGTTTTCGCCAGGGGATGGTGGCGTCCAGGCCCATCTTGGCGGTCCGCGTCTTCTGCCCAGGGATGTGTACGGCAGAGGGATCGAGGGAACTTCCAGGCTGGTCTTGCCAGACTAGCAGATCCCTGTCAGCCTGGACTCTGGTGGCGATGGCCCATTCGACGTCATGGGGATCGTAGATGTCTACGTCCTCATCGACTACCACTACGTGCTTCAGTGAGCTATGCCCCTGGAAAGCAGCCTCGATAGCATGGCGTCCATCGCCGGGCTCTCTCTTGTCTATCTGCACCACGGCATGCAACCAAGACGAGCCTCCTGCCGTCAGTAGCACGTTCACACAACGACACACTTTGCTAACCTCTGCGTAGATAGTCGGTTCACGGGGCAGGCCCATGAGCAGCTTGTGTTCCCGTCCGCCCGGCAGCAGCGCCTGATAGATCGGGTCGTGCCGGTGAGTGACGTGGTCGATCTCGACGACGCGACCCTCCCGGACGACATCCATGGTCCCCGTCAGGTCGAGAAACGGTCCTTCAGGTGCCATGCGCTGGGTGATCCGGCCCTCCAGGACGATCTCGGTGTCAGCAGGGACCTCAAGATCCACGGTGAGGCATTTCACGAGAGGTGTCGGGCGCAGGGAGTTGGCGATGCTGAACTCATCAACACCAGGAGGAGGGGACATCGCTGCCGCCAGAAGGACTGGGAGCGAATTGCCGACGCTGATGGCAACTTCCAGATCGGCGTTGGACTTCTTCAGGGCGGTGTCCGTCCCTCGTCCCTCAACCACCCGGGCCACGAGCTCCCGAGAACTCAACTGAAGCAGGCGATGGATGGACACGTTGCG
>CAZBJW010000023.1:0-28606 GCA_964492135.1 uncultured Anaerolineales bacterium
ACCCGGGCTTGTCATTGGTTGCCTACTATCTCATCTTCATACTCCTGCTGCTGGTCAGGCCGACAGGTATCATGGGGAAGTAGAAAAATGAGTACTACCAGAGTTGATCTAAGAAAGGCGTGGGCGCCGGCGCTGCTTCTCGTAATCCTCGGTCTGTTGGCTGCTTTGCCCCTCCGCGTCTCGCAGTATACTGTCATAACAGTAGCCAGCTTCTTGATGTACATCATCCTGGCAGTGAGCTGGGTTCTCTTTTCCGGTCCTACCGGCTACTTGTCACTGGCGCCGGCGGCGTTTTTCGGTGTCGGAATATACACTTCAGCCGTACTGGGCATGGCGCTACCCTTGCCCGTCGTTATCTGTCTTGGTGGTCTGGCAAGTTCCTGTCTTGCCCTCGCCGTTGGTGCTTTGACCCTGAGGCTACGTGGTATCTATTTTGCCATCTTCACCTTAGGACTCATTGCGCTGATCAAGCAATTTGTCCTGTGGTTTGAGCTCCAGAGGACGGGCACGCGTGGCCGATTCGTTGTCCTCGTGGATAACACCACCATTTACTACGTGATGCTCACTATTCTTGTGGCGACATTGCTTACCGCCTACCTTATCAGGCGCTCCAAATATGGCTTAGCCCTGCAAAGTATCGGTGAAGACGAGCAGGCCGCGGTTCACGTAGGCATAAATGTGACTGCTTTGAAAATCGTGACCTTCGGCATCAGCGCCATTTTCATGGGAGCCGCCGGCGCCATCTGGGCCACACAGTTGACATATATCGACCCATACATCGCCTTTGACCCGAACAATTCTTTCCTGCCGGTGTTAATGGCTATCTTCGGTGGCATGGGACAGTTGTATGGCCCTGTCCTGGGCGCCGCCGTCTTTGCCTATCTAAGAGAAGTCTTGATCACGGAGTTTCCCTACTACTACATGCTCCTTTTCGGCATCATACTACTGGTCGTCGTCTTGTACCTCCCCCATGGACTTGTGGGGCTGATACAAGGGGGGATACAAAGGTGGCAGAAGAGAGGTCTGGGAGGGCAACATGCCAATACTTGAAGGCGAAGGGGTGACCAAGCATTTTGGCGGGTTGGCCGCGCTCTCACGCGTAGACTTCACGGTGGACCAGGGCGAAGTCGTCGGTCTGATCGGCCCCAATGGAGCTGGTAAGACGACGTTGTTCAATCTCATATCGGGTGCCCTCGTTCCCAAGGAAGGAGCAATAAGGTTCAACGGGCAAAGCATCACCGGCCTGAAGCCGCATAAGATCTGCAAGATGGGACTGGCGAGGACCTTTCAATCCGTTAGAGTCTTCCCTAACATGGCCGTTCGGGAGAATGTGTTGTTGGGCTCGTTATTCGGGTGTACAACCGGTACATCATCAGCGGATGCTGCAAGGGAAGCTACAGATCTAGTAGAGTTTGTGGGGTTGTCAGTAGTGAGTGCGATCCCTGCCAAAGACCTAACCCTGGGTAACCAGAAGCGGGTTGAAGTGGCTAGAGCGTTGGCCACCAAGCCAGAACTACTGCTGCTTGATGAGCTGATGGCGGGGTTGAACCACACTGAGATAGCTGAGGCTATGGAGTTGGTGGCCAAGATTCGGGAAGAAGGGACCACCGTTTTTATGATCGAGCATGTCATGAAGGCGATCATGAGCGTATGTGACCGGATCATGGTGCTCCATCACGGCGAGAAGATTGCCGAAGGAACGCCGCAGGAGATTGCCGCCAGCAAGACGGTTATTGAGGTGTACCTAGGAGAGTAGGCTTATGCTGGAAGTCAACAACATAGACACCTTCTATGGCAAGGTTCAGGCCTTGTGGGACGTCTCTTTGAGGATCGATGTGGCAGAAATCGTCGCCTTGATTGGAGCCAACGGAGCCGGTAAGACCACACTGCTTAACACCATATCCGGTTTGGTGCGTCCCGCTTCGGGTACTATCGAGTTCCTTGGCCAGAGGATAGATGGGCGAGCACCTCACTCCATTGTGGAACTGGGTATCTCTCAAATACCGGAGGGGAGAAGACTCTTTCCCGACATGTCTGTGCGTGAGAACCTGGAGATGGGTGCGTATGTCAGTGAAGCCTGGAAGCGGAGGGAGTCGACGCTCCGCAAGGTCTATCACATCTTCCCCGCACTGGAAGAAAGACAAGGGCAATTGGCCAGGACGCTGAGCGGTGGCGAGGGTCAGATGCTAGCCATAGCACGAGGCCTGATGTCAGAGCCGAAGCTCTGCCTGTTCGATGAGCCCTCATACGGTTTGGCGCCGCTCTTGGTGGGAGAGATCTTCCGCGTCATACAAGAGCTCCGCGAGCAGGGGATCACCATCCTGCTGATTGAGCAGAGTGTCCGGCAAAGTCTGGAGATAGCTGACCGGGCTTACGTGCTGGAGAACGGTCAGATTGTCCTCGAGGGAGATGGCAAGAGCCTCCTGAAGGAGGAACTCATCAAGAAAGCCTATTTGGGGTTGTAGCCCATCCGGTCTAGCATGTCACGGCAAAGCTGATAGTGAGGTCGAAATAGAGGCTAGCTACGAGGAGTCCTGGCACTTATGACCTGATCGATCTTCTCGGCGGCTAACTCGTTCTTCTCGAAAAGCACGTTGATGCCGGTGCGCATCGCCTCCTTGACTACCCGCAATCCTCGCACATCCTGGCGCAAAGGCAACGGCTGGCCGGCTACCGCCAACCTCGTCTTCGTCGCCCAACACGAAGCCACGAGGCAGACTCGTAGCATGCTCCCAGATCTCTGACCACGGTAGCGGTATGCCTCCGCCGCCTTTTACCCGGGGTCGCGGCTGGCGCTGGAGCAATGATCCTGATGCTTCCGAGACTGTGGCACATGCTGCTTGAGCATGGTACCATGAGAGTGTGGCTGAGGGTTTCCTTGCATGTCCATTGACTGACGAACGGTCGTCCAGTTCCACTTCCAAAGAGGAAGCGAGATGAGTGGTATTGTTCTCTTCTTGTTCTATGGAAGCATTCTGTTCTGTGTCATCGCCTCCATTGTGAGAATGGCGAAGTATGCAAGTGCTCCTCTGCCCCTGCGATGGGAACTCTATCGAGGCAGTTCCGTTTATGAACTGACAGATTGGTGGGACAGAAGCCCTCGCCGTTTCGCAGAGAAACTGAGAGGGGTAATCCTTGATATTCTCTTCTTGAGGGAATTCTACCGTCGAAACAGGAGTTTCTGGTATTTCCTCTTCCTATTCCACGTGGGTCTCTACCTCCTCTTTCTCTGGCACCTCTGGCTTTTTTTCACGGCAGTGACTCTGCCCTTCGAATCTGCCTGGACCGGGGGACTAGCTTTCGGACACGTTGCCACAGGGCTCAGCCTGATCGGAGGGAGTGGGATTCTAGTCAAACGTATTGTCGATCCCGAATTGAGGATCTATTATGGTCGCGTCCACTATTTGAAATGGGTTCTGATCCTCCTTATCCTGCTTGGAGGATTCCTTGCTGTGCTTTTTCACTTTGAGTCGAACCTGCCCGAACTCCTTAGATATGTCAAAGTCCAAGTTACCTTTCAAGACATGGAGCTCAAACTTCATCCTGCTTTGGCGCCAGCGAGCCACGTCTTTTTGATTTCCTTCTTGCTCCTCTATCTTCCATTCAGTCATATCCTGCAGCTCTCCTTCAGATATTATCAGGCCCTGAGGTGGGATGACGTCCCCAACAGAAACGGAAGCATCATTGAAAGAAGGGTGAAAGGACATCTCAATCGACCCATCAGCTGGTCAGCCCCTCACATCAAATCAGGCGAGAGCTGGGGGGAAGTGATTGGAGAGATAGAAGAGCTATAGGGGTGGAAAGCCGTTGAGAATGGGAGAAACTAAGATCAATGATATCAGCAGGCCAGGTGATGAGCAGCTCGTTGAGATTTCGAGTCAGGATTTGACGACTCTCCCCTGTCCTTCTGGCCGACCTCTGTCCATAAGCCCCCTCACGGATCAGCAAAAGAAACGGTTCGAGCATTCCGTTGACGGCATATCGGCGCTGGGAATTCCTAAGCCGAAAGACAAGGACGAGGAGGATAGACTCGTTCGAAGTTTCCTCAGCGGACTAAGGAAACTGCTCTCCCACGACGACAATTGGACCTTCTGGCGACCCCTGGTTTACAGCCTTGAGACCTGTGTGAAATGTCAGACGTGCAGCGACGCATGCCCCATTTATCTCGCGAGTGGGAAGCAGGAGATCTACCGACCCACTTACCGGGCAGAGGTCCTGCAGAGGATCATCAAGAAGTACATCAAGAGAGGGGGGAGAATCTCGTCCAAGCTGAAGGGCGAAGAGATCGATCTGAACTGGCCCACCGTTGCGAGACTGGCAGAATTGGCCTATCGATGCACCCTCTGCAGAAGGTGTGCTCAATGGTGCCCCTTAGGTGTCGATAATGCTCTCATCAGCCGCGAAATAAGAAAGCTCTTCAGCCAGGAGTTGGGAATTGCACCCAACGAACTTCACGAATCCGGTACGATTCGGCAACTCAAGAAAGGCTCTAGCACGGGTATGACACCCGTTGCCTTCAGAGACAATATCGGGTTCATGGAGGAGGAGATTGAGGAAATAACCGGTAGGAAGATAGAGATACCTCTCGACAAGGAGGGGGCAGATATCCTACTCCTCCACAATGCCGGGGAATTTCTCTCTTGGCCCGACAATACAGAGGCCTTCGCCATTATCTTGGATGCCTTGGGAATAAACTGGACTCTCTCGAGTGAGCTGGCTGGCTACGATTCGGTCAACTACGGAGTGTGGTACGATGATGTCCAGCTTGCTCGGATAGTGCTGGCACACGCCGAGATTGCCAAGAGACTGAATGTGAAGAAGATTGTGATCGGAGAGTGTGGGCATGCGCACAAGACACTGTTGGTTGGCGCTGACAGAATACTGACCGGAGAGCTGAACATTCCTCGAGAGAGCGCGCTGCCATTGCTGGAAGATGCGGTATGCAAGGGTAGAATCAAGCTTGACCCCTCGAGAAATGATTTCCCTGTTACACTTCATGATCCATGTAACCTGGTTCGGCTCACCGGCATCGTTCAGCCACAAAGACGAATACTCAGGAAGATCTGCCCGCAATTCAGAGAGATGGAGCCTCACGGTGTTGAGAATTACTGCTGCGGAGGCGGCAGTGGCTTCGCCATCATGTCCTCCAGGAATTTCCCTGATTGGAAGATGACTATCTCCGGGAGAATGAAACTCCAGCAGGTTTTGGATGCCTTCCAAGATGTCACCGACCCTGAAGCAAAGAAATATGTGTGCGCCCCTTGCTCAAACTGCAAGGGGCAGATTAGGGACCTGCTGAGCTACTATCAGGCAAGGGAGAAGTCCAGTATATTCTACGGTGGCTTGGTTGAGCTGATAGTGAACTCCATGGTGGATCTGGAGAAGCCATTCATACAGTGGGAGTGGCACTGATACGGTCTTGCAGAGGGATGGAACCCTGGGTGTGAATCAAACGAGGGGTGTGCTCTTCTTAGGTTCTAAACGGATCGGGACAGAGATGATACGCTCGTTGAGAAGATCTTGTTGACGGTGTTGCAGGGCCCTCTCAGACGTATTGATGAGCCAAAAGCGTAGAGGGACAGGTGCTTGAATCTATACGCAGCCCGTTGGCTTTGGCACTCCCGCCCACTTGCATGCGGAGTTTGCAGGTCCCTGCGGAAAGAGCTCCCAGAGTCGCTTCAAGCTTACGCCTGTTCGCTTGGTAAGCTTTCTTACCATCGGGCAAATTTCGTATTCGAGGTAGTAATTCCTCAGATAGTTAATCACCTTCCAGTGTTCTTCCGTCAATTCGGTTACACCTTCATTTTCAGCATACGCCCTTGCGATATCCTCATTCCATTTCTCAGGTTCCTGCAAAAAGCCGTTGTCGTCAACTTCGTACATCTTGCCGGCGAGTTCCATTTGTGCCATTGGAATTGCCCTCCTCAGCTATCTATCCTTCGCTCCCCGCTGCCAGCAGGAGCGCTATCCTGCAAACCCCAGTTTCCGGTGGCAAGCTGCGTGCCGAGCTTGCCACTTATGACCGTTCGAAAAGCGTCGCCACCTTCATAGCCACGGGCGGTGTGGCCTCAAGGGCAATCCTCCGCCGACAGGTATGCTTGCGCCCGTAACATATGCCGAAAGTTCCGAGGCCAAGAACAAAGCGACCCCAGCCACATCCTCCGGAACCCCCACCCTCTGCAAGGGTGTGGTCTTGCTTACTGCATCAAAGAATGCTTCTTTCTCTTCATCTGTCTTTGACTTGAGCATCTGATCGTAAAATGGGGTGCGGATGGGCCCCGGCAGGATAGCGTTGACATATACGTTGAAGGGACTCAATTCACAAGCCATGTCATGAGTTAGACCTACGACTCCGGCCTTGGCCGCATGGTAATCGGGTCCAATGGTAGGAGGATCGATCCAGCCCAAAAGAAGAGACGTTGATAATCTTGCCGTACCGTTTTTCTTTCATATGGGGTACGACTTCCTTGCAGCACAGAAAAGCCCCCTTCAAGTTCACTGCCACAATCTTGTCCCATTTTTCTTCAGTTACACTGGCTACTCCCAAAGCAGTTGGCCATTCCTCACCTACCCCCAGGCTTCCTGCACCTGCGTTGTTGACTAAGATATCGATCTTCCCAAACGTACTGATAACCTCGTCTACCATGTTCCGTACCTTGTCGCTGTCTGTTATGTCACATTCTAAGGCGAGGCCTTCGCTTCCCCTATTTCTCACTTGACTCAATGTTTCGCCTGCTTCCTTGGTGTTGATATCAGCGATAGCGACACTGCACCCTTCGTCGGCGAATTTGGCGGCTATGCTCCTTCCGATTCCCGTGGCTCCCCCAGTGACCACGGCAACCCTGCCTGCAAGTAGCATCTTCCCTCCTTTCAATTCTTTCTCACAATACCCGTCTAGGCCTTTTTCGCTGGGGTCCTCTGTTGGCACCTTGGCAACTCCTGTAATCTTCAGGATGACTTACCCAAGACCTAGTTTTCTCTGAACTCATGGTGTTCAATGTCTTGAGGACTTCACATTTTGTCTACTTGTTTTATGGACCACTCCACGGCATCCAGAATTTGGTCGATCTCGGCCATCGTACTTATGAGCGTGGGACACAGCAACATAATGTCATCTCCAACGCTGCCATACATTACCCCTTTTTCACGCGCCAGGCGGCTTACCCGAATCCCCACTCGCTTTTTCGGATCGAAACGCTTCTTTGAACGCTTGTCGGCCACCAACTTAATACCCCGCATGAGGCCCAGCCCGCGGACATCACCCACATATGGGGACTTTTCTTTCAGCGTATCCAGGCGATCGCCGATATGTGCACCCAATGTTGCCGTCTTCTCCACCAGATTCTCTCGCTCCATAATCTCAATGACCTTCAACGAAACGGCACACGCTACTGGATGTCCGGTGAACGTATGCAGGTGGGGAAAGGGCTTGTTCGTCTCAGTCATGCCCTTGTACACTTCTTCGCTTACGCCTACGGCAGCCATTGGTATATACCCGCTACTAATGCCCTTTGACGATGTCATAAGATCTGGTATGACATTCCAATGCTGATGGGCCCAGAACTTACCCGTCTTGCCAAAGCCCGTCATCACCTCGTCCATGATCATGAGTACGTTATGCTTTCAGCAAATCTCCCTCACCTTGGGCCAGTATTCCGGCGGGGGCGGAATGAAGCCCTCAGAGCCTACCGCGGGTTCACCAATGAAGGCGGCCACTGTATCTTCACCTTCCCTCTCAATGGTTTGCTCTAGTGCTTGGGCACATGCGATCTCACAGCTGGGATAGGATCTGTGAAGAGAGCAGCGATAACAGGAGGGAGTCGGTATGGAGATGAAGCCAGGCGCGAACGGAGCAAAGTCGCTATTGTCAAGACCTGCATGGGTAGCGGCCATCGCTGCGTAGGTGGCTCCATGATAGCTTCTGTCCCGGCAGATTATCTTGTACTTGTCGCGACCTTTTTGCCGCCAGTACCAACGGGCGATCTTGAAGGTACACTCGACAGCGTCAGAGCCGCTATTCTCAAAAATAAAGCGCCGCAGCCCCGGTGTGACTTCCGCCAGCCTGTGCGCTAGCTTAATCCTCGGAATGCTTGATACCCCACCGAAAGAAACGGTATTGGAAAGCTTCATCATCTGCGCGCTCGCGGCCTCGGCCACTTCCTTGTTCCCGTAACCTACGACGTTGCACAGCCCGCAAGAGCTGGCATCAAGGTATTCCTTACCATCAATGTCCCGGACCCTTATGCCAGAACCCTCAACATAGATTGTACTGCCTGACTCGACCCATTGATCTGGAACAACCACGGCCTCTAGTCCATGAGCAAGTTCTTGCGCCTTGTAAGTGTCCCTTCCGCTCACCTTTGCCATGTAGTTGCCTCCTAATTGACGCGACTCTGTCTTTGCGTGATGAGAACAGGTGCTCCAGGATGAACAGGCTAGTCGCTGTCTTGCTCTTGGTTTATTAGCTCTGGAGGCCGCGATTCATGCCGCAGGTATTAACAGTGGATATCACCTAATGATAGTGCCTGCCTTTTCTCGATCCCAGGTGCCCTCCGTGATACCCAACTCTCGCAAGCGGTATTTCTCTATTCTATTGGTGGGGGTTTTGGGCAACTCCGTGACGAATTCCACATAGCGAGGCACAGCAAAATGCGCCATCCTCTCGCTGCAGAATTCAATCAACCTTTCGAAAGGAAGGGTCTGATTCTCCTTCAGAACGACACTGGCCTTCACCTCGTCCTCGCCAAGTTCTGAAGGAACCGCAAAGACCGCGCATTCCAAGACTTGGGGGTGTGTGTTTATGACCTTTTCGACCTCAAACGAGGAGATGTTTTCGCCTCGACGGCGTATGGCATCTTTCTTACGATCTACAAAGTAAAAGTACCCATCCTCATCTTTCTTCGCATAATCTCCTGTGTGAAACCAGAGATTGCGATATGCTTCCAGAGTCTTATCCGGCATTCTGTAATACTCAGTCATCACAGTATACGGGCTATGGGGTCGAACAACGATTTCGCCAACGTCTCCTACCGCCACTTCCACGTCATCATCATCGACGAGTTGCACTTCGTAGTATTCGCCTAGCACTCTGCCGCACGATCCTGTCCTTCTTGCATTTACCTCATCATGGATCACGATACCGATTTCAGTCATGCCAAAACCTTCCAAACAGACAAGCCCAAATCGCTCTTCCACCTGTTTCATCACATCAGGCGGGCAGGCTGCCCCGAACGCTATCCTGACAGTATGGTCATCACTGCCCCTAGGTAGTTGAACTGGGTGGCGCCGTATTTGCGGATCTCGTCCCAGAATGCGGAGGCGCTGAATCGATCGGAGAGCACAACCTGCGCATCGTTGAGCAGTGCTGTCAAGACCGTGAAAACCTGGGCATTGATGTGGAACAAGGGAAGAAAGGTATACAGAATGTCATGAGGGTTCAGATCGCGCAGCTCACCTACGAGCTTGGCCTGATGCAGGAAGAAGCTGTGAGGACAGACTGCCCCCTTTGAGACTCCGGTGGTTCCTGAAGTATAGATAATCGCAACGGGATCCTTGGGGCTTACATCCACTTCCAGAGGGTCAGCGGGGTACTCGAAGAAGCGCTCCAGGGCAGATATCGGCACAGGGAGTGACTTGGAAACCTTTTCGACGATCTCGCCGTGGCAGATGACATGCTCCAGCTTAGTTAGATCCTCCTTGATCAATGTGAGCTTGTCTAGCATATCTCCATCAATGATCAGAATCCTCGAATCAGAGTTGTTGATGATATGTTGCAAGAGGTCGCCCTTGTAGGCAGTGTTGATGGGCACCTCAACCGCCCCAAGTTTGGCTGCAGCAAACCAGGTGTAGAGGAAGTCCGGGTGGTTCTTCATCACAATGGCCATCTTGTCATTCTCTGTTATCCCCAGCGCCTTGAAGCCATTGGCGAATCGGTTGGACGTCTCATCCAGTTGTTGATAGGTGACCGTTTCGTCCTGGAAGTGTAGAAAAACCCGGTCTTTTTGACTCAACGCCTTCTCATGAACTAGGCTCCCGATCACATTTTCCGGCTTGGTTCCCATGCTTCTTCTCCCTTGTACTTTGGTGCGAGACCAGCATGGTCCGGTCAACTCTTGGCGAGAACAGCGGACGAAAGGTCTTGTTCTCGGCTGCTTCAAAACTCAGCCACCATAGACAGGCTCTTGAATCCTTCGCTCCGCGCCCATCGGCTCCATCAGTCCGATCGTTACCTTCTCCTTCGATATGAGCGTTGTCTTGGGCCCCTGTGTTTGCGATTCCTGCCGATTTGTAACCCTGAAACCAAACAGAGAGGAAAACCACTCTGCCGTCTCCTCTGTATCCTTGATAAGCGCACCAACATGATCAAACCAGTATCTGATTACTTCTCCAGTTCCCATCAATCTCATTTCCAGTAATGGCTACACAACCAACTCCGCCCCAAATCCCCCCTCCAAAGTTATGCGTCAACCCCAAGCGCGGATCTCTGACTTGACGGGGGCCGGCCTTTTCTTGAAGCTGCTTATACACTTCATATTGCATCCTCAAGCCACTGGCGCCCAGAGGGTGCCCAAAACATTTCAAGCCGCCATCGGTATTCACGGGCAGGTCCCCGCTCAGAGCGAACGTTCCAGCTTGAATATCCTCTCTAGCTCGGCCTTTGGGGCTCCAGCCCAAGTCTTCATAGAGGATCATCTCGTGAATGGTGAAACAGTCGTGGACCTCAGCCACACTCAATTCCTCAAGGGCATTTTCGATTCCGGCTTCACGATAAGCCATTTGGGAAGCGCGCACGTTCTCCTCTATGTGCGTAAAGTCAAACTCCTCACTCATCGGATCGCGCCGGGGACCGACACTTGTGGCTAAGGCCTTGACATAGATGGGATCGTCTCTGAAACTCCTGGACATGTCGGCCCTGGTCACGATAGCTGCTGCAGCTCCGTCGCTGACACCACAACAATCGAGAACTCCCAAGGGCCAAGCGACTATCGGAGCTTTCAACACTTGCTCAACTGTTATTTCATTTTGGAAATGCGCCTTTGGATTCAAGCTACCGTTGTGGTGATTCTTGACCGCAATCTCCGCCAGCAACCTTCTGCCCTCTTCAGGTTCTATGTCAAACTCATGAAAATACCTTTGAGCTATTAGCGAAAACATGGCTGGCGGTGAAAGCTCCAAGGCAGTGCCGGTAGTGCCCATTGTCGACCGACCTACGACATTCACGGGTTGTACGCCGATCCATCCCGTGTCCTTCAGTTTCTCGACTCCGACAGCCAGCGCGATATCGCATGCCCCAGACACGACAGCGTAAACCGCAGCTCGTAGTGCTTCAGTTCCTGTGGCGCACATGTTCTCGACCCTGGTCATAGGCTTGTACTGCCACGACAAAGGCGATGATAAGCTCACCGCGGTGAGACCTGAAAAGACAGTGCCCAGCCAAGCTGCCTCTATGTCCTTCAGATCTACCCCAGCATCTTCGCATGCCTCATACGTCGCATCAATGATTAGGTCATCGACGCTCTTGTCCCAGAGCTCCCCGAACTTAGTACAACCCATGCCAACGATGGCAGCTTTGTCTCTGATTGTGCCCATATCTCCCCCCTGATAGTCTTGCAGGATTAGGAAGCTGGCCTAGCTTTCCAGGTATAATTCTGAAAGTCGGCGTCTGGACTACCCTTTCTAAAGCACATCTCTACTGGCATCCCTATACTAATCTCATCGGGATTGCAGTCACATATCTCGCACAAAACCCGCCCTCCACCTTCAAAATCGACCACGCCTGCAAGAACTGGCCTGTCTTTGCCCCAGCTCAATTGGTCGATAGCATACGTGAAGACGTGTCCCTTTTTGCCGGAGAGCTTGTAGTCCTCAACCTGGTCCTTGGACTGGCATTTCGTACAGATTCTTTGCGGGGGATATTGAACGGCACCGCATGCGAGACACTTATTTCCATAGAAGGCCAGGGTGCTTTTGCGCTCTCGCCACAGACACGGTACGGAAGGAGTGCTCGCTTGTGGATGATCTGGTCCCTTGATGGGGACCAGATCTCGCCAGCTCAGGTATGTCTCGTAGTCGATGGGAATCTTCCTTTCCAGACTTGCTGTGGCTCCGGGCTTCCCCTGCATCAGCTTGATGTCTTCTGTGACTCTCAGAATAAAGGCATCGGCCCCGTCTCCGTAGTTGGCCAGCAGAATCGCATCTCCGGGACTTGCTTCATCAAGCGCAAAGGCAAGCATCATTGAAACGGCAGCCGTCCCTGTGTTGCCAATTGAATGGTACATCGGATCTTGAACTTGGGTTTCAGGGTCAAAGCCGAGACGTCTCGCCAAACTTGCATGGCTTCTCCTGTCAGGCGCGTTGTAGATGACCTTCGAGAAATCCTTTGCAGTGAGGTTGAATTCCTCCATGATGTTCGAGATCACTTGCTGCATGGTCTTGGTGTAACCCTCATTGGTAATGAAACGCCTTTCCCACGCTTGAGTGAAAGCACTTCCTTCAGGCCTCCAGATGTCGATTAGTTCGCTGAAGGCAGAGAGGCTTCCCTCGATACTGGCAATTACATCCGACTTCCCTATGGCCACAGCTGCAGCCCCATCACCCAGTATCTGCTCGAATTCGCTCTTCCCAGCCCCCATCCTACAGTCCGAGGCGACAACGATGACGTCTTCGTGGGATCCACTCTTTACTGCATCCGCAGCCAGGCCGATGGCGGTCGTCCCTGCACGGATGGAGTCGGTAATGTCACTTGTACGCGACTTCATGGGCAGATCGGTAGCTGCGGCTACGATCGTAGCCGCCTGTTTCTCCCTGTAAGGAGGTGTCGTACTCGCGAAAAACAGACCATCTACTCCTGCGGGGATGCGTGTGATACATTCGAGGGTGGCAGCTACGGCCATGGTAAGGCTGTCCTCATCATGTCTCGCTACTGCTCTTTCACCTCCCAGGTCTCCGGTTTTCCAAGCGCGGGCAATCTCGGTGCGCCCGAGCCGATAGACAGGGACATAGGTTGCATATGCTGTAATACCGATCATGCCTTTCCTCCTTGTCAAGCGAAACGAAAGGGGAATTCGAGGGTCTTTGCCGGCTGTGGACGGTGGTTTGCCAGATGGCTCAGGCTCCGTGATGGTCCAAGTAACCGTCCCTCCAGAGCCGGCAGCAGGACCGGGAGGACAAAGAGCTTCAGGGTGTCCTGCCCGATGCGCCGCTCAGCCGACTCTCAGTCTATCCCTTCGTATTGTTCCCAGGAAACGATCTCGTCGAGATCCTTTCGAGGTCTGGGCTCGGGATCCTCATCAGGATAGCCCAAGGGAATCAAGGCTTGCACGAATAAACTATCCGGCAAGTCCATGATCTGGTGAGCATGTTTGGACGACATAGCTGCCACCCAACACGTGCCCAAGCCCTGATTGACAGCCTCCAGAGTCATATATGCTACAGCAATCATGATTTGCTCGCGAGCTCTTATGGCCATTACCTGATCGCCCAGGCGGTACGGCGCGAACAGATCGCTTTCCAGAACGACGTCATCCAGAACCTCGTCTGACCAGTCCATCACGCCCGCTTCAATCAGGTCCTTCAAAGACTGTCTATGCATCTTGCGAGAGAAGGCCTCCGGTACCCCACAGCACACAATCACCGCCGGAGCACTACTGACCTGCGGTTGTCCATCGGCAGCACTGGCCAATTCCTCTATCTTAGCCTGATCCTGAACCACAATGAATCGCCATGGTTGGGTGTTGCCCCATGACGGCGCTCGCCTGCCCGCCTCCAACACCTTTTCTATCCTCTCTTTTTCCACTGCTGTCGGTTTCCACTTTCTGATGCTTCTCCTCTTCAGAATTGCCTCTGAGACATTCATCTTACTCCCCCGTTTCGAGCATTCACTTCTTCGTTTGACTCTGTCCTTACTGGTCTGATGTGAAAGACTTGCGGACGTGCTCGAGCATGGGGCTTTCTCCAGCGTCTCGATGAGAAGCTCTCCCCAAGGGAAGAAGGGGGCCGGAGCGTGAAGATCCCCATACCTTCACTTCATGCTATCGATGATAAACTCCGCGGCGAGCCTGGACCCAATCCCTGGTGGGAGACCACACTTTTCAAAACCCTTCTCCTGCGAGAAGGCCACCATAGCCTCTTCACTCTCCCCGGGATTCAGTCTGTGTCCCAGGATGACCGTTTCTATGATGTCAGCGCAATAGATATGACCTATTTCGCCCTCGAAGAAGGCCATAAACTTCTGAGAAGTCATGATAGTCTCATTCATGGCCTCATAATCCAGTCGGTCATCGCTGCCAAAATAGAGCCCAAAGGTAATCAGACTCCCCGTAATACCGCCACATATTTCCCCGGTCCCGCCGACGCCAGGGAATGGAGTCAAGGCCTTGATGATCTCCATGTCGCCCAGACCAAATTCCTCCATCAGGGCAAGTGCTGTGCCCTGGGCACAATTCTTGAATATGAAGTTGTACTCCTCGGCCCGCCGCTGAACGCGATCGAGGATCTCCTCCTTGTTGGCCATCATCTCCTCCGGGTTCAGTTTCTTCTTGGGAATTCCCTCTGCAGTCAATTTCCTCACTTTGGCCTCAAGGCGCGGCACATCCCAGGCTCTCGCTGCCAGTTCCTCTACCCTTGACCTGAGTGCCTCATAGTCTGTCATGGTCTGGTTGCCTCCTTCTCAAGGTTTTGCAGAAGATACACGCACGGCCCACATCGAGCCGTTTCTAGACGGTTGATTTTCAGACGTTTTCACTATCCTCCTGCAATTGCAGGACAAAGTGTAATCTCGTCGCCATCTTTCAATTCACTATCAAGCCGCTTGTCAAGATTCATATATGGTTGGCCATTCAACAGAATGAGATTGGATCTCCTAATCTCCTTAGTAGAAGGATCAAATAGAATGCTCTCCAGTCTCTCTCCGTACTGATTGCCCAACACCCGCAAGGCATGCCTCAAGGTAGCCTTGTCGGCCTCTAATTCCAAGCACGCTTCATCGCCCATAAGACCTCTGAATCTCAAATACCCGGTTACCTTTATCTTCACGAGCTGAGCCATCTCTCTTCTTGTGGCCGCCTGAGCGACCAGAGTACTCGCCACCTGGGACAGTGCAAGATTATCTGGCTATGTGGGGTTGATCCCTGCGCACGAATAGTCGGAAAGCCTTCCTGATCTGATTCATCCCACAGGTCCCGTCAAGGCTTTCCTTTTCCATATCCTCAGATGAATACTCTCTCAAGGGGTCAACCTGCATTCGTTTGCCCTGCCGGCGAGCATATGTCTAGCGACATGCCAAAATGGCTCGTTTCACGAGCGTCTTTGCCACCTGGACCAGATAACGATTGTGTTTCAAAGGCTCCGCTCCAAGAACAGAAGCTTGTCCAGCAGCTTCCGCGTTGGATTCATCTATCGCTTTGCCTTGAATAAGCTCTTCGGCTTCATATGCCCTGTAGGGCTTCAGATAGACCGCATTCAGACAGATTCTGGCCGCAGAAACGACTCCATCGGCGTTACTGATCATCACTGCGCAATTCACTATAGGGAAGTCTATACTTCTTCTGGTTGCGAACTTGACGAATGTGCTTCTCGTACCGTCAGCAGGGGCGGGGATTTGAATCTCAGTGACGATCTCGTCCACATCCAAGACCGTCGTTCGCGCAACCCCCACCCGAAAGAAGTTCTCTGCTTTGATAGTCCTATGTGACGTCGTGATGTTGGCGTCAAGGACAATCAAAGCAGGCGCAGGATCGCTTGGATGCACGGCATAGCAACCGCCTTCGACACTCCCTCCGAATATGGAGTGATATCGATTATCTCCCTCAATGGCATAGCATCTGCCGCCCCCCTTTCTGAGGCAGGGGAACCTGTTTCGAGGATTCCTATAGTACCAACACCTGATATCCTGGCATATATTGCCCCCAATCGTGCCCATTTGTCTGATGTTCGGGGAGGCGGTTCGGTGCGCCGCAATGGCTAGGGCGGGATACCGCTCCTTGACGGTTGGGTTCACAGCAATGTCGTGGAGCCTCGCCAGGGCGCCTATCCTCACCATGCCGTCTTCCTCGGTGATGAAATCGAGCCCTGGAATGGTTTTGAGGTTGATGATGGATTCGGGATACGTGGGCAGAATCTCATCTTTCATCTTACCAAGCAAGTCTGTGCCACCTGCGATCACAGTTGCCCTATGACCGTAGCGCTGCAACCAAGAAACAGCGTCGTCAATGCTGGTGGCATTGATATGACGGAACTTCCTCATTCTTCCGGTCCTAGGCCTTACCCAAGGCCCTCAGGACTGCGTCAGAGGTGATAGGAAAATCGTCTATCCAAACACCTATCGCGTTATGAATGGCAGGCCCAAGCAGGGCAGGCACGACGGTGGCGATGTCTTCACCAATCCCGACTACCCCATAAGGCCCGTAGCCCATTCCTGTCTCAACCAGCAGTGTGTCGATCGCCCCCACATCATTCATGGTAGCGATCTTGTAATCCAAGAGATTGCCGTTGAGCATGACCCCGGTCACTGGATCATGGACAATCTCCTCGAAAAGTCCCCTGCCTACACCCATATATGTGCCGCCATACTGTTGTGCTTCACACCCTTCCCAGCTGATCACCTTTCCAACATCATTGACATTGACCACCTTGGTAACGCAAACTTCTCCAGTCTCCGTATCTACCTCCACCTCCATGAAATGGGCCTGTCTGCACAGGCGGAGACGGTAGCTCGCATAGGCCCCTTGTTGGACTTGCCAACTATGAGAAAAAAGTGGCACTGAGAAGTTGCCTCGCTCTGCCCCTCTTCCCATCTCAGGAGTATGGCACATGGGCCCCTCAGCACCTGATGGCTGCACGAACTCTGCCAACGACATTCTTTTTGACGGGTCAGCTTTGACATAGATGACGCTGTCCTCGATGTCCAAATCTTGAGGTTCGTATCCTGGAAAAGGAGAAGGGAAACTACCCCTTTGAGTGTGCCCACTCGGGCTGGTCGCCGCCACCACGATTTTCCGCTTGAGGAGCCTCGCAGCGTTTCTCACCGCGAATCCATTGACAGACATATTGGTGGACGAATCGGGTGTCATGGTGAAAAACCCTGGATCAAACTGCGACCTATAGAAAACATCCTCCAACCGCATACCGAGTTCATCAGCAGCGATCTGGCAGTAGGCTGTCTCAGCATTGACGCCGTTGTCGCACCTCATCCCCAGAATGCTGGCTGTCCCGTCATTACGTTCAATGCGGATGGCTATTTCACTGGAACCAGCCGAGTCTTCCCATTCATGCGTCCAGGTGAAGCCAAGACCGTGCATCCTACCATTTGGCAGTCTCTTTGTCCCGGGGCGATGCCATTTCTGGTCCCATTCTATGGCAGCCTTGCCCTTCTGAATACATTCTCGCAGACTGTCCCTAACCTCAAACCCCATTTCGTCCTTGCGGTCGTTGAGCCAATCCATGTCGTGGCCCTCTGCACCGTCATTCTTCAGAGCAACATCGGTCGGGTCGAGGCATAACTTATCAGCAACGTGGTCGAATACCAGCGTAAGGCTATGGGTATTGGGGTTCTGCTCACACCGCGTCGGAACGTTTATGCCCTTGTTCACTTGAATGGCTTCGATCTTTCCGTATACATTGGGTATCCTGGTGTTCTCGATGAAATGCCTGGCCACGCCGAAGACTGGAAACAGAAGATTGGACAACAGGGCCCGCACTTTCACTGCGGTGATTGTACCGTCTCTCTTTGCGCCCACTTTGTAGTGGTACATGCCCTCGTCCATCTCACCCCCATAGAAATCCTCCCTCCGCGTGAATACCCATTTCACAGGCCTGCCTGTTCTCTTCGCAATAAGTGCTGCACAGTAATGTCCGCCCATGTTCCACGGTACTTGGCTCCATCCGCCGAAACTTGCTCCCTGATAGAGGCAATGCATGGTGATCCTATTCATCCCAGTTGCGCCAAACCAGGACGATATCACACGTTTGCTTATTTGGGGACGTTGCTGTTTAACCCAAACCTCCGGATATTCTCCATTCCACGTGAACACCCCGCAAGGCCTCTCTGGACCGACCCAAGTATGAAGGCGCCTTTTGGATGTGAATTCAAGGATAACGTCGGCTGCGCCGAAACCCTTCTCCACATCGCCGAGTTCCTCAACATCCATAAACCCCTCATTGTAGTGATTCCCATCCGGATACTCCTCGGGATTCGCCAGCGGAGCCTCGGGCTTCAAGGCCTGTTCGACATCCAATACGAATGGCCTTTGCTCCCATTCAACGTCGATCAGTTTCAGGGCCTCCTCAGCTACGGCTTCCGTATCGGCTGCCACTGCGGCTCCTACTTCCTCACCCTCAAAGTGGGCAACTCGTGGTAGAACCGGTACGGACGAGGGGGCATGCCCGCCCAGGTCTGCTTCAGACGGAAGCTCAGGGTCATCATATCTCAATATAGCTCTAACCCCTGGTAAGGCCTCGGCTCGACTTGTAGCCATGCTCTTGATCTCTGCATGAGGAAAAGGGGAGGTGAGAAAACGCATGTATAGCATCCCGGGCAACTGAACGTCCATGGTGTAAGTCGCCTTCCCGCTCGCCTTCTCATACCCGTCCAAACGCCTTACACCTCGCTGGCCAATGTGATGGTATTGCTCAAGGGGATGCTTGTCCGCACTGAGATTGTCCATCAATTCAAAGATCTTTGCCTTTTCCTCGTTAGCCGCGTCCACGTCCCCTCCTCTTCGCGGACTCCCTCAGCTCTTCGGCCGCCTCACGGACTGCCTTGGCGTGTTGCGGGTACGTCCCACAACGGCAGAGATTACCACCAAGGGCCTCTCTTATCTCCGTCTCCGTCGGATCAACTTCCCGGTCCAGCAAAGCTTTGGCCGTCACAACGAAGCCTGGTGTACAGTAACCACACTGCATGGCATGATTCCTGACATATGCCTCAATGAGAGGATGCTTCTTCGACTCGATCCCCTCGATCGTTTCTATGGCCTTTCCATCACATTCTATGGCCAGCGTCATGCAGGATAGGATCGGCCTTCCCTCCATGATTACCGTACAGGAACTGCAAGCCCCCCTACCGCAAAACAACTTGGTCCCAGTTAGCCCAAGCTTTTCGTGTATAAGGTGGTACAGCGTCCACTCCGGTTCGACGTGGATGGTGTACTCCTGGCCGTTGATGGCTAGTCGGATACGACCTTCGGGTGTGGGGAGAGGCTGGGCCTTGTGCTGTTCAAGAACATGGGATCGCAGCCCTTCAAAGGTGTCGCACTTGGTCGCGCAGTAAGGGCATAAGTAAGCATCTGTCATCTCGCTCATCCTAGACTGCCTCCTGATCACTGATGCTTATGCTCTGACTGCCCTCTGACCTCTTAGGAATATGGACTGGTCAATGCGTATCTCATATTCATTCCTGAAGTGGTCCAGACTATCCAAGACGGCAACAGGAGCCGATTGTCCCAGGCCGCACAAAGAGGAGAGCTTCATCACCTCTGATAAGTCCTTGAGGGCTTCAATATCCTCTGGCACCCCATCTCCCCTTGCTATCCTTCCCAATATCTCCACCATGACCTCTGTCCCCTCACGACATGGCGCACATTTGCCGCATGATTCTTCAGCAAAGAATTCGATGGTCCGAAAAACCACATCGATCATATCCCTGGTTTGATCCAAGACAGTCACTCCTCCCGAGCCAAGGACATTCTCATAAGAGAGAGGAGTGTTTAGCATGCACACTGGAATCAGTCTTCCAGCAGCGCCCCCGACCTGAACCGCCTGAATGTCCTTCGCCTTCGCCAGATCTACAACCAGTTCGCCCAGTTCACTGCCCAAGACCAATTCGTACACTCCGGGCCTTTCAACGTCTCCGCTCACCGAGAAGACTTTGGTCCCTTTGCTGCCTTCCGTTCCTATCGCATTGAACCAATCCGCACCATGATTGATGATTTGCGGAACATTCATCAGCGTTTCAACGTTGTTAATGACGGTCGGTTTTCCGAACAGACCTTTGCTTGGTGGGAAAGGAGGTCTATAACGAGGCTCGCCCCGCCTGCCTTCGATGGACTCCATCAGCGCGCTCTCTTCACCACAAATGTACGCACCAGCACCTTCAACTATCTCAATCTGCGGCAGGTCTCGAAACTCTTCCTCGCCCACTTGGCTAATAGCGCCCTTCAGCCCATCCAAGAGATAGTGGTATTCCTGTCGGAGATAGATGTAAGCCCGCTGGGCGCCCACGGCGTAGCTGGCAATCGCAATTCCTTCAACAAGGGTAAACGGGTCATTCTCCAAGAGGTATCTGTCCTTGAACGTACCTACTTCCCCTTCGTCAGCATTGCAGATGACGAATTTCTGCCCATTCCCAGCCTTACTGGCCAATTCCCACTTTAGTCCACAAGGAAACCCGGCTCCACCGCGACCTCGTAAGCCAGAGAGCTTTATCTGCTCAATGACCTGTTGACCGGTCATTGTCTCGGTCACCTTCTGAAGAGCCTTGAACCCATCTCTATGCAGATAGGTGGCTACATCATTGGGGTTCACAATCCCACAGTTCTTCATCACAATGTGCTTCTCCGGCATTGGTCAACCTCTATGGCCTGTCATGAATATGACTTCAGTGCGTGTGAGATCTTGTTCGGCGTAAGGTTGCCATGGACATCATGGTTGACCAGCATCGCCGGTGCCTTGTCGCAGGCTCCAATGCAGTTCGTAAGCTCAAACGAGAATCTCCCGTCAGGTGTCGTTTCACCAGGCCTTATCCCTATCTCCTCCTGAACAGATTCGATGATCATCCGGGCATCCTTCAGATGGCACGGAAGGCTCTTGCAGATCCAAATCACGTTTCTGCCCAAGGGCCTCGTTGAGAGAAAGGAGTAGAACGTTGCCACCCCATACACCTCACCTACGCCTATGTCCAAGCTCCGAGCGATTCCTAAAATGACCTCTGGGGACACAAACCTGGATCTGCTTTGCTCAGTCTTCAGGATTTCAAGAAGCCTCTCGCGATTGTCACCTCCAGAGACCCTTTGCTCCTCACCGCCGACTAGACCACCGCCCTCCCCATTCCTTGCAGTCCTGCCCTTCGGACTTGTCAATGCACCCGTTGGGCAGTAGTCGACGCAGATACCACAGTCCCGGCACTCTTCTTTGCTCAGAGCTTCGTCACAATCCACAATAACCTTGGAGTCGAAACCTCGGTAGCCAATGCTGTAGATGTTCTTTTTGGCGATTTCTTCGCAGGCCTTTACGCATCGGCGACAAAGAATGCACTTTGAAAGATCCCGGTGCACATGAGGGCTTACCTGTTCGACAGGATGGAAGCGCGGTTCTCTCACTCTGAACCGCGGTGGTCCGACCTCCAATTCAGAAGCAAGCCCATGCAGCTCGCACTGCTCAACCATGATATCAGTGACACAGGGCCCAGTGTGACCCGCTAGCATAAGCTCTAATGTAGCTTTCCGCGAGGCCAGAACCTTGGGGGACTGAGTGTGTATGACCATTCCGCCGACAACGGGTGTGTGGCACGCAGCGACAAGCGTCGGCGAACCTTCTGTCTCAACCACACAAATGCGACAGACACCGGTGGGACTGAGATCTGGTCTATGGCACAGAGTGGGAATAGAGACGCCGGCTGTCTCCGCGGCTTCGAGCACCGTCATCCCCTCATCGACGGCTATTTCCCTGCCATCGATGACAACCTTTGAATTCCCCATCGCAATCGCCTTTGCCTTTACTTCAAAGGACCATAGCGCGCGGTTGCAGACGGTATACATCCGGCTGTCAATGACAGCGACCTAGGAGCGGCTGAGGCTAGCCTCGCCCAAGGCATTCGCTCCAATGATGGCTCCCAGAACCAACTCAGGGTCTACTTCGAAGTAGGAGTTGTGTGTTGTAAGGCCTTCCCTGCAGGCAACTTCCGCCGCCTTGATGAGGTTCTCCCGCGATGTATCCGAAACCCCCAGTTGTCTCAAGGTAACGGGCAGTCCCACGGCGTTGCAGAAATCGATCGCTCTGCCGATCTCCCCTTGCGAGTAGTTCTCCATAACAAGCTGGGCAATCGTGCCAAACGCCACCAATTCTCCGTGCAAAGCTCCTTCCGTTCCCTCCAACGCTTGAATACCTTCATGAATTCCGTGGGCGGCAGCCAAACCAGAACTCTCGAAACCTAGGCCGCTTAATAGGATGTTGGCTTCGATGACCTTTTCAACGGCGGGCGTTACAGCGTTGTGGTCAACCGCCAGTTTTGCGCTGACCCCATATTCCATCAGCGTATCATAACAGAGTCTTGCCAGGTTGAGAGCCGCAGCAGTTGTTACACCGCCGGGAAGGTTCTTTGCGCTTGACTTGGTGCACGTAAACGCTTCAAACCAAGTCGCAAGCGCATCCCCCATGCCTGCAACAAAATAGCGTGTCGGTGCCTCGGCGATAACCTGTGAGTCCACCAAAACGACATCCGGGTTTCTCTGGAGTATCAGGAAACGATCAAGCACGTGGTTCTCCGTGAATTGAACCGACAGGGCACTACAAGGCGCATCATTTGATGCCACAGTGGGGATGGTGACAAGCGCTGAACCCAATTCATGGGATACCGCCTTGGCCGTATCGATTGCCCTGCCACCGCCGAGCCCTGCAACCACCTCTGCACCAAACTTGCGAGCCTTTGCTGAGAGTTGAGCTGCACTCGATCGCGTGCATTCCCCTGAAAACGCTTCGAAGTGGTACTCCATCGAATGCTCTTCCAGGCTTGCCGAAACTTGATCCTGTACAATAGACAACGCTGTGGGGCCACCAATGAAGAAGACCTTTGACCCTAAGTGAACGATATACCTACCCGTCTCCTTGAGAACCCCAGGGCCCTGTATATATCGGCTGGGCGCGATCATTATCTTGATCATGATTCCCCTTCCTTGGCTGAAGGATCAGAGTGTCGGCTGGCTTTCCATGGCCCGACTTACACTCTGAGGACACGCAACAAAGGAGTAGCGATCACCAACGTGGCCGAGTTCCGTACGTACTCCCTGTAGCGCAACAGTAGTGGCCGAGCCCTGGGCGGAGTTCATTCTGAGCCAGGCTCGTCCTGAGGCCCGTGGAAGCGTCGACGGGCCTCAGGGCTCCACATCACAGGCAAAATCTCGAGTCGTGGCACTATCCAGTGCCTTCGAAGTGCTTTCGCAGCTAGACTCTTCTATCTGGCCGTGAACACCGGGCACATCCCAGACCCTGTCTGCCAGTTCTTGCACTCTTGCACTTAATGCCTCACAAGCCGCTGCTGGCTACCTCCTCCGTGCTCTGTCCACCCACCCCGCCACTCAATGAGTGAGCGCCATGAACGTTGTTCATGGCTCAGCGGCGGAGATTGGCCTCCTAGAATGGGTACGACCGTTTCTGCTTCTGGATCGTGACCCACTTCATCTCGGTTAGCGCGTCGATGGAATAGCGGCCTCCTTCCCGGCCCTGCCCGCTCCACTTGCTGCCCCCGAATGGCACACTCGCCTCGGCGTCAATGGAGGCGTCATTGACATGAACCATACCAGCTTCGAGTCCTTCCGCAAGGTAGATGGCCTTTTCCAGATCTGGGGTGATAACCCCTGCCGAGAGGCCGTATGTGGTATCGTTGGCGACTTCCAGTGCTTCTTTCTCGTCCCCGACCGCGAGAATTGGGGCGACAGGTCCGAAGATCTCTTCCTGCCAAGCCCGCATGTCGCGGGTAACGTCCGTGAGCACCGTGGCCTGGTAGACCCGCCCCTCGTGGGTGCCCCCAGTCAGGAGCTTCGCCCCCGCTGCAACGGCATCTTTGACGTAGGCATCCACCTTCCGGACTTGGTCGTCGTTGATGAGCGGGCCGATCACGGTCTCGGGCACGGTGGGGTCGCCTGCGGGCAGAGACGCAGCCTTTCCCGCCAGCTTCCTGCCAAACTCCTCGACGATTGGCTTCTCCACAATGACGCGACCAACGGACATGCAGATTTGGCCCTGATGCAGGAAGGCCCCAAACGAAGCAGCATTGACAGCGTAGTCCATATCCGCGTCTGCCAGAATGATGAGAGGGTTCTTCCCGCCGAGCTCGAGGGTGTATTCCTTCAAGTTTGCAGCAGCCCTCTGAGCGACCACACGGCCGGTAGTGGTCTCACCGGTGATGGCCACATACGAACAGCGGTCGTCATCGATGAGCGCATTCCCGAGGACGCTTCCTGGGCCGGTTACCACGTTTAGGGCTCCCGGAAGAAGGCCGACTTTCTCGAAAAGCTCTCCAATCTTGAGCCCTATCACCGGCGTTTCGCTCGACGGTTTGAACACGACCGTGTTGCCCGTCGCCAAGCCATAGGCCACCTTGTACATGGAGAGAATGAGCGGGAAGTTCCAGGGCGAAATGGCCAACACAGTGCCCTTCGGCCTTAGAAGGGTCATGGAGAGCTTGGTCGGATCGGTATGGAAGGTCTCGCCAAGAATGCGCTTGGCGTCGGCACCGGCAGTCAGGAGCAGGTCCACGGTTTGTGAGATCTCGAACATGGCCTTGCCGAAGGTGCTTCCTCCCTCAGCAGTCAGTACATCGGCAAACTCCTGTCGGCTTTCTTCGAGAACTTGACCGGCCTTGGAGATGATCAGTGAACGCTCCAGTGAGGGCGCCGAGGACCATGGTTTCCGGGCAGCATAGGCGGCCGCCATGGCACGATCTGCATCCTTCTCGTCACCTTTCGGTACTCGGGCATATATCTCCCCCGTGTACGGGTTCAGATCATCAAAGGTCGCCCCGGACAGGGCATCAACCCATTCCCCGCCGATGAACATCTGATGCGTTTTCATGGTGTCTCCTTTCAATAGTGATTCTGTCTGGCGCTACGGTCGCAGAACCGGCTTGATCACGCGCCCCTTCGCCATATCTTCCACCGCCTGGCTTATTTGGTCAAAGGGATAGAACGTGATCATGCGGTCAAAGGGAAACCGCCCCTGGCTGTACAATTCGATGAGTCTGGGGATGAACAGATCCGCAATGGCATCGCCTCCGAGGATCCCCGTAACCGTCCGGCCGTTCATGAGAAGGTCCATATCCAGGCTGACTTCTGTGCCCGGCGGTACAACCCCCACGAGTCCGCAAACCCCCAGGCGGGGTAGGACATCCACGGCCTGCCGAAGCACCTTCGGATTGCCGACACACTCCAGGCTGAACTCCGGACCCCCGTCGGTCATGTCCAGAATCGCCTCCACCGGGTCCACCTCACCGGCGTTGACGGTATGGGTGGCGCCGAATTCTTTAGCCATCTCTAAGCGGTCCGGATTGATGTCCGCAGCGATGATGGTGGTACAACCAACCACGACCGCGGCGAGAACAGCGCTCATGCCTACCGGGCCGACACCAAAAATCGCGATGGAAGCCCCGGGCTTGGGATGAAGCGAGTTCATCACCGCACCGGCACCGGTCATAACGCCGCACCCCATGGGTGCGAGGATCTCGAGGGGAACGTCTTCCCGCACCTTGACGACGTTCCGCTCGTTGGCCAACGCGAAATCGGCAAAAGAAGACTGGCCCAGGAAACACCCATGGATGACCTGATCGCCCTTGCGCAAGGTCGTGGTACCGTCAGGACGAGCTCCGTGGAAATTGTGCAGGAAGAAATTCAGGCAATAGAGTTCCTTGCCCGACTTGCATGCAGTGCATGCCCCGCAGTAGTCCCAGGCCAATACTACATGATCGCCCGGCTTCACCTTGGTCACCCGCGTCCCGACCCGCTCGACGATTCCGGCCCCTTCGTGTCCGAAGACACTGGGCGGCGGCGGGATAGGCAGATGCCCGTGCAGGGCGCCCAGATCGGTGCCGCAGATGCCAGCGGCTACTATCCGAACCACCACCTCATCATCGTTGGGATCACTGAGTTCTAGTTGTTCAATACTGAACTCTCCTCCAGTCTCATAAACGACCGCTGCTTTGATTTCCATTTTGTCCCTCCTTGACTGCATACTCTCCGTCCAATGAGCTCATCAGTCCCTCGTTTGAAGAAGCCCGTCCCCAGGGATTGGCCCACGAGCCGGCTGCGACCAGCATGCGAACGTCTGTCCATGCCCAGAAATAGGAGCTAACATGATGAGATATCCCTTCTCTAACCTGTCGGGCCATCATACCACGGCCAGCAAGTGGCTGGGCGCTTGCGCAAGGAGAACATCGTGCCATCCACGCCGCCTGATTTCAGATCAGTACACCATCTGTCAAATTGGCAGTATGTACGTAGACCTCTATTCTGGGTTGTCCTTCGCAAATATCCAGAACGGTAGTCTTGTACTCGTCCGATTCCAAATAGGACTTGAAATGCTCCTCTGTTTCCCATATCAACATGGCGCCCTGAGCCAATGTCTTGGGGTCCATGATGAAGAGCTTCTCCTTAAGCCCGGGAATCTTCCTACAGCCTTCAACGACATTTCCTATGTGCTTCTTCGCGACTTCGATGTCAGCCAACTGCTTCTTTGCTTCGTCCTTCAATTCGAACTTGACTATCGCGGCTATCATCGTTTCACCCCCCTCCTTTCCCGCGATTATTCCACGAATACTCTATCTAGAAAACGCCATACACGATCCCGCACAATCACCCTGCCCAACTAGGCTAAGAGGTCTCAGACTCTTGGGCTGCTTCCTCGAATACTCTCTTCTCTCTCTCAAGAAACTTCTCCCTACCATCTGTATACGACGGAAGAACCCATTCCATTTCCTCTAGATTATGCGTGATAGTCGGTATCCATTGATAGGGGATAGATATCAGTATCCATCCCTCTGGGAAGACCTCTTTTGCTTTCATGCCAAAGGTCAGCCCAGTAATCATGTAATTCACTTTGCCGCTTTGATATGGATAGATGTAAAGCCATGAACACCCCAGAACAGGTGTTGCCTTGGGGTCCCAAATCTCGCCCGTCGAATAGCTCATGGCCCTCAGCACGATCTCTGCCTGACTGGGAGTGGCGTAAAGAATGAGAAGGTCTGGCTCGAATGTCAAAGTGTCCAACGCGGAGAAGGCGACGTGCTTGACGATACCCTCCTCGAATTTCGGGATGTATTGATAGATCCTGTTATTGGCGCGCGCCTCCTGATAGATTCCGAATTTAGGTCCAATTCGCCCACCTTCTACGAAAGTCTGCATCTCCTCCATGCCCAATACTGTCTTGCCGACGCAGTCCTCATTCTCCTTACTGAAGTAGAAAGGCGCGCTCCTTTGATGTGCTTCCTTGATCATTTCGCAGAAAGGCAGAATCTTGTCTGTCTGCTCAATCCCTGCTGGTCTACTGGACAGGAACTTGACACCTACGGGTGGCTCCTCAAAACTGAATTCGTTGAATATGGAAAGGTCTTGAGTCAGTGGTCTCATTTGTTTACCTCCTGGATGGTGTCAGGTCATTGAATACAAACCAGTTACTCGCATGATCCTCTTTACGTTCTTGTCGACCTCCATCACCTCTTTGAGCTTTCAGCTATGGGAGAACATGGGACCTCGGTGCTCAGGCGACTTCTCTGAGGATGCCTGGCTCCCTTCCAGAGCCAGAGGCAAGGTGCGATCCCTTCCTCTTCTACCCCCTTTACGGATTCTCAGAGTCTTGGGCTAATTGGCCGATTATTCTCTCAAATTCTGCGAGATACTGTTTCTTACCGGCATGCGACGGAAGTTCGATTGTCATCTCCTGTAGGTTCTGCGTAATGATAGGTATCCACTGATAAGGAATAGATATCAGTATCGATCCCTCCGCAAACAACTCTCTGCCTTTCATGCCATGGATCATCTCGGGAATCAAGTAATTCACTTTGCCCGTCTGATATGGATAGATGTAGAGCCATGCGCATCCCATTACCGGTGTCGTCTTGGAGCTATACAACTCACCGGTCGAATAGGTCATGGCCCTCATCACGATCTCTGCCCGACTGGCGTTGGCGCTGATGATCAAGACGTCCGGCTCGAATGTCAGTTCGTCTACGGAGGAGAAAGCGACATAGTTCACAGTGCCTTTTTCGAATTTCGGAACGTATTGATAGAATATGTAGTTGGCGCGTGGCTCCTGGAAGATCTCCAATCTGGCTCCAATCTGCCCGCTTTCTGCAAAGGGCTCCATATCCTCCATTCCCAATAGGATCTTCCCAACACACGCCTCACTATTGTCCTTACCGAAGTAAAATGGGGTTCTCCTTTGCTGGGCTTCTGTGAGCATTTCACAGAAGGAGAGATTCTTGTCCATCGATAGCTGCTTTATTCCGTCTGGCCTGAAGAACAGGAACTTAACGCCTACGGGTGGCTTCTCAAAACTGAATCTGTTGAATATGGAAAGGTCTTGCTTGAGGGGTCTCATTGAACCTATGCTCCTTCATCTCACGCACCAATTGTACGGCCTCCAGCGCGTCGCCCTACAAGAGAAGCGGATTCATGTTCACTGCCTTGGCTGTGAGAGTCTGTGCGGTGAAATCCGTGTGCCTCCATACCGTAGATACTCGTACTGCCACTCTACATCGACGTTTCCCGGCAATCGCTGTCCGGGCATCGGCCATCAGCTTGGCGTCAAAGCCATCTTCCGCGAGGTTAGCCGATCTTTTGGCACTAGCTGTTTCGGGCAGAGAGTTCCACACTTCAAAGGACCTCGTACTGGCCTGGCCCATATC
>CAZBJW010000024.1:0-7806 GCA_964492135.1 uncultured Anaerolineales bacterium
CTATGAGCTTCTGCCTCCGCTGCTCCATGTACGCTTCTGCCTCCTCCACCTTGCCCTCGGCAAGGAGTTCCTCCACGCGCAGCCTTGTCTTGCGCATGTTGGCATTGAAGCTGAACTCGTCTTCGTGCACCGGGACAGGCGGTCGTAGCTCCTCGCGGCTTTTCTGCGTCAACCACCTCTCGTAGACGTCGGGGTAGAATCGCCTTGCCAAGTCCAACGACAACTCTTCCTCGACCATGCTGGCCACCGTTTCATTCATGCTTGTCAACTCCTGGCTTTGACCATAACGCTGGCCGAGAGGAAAGAAGTACAGGTAGTTGTGAGCCCACTCATGGATGACTGCTCTGATGGCGAAGTCGAGGGAGGATTGCTCTGTGATCACTGTGGGATAGGCGCCAACGCCCCCCGTCGGCACTACGATGGAGGAGACGTCCAACTCATCGGTCAGACGCTCGACCTCTTCTATCTGCGCTGGACTCAGATTCGGTTGCAGCGAGACGCTTCCGATCCTATCTATCTTGTCGCGCCGTGAGATGATGAGGAATTCCGGCGACGACTGGAACTCGAATTCCACAGGTGGCATTGCCCAGTACTGAAACAGAGGCAAACGTAGAGTGATACCTTGGGAAAGAAGAACCTCTTCCACCTGCCGACAGAGGATGTTTTCCACGAGGTTCTCGATCTTCAGGCGCTCCTCTCGCTTCACATCCAAGTCAGCTTGAAGAACACTGATCTCTGAGCTCGATACGCCTTCGGCGCTGGCGGCCATGATTTCGCTCTCCAGCCTACCGATTTTCTCCACAAGCGAGAAATACTCTCGAACTTTCTGCAACTGTTCCTCGTCACTCAAGCCGTTTGGTTGATCAGTCCCGGCTATCCTGCCGGTCACTTTGTCCAGGATGGTTTCGAGTTCGTAGGCGGACCAGTCGAACTTGTGGGGGCCGGTGAAAGCGTCGGTGCGGTACTCGAAGGAAGCGGCTGGATGGAGGGAGTCTCTCTTCAGCGTGACGAGCATGAGCACCAGTAGTAGCCAACGGCTGAAGGCCTTTAGTCCTCTAGACCTCATCTCTTACCACACTTAGGCACTACTCCCTATTCTACCACCCCCCGGGACTGCACACCAAATGTGGGCAAGGCCGTTCCCTTGTCGCCGAGGCGCCTGACGGACAGGTTGACGCTAGAGGAGCCAGCGAGATTCGGCGAGCCACGTGTCCAGTCAAATGAGAATGTTACCGAAGGGAGCCATTGTCCGGTGGCGTCGCATGTGATATACTTGCTTGCCGCATCAGCTGGCCTATTGCCTCTTGAGCGATCCATGGAATCCACCGAGTGATCCTAGGAAGGTGTGATGTCTGGACGAGCCAGAATTGTGGGCATCGTTCTTCCACTGATCATCCTCTCTACATGCCTGGGCATCCTCAGTTACGTCAAGTATCGACGAGCGATGGCGCACCTGACGGCGGTTCAACTGCACCTGCGAAACCTGGAGGCCAGAGCAGAGGCAGACCTTTTCTCCAGCCTGAAGAAGGCGGAGTTGGAGCAGCTACGAGGCGAGCTAGTCCAGGCAGGCGACCATCTGACAGGTCTCAAGGCGGAGTTGGGGCCTGCCCTGGCGCTGGCCCCCTATCTGGGCTGGCTGCCGGTTGTGGGGGCGGATGTCGCCGCAGCGCCGGATCTCTTGGAGTTGGGTATCAGCATGTCCACGGCTGGCGAGCTGATCTTCGAAGGGCTCGGTCCCTTATTGGACGTCCTCGAAGGATCTACTCAGACTCCTTCTGAGGTCAGCGTCGGCAGGGCCCTGGCGGCTATTCTGGCGGATGCCGAGCCTCAGATAGCAGCAGCGAAGGTCCAACTGGACGGCGTCAGGCAACGCCGGGAGCTGATGAGCACCGGTGGCCTTTCGCCCAAGGTGGCTCGACTCTTGGAGCAGTTGGACAAATACCTGCCGTTCTTGGACTCGGGAGTGCAGGGGCTACTTGTGGCTCCCTATCTGTTGGGCGTCGATGAGCCGCGCACCTATCTGCTCCTGGCCCAGAACAACCATGAGTTGAGGGCCACCGGGGGGTTCATCAGCGGCGTGGCCCTGCTAAAGATAGACAACGGCCAGATCGAGGAACTGGACTTCCGCGACAGCTATGCGGTGGATGACCTCACCCAGAATCACCCTTCAGCCCCAGAACCCTTGGAAAAGTATATGTTGGCGCAGCTTTGGCTCGTCAGGGACGCCAACTGGTTTGCAGATTTCCCCACTACCGCCCAGGTAGCGCGCGATTTGTACCAACTGGATCAGGGCGTGCTGGTAGATGGTGTCATGGCTGCTGATCTGGAGGCCGTGGCGTTGATGGTGGCAGCTCTAGGGTCGGTACGCCTGGAGGAGTACGACGAAGAGGTGAATGCCGCCAATGTGATGGACTTGATGAAGCAGTACTGGGCGTCACCCGGGGGCGAGGGTCAGACCGGAGATTGGTGGATGCACCGCAAGGACTTCATGGGTGAGTTGCTGGGCGCGATGATGGCCAAGCTGGAGACCGACCCTCGGTCCCTTGATCTTGCGGCTCTGATGGATTTCGTCAGCCGAGGGCTCGGCGAGAAGCACTTGCTGGTCTATGTCGCGGATCCGACAGTCGAAGAGATCCTCACCGAGAATGGGTGGGACGGGGCGCTCAGAGCTACGACCGGCGATTTCTTGATGGTGGTCGACACCAATATGGGATTCAACAAGGTCAATGCCAGCGTGGAGAGCACTGTGGACTATGACGTTCACATCGAGGAGGATGGCGGCCTGTGGGGTGAGGTCTCGGTCGGTTATCGAAACAACAGCAGTGGTCAGCTAGATCATTGTGTCCAGGAGGCGGCCTACCCACCGACCTACCCGGAGATGATGGAGGGCTGCTACTGGAACTACCTGCGGGTGTACGTGCCCGCGAGTGCTCGACTGCTGCAGGGTCCGGAGGTCACTCTGCCGGAAGGCAGTCTCCGCGCCAGGCAGAATGGCCTAGCTGGCAGCGCTCTGCCAACTGACGTGGGGCCCTTGGAGGCGGGGAAGAATGTGTTCGCTGATTTCTTCGTAGTGGCTCCCGGTGAGCGACGCGATATGGTCTTTCAGTATCAACTCCCCTCGGAGACGCTCGAGAGAGCGGGTTCGACGACAGCATACAGACTCGTGGTCCAGAAACAGCCCGGTACATCAGGTATTCCTCTGCGACTGGCCGTCACGCTGCCTTCAGACGCGGAGGTTCTCTCCACGTCACCGGAACCGAGTTCGTTGACCCATGCTCAAGTCGTGTTCCAGTCCAATCTCCTCGTTGACAGGGAGTTCGAGGTCGTCTTCCGCTAGGCAGACCTTGGTACAGATCTTGACGCACGTGATCGCGAGATGGAATGATGAATAGGTGGCCCATAGGCTTGGTGCTGGTGGCTGCCTTGGGCGTCTCTTTGCTCTCGTCCAGCCCGGCCACATGGGCGGCACCGTGGATGGACCCTCTACGGCAGACGGTGCCCACGAGGACGCCCACTTCTCCGCCCGGTACGCGGACGAGCCCTATCCCCACAGAGGAAGTGCTTGAGGACACGCCTGCGCCCGTGCCGCCCACGGCCACCTACACGCTGGCTACTGGGCCCACGGAGAGTCCCAGAGCAGCCCTGGCGGCCTCAGTGACGGCGACTTCAGCGGCTGCGGTGTCTCCTACTACTATGGGTGCGGCGTCAGCTACGCCGACGCCGGTGTGGGATTTCGGAGATGCACCCGATCCTACCTATTCCTCGCTTCTGTCGAGAGATGGCGCTCGACACTCCGCAGTCGAGTTTGAGTGGTTGGGAGAAGCGGTGGATCAGGAGCAGGATTCCAGACAGATAGATCAGGATCTCCACGACGACGGCGTGGCGATGGGCAAGTTGATGACCTGCACTCAGGCCAGTCTTGAGGTGAGAGTCACGATTCGGAGCAGGGATGTCTCCGAGCATCCATATGATGGGGAACACCTATTGTACCTGAACGTGCTTGTTGACTGGGACGGGGATGGCTCCTGGGCGGGAAGGGTTTCTTGTCCAGAGGGTCTGGTGGCCTCCGAATGGTCAGCGCGCAACCTCCCCATAGATGTCTCTTCATGGCCAGATGGCGCTACCTCGGCGCTCGTTCCTCTCCAGTTATCGACTGGCCCTCGCGTCGGCCAGACCTGGGCTCGCTTCACATTGAGCTATGGAGAGATCATCTCTGGGGACGACTGGGATGGCAGAGGTGCTTTCGCCTTCGGCGAGACCGAGGACTACCTGGTGACCGTTTCTCTGTCCCCCGCACCTACGGTGGAAGAAGCAGGAGGTCCCTCGGTAGCGACGCGCACGGTGACACCCGAGCCGGTAGCCGGAGTGGGGCTTCTCATGGCCACTGGGCCATGGCGGCGGGCGCTCTGCTTCGGCGCGGGCTTACTGCTGGCCATCGCCCTCGTGGCTGTGCTGGTCGCTGCAAACAGAAGGGACTGGCGGATCTTGACAGGTGGGCTGATCTTGATGGGGCTGCTGCTGGCGGGGGCATCTCTTTACTACGGCCGGGATGTGAGGCGCTCGCTCCTGAATGCTGAGCGGCGGTCGCCCTCGACACCGCCGACGCCCCGTGAACGTTTGATACCGACAGTCACCCAGACAGAGGCAGCAGGTACGGAGGCCGCCGGGATCACGCCAGAGTTCTTCGGTACGGCTAGTCCAGAACTCACCGTTACTTCTACGGCCACGGCGTCGGAACCTCAAACACAACGCCCTACGCCCACCTCACAATTCGCGGTCGCGACCCCCGCGCCCGCTGCTATGGCCGTCAGTGACAGATTTGGTTTTGGTGTGGCTATTTCGCCCATAGGTAGATACGCCGTCGATCAACTCCACGCTGGGTGGTACGTCAACTGGAGGACCGATCTCGATCCTGCTCGCCCTGGAGGCATGGAGTTTGCACACATGATACGGGTGCAGGGTTCCTCATACCGTCCCCGTGGGCAGGACTTGGAAAAGGTCATCCGAAGCAACGCGGGGTCGCTGTGGATTATTGGCAACGAGCCTGACGTTGTCTGGCAGGACAATGCCACACCTGTCGAGTATGCCGCGGTCTATCATGAGGTGTATCGACTACTCAAGAGTATCGATCCGACATGTCAGGTGGCCGTAGGGGGTGTCTCTCAGGCCACCCCACTTCGATTGCAGTACTTGGACATGATCCTGGAGGCTTATAGGGATCTATACGGTGAGATGATCCCGGTGGACGTCTGGAACGTGCACGCCTTCATCCTGCGCGAGGAGCGTGGCTCCTGGGGCGTCGAGATTCCTCCCGGCATCTCCGTTGACCAAGGCCGCCGCTTCGAGATCGACGATCACGATGACATGGAGATATTCCGCCAACAGATCCTGGCGTTTCGGCGTTGGATGAAGGAAAAGGGGGAGAGGAACAAGCCACTGATTGTGTCCGAGTATGGCATCCTCATGCCAGAGGATTACGGCTTTCCGTTCGAGAGAGTCAGGCAGTTCATGTACGCCACCTTCGACTACTTCATAACAGCCACGGACCACTCTCTGGGCTATCCGGCCGACGGGGATCGGCTGGTTCAACGTTGGGCCTGGTACAGCCTTAGCGACACGAACTATGCCACTGGCAATCTGTTCGATCCGGATACTTGGCTTATTACTCCTCTGGGGCTGGCGTATGGCAGTTACACGTCCTCCCACTGACAGTCCGTGACTGCTTGTCCCCCCGTCCCTCCGGCTTTTCGCTTGGTTGGTTCAGCAAGGGACCATGCAGGCGCATCGAAGGCTCTTCACGGGCGAAAGTAATGAAGGATTCGGGCTTGCCGGCTCGTCTGGGAGCTTCACTCATGGAAGCAATCCCATGGTGATCAGCCGAAGCAGCGTATGGAAGGCATCCCTGGCAACAGGTGTGGCGCTGGGCATCGTTCTCTTGATCCTGGCTTTCAGGGGGGTGCGTCCGACAGCTCTGCTGATGGCCGTGGAAGCTACAGATGCACGCCTGGTAGCATTGGGTCTGGTAACTGTTGCAGCGACGATAGCAGCCAAGACCTTCCGTTGGGGGCTTCTCTTCTACCCACGGCATCGCAATCTGCGCCTCAGCCACCTATTCTCGGCTATGGTCATCGGTCAGACGATGAACTTCCTGTTGCCCGCGCGGGTGGGCGAGTTGGCTCGCGCCTATCTGATCGGCGAGAGCGAGGGACAGTCTAAGCTCTTCGCGTTAGGGACGATTATTGTGGAGAAGCTGCTCGACGGCGCGATGCTGCTCCTTGTCCTGGCTTCGCTTTTTGTGGTCATGCCTCTGCCGGATTGGCTTCGTATGGCGGGAGCTACTGCGGCCCTGGCACTGGGGAGTCTTCTGGTTGCCATAGTCCTCCTCACCGGTCAAAGAGATTCGATACTTGCCGCTCTGAGAAGAGCATCTCGGATTGTGCCCGGTCTGGAGCGGTTGGGCCTGCCAGATCGGCTCGAAGTGCTGGGTGACAGCCTCGCCTCCCTGAGGGCCAGCAACGTCAATGGCCGACTTGTGGCTTGGTCATTTGGCGTGTGGGTGCTTGCGGGCCTCACGAACTGCCTCACGCTGTTAGCACTGGGTATAGAGGTGCCATTGGTCGTTGCCTCCCTTTTCGTCCTGGTTGTGATCCACATTGGCTTGGTCGTGCCTTCGTCGCCGGGTCGGCTCGGCGTGTTCCAGTACCTATGCGTGCTGTCCCTCTCAGTCTTCGGGGTGGAAGGTGCTCTGGCCCTGGCGTATGGTTTCGTGTTGCACTTCATCGTTGTTCTGCCAGTCATCCTGGCGGGGGTGTTGTGCCTGTGGAAAGAGAATGTCACCCTCTACCGCTTGATCAGGCAAGTGGGCGACAGGTGATGGATGTGTCCGTCATCGTGCCTGCTTACAACTCCGCGGCCACTATAGGCGCTTGCCTGCAGGCATTGGCCTCACAGAGCTTGCCTGGTCGTAGCTATGAAGTCATAGTGGTGGACGATGGCTCCAGCGACATGACGAGGGAGATAGCAAGTCGCTTTGATGTTCGCTTCATAGAACAGCCCCACAAGGGACCAGCGGCCGCCAGGAATAGGGGAGTCATGGAGGCCAATGGGGAAATCGTCCTCTTCACCGACGCCGACTGCCAACCGACAAAGAACTGGATCACTGAGATGGTTGCGCCCTTCGAACTCCTGGAAGTGGTGGGTGTCAAGGGTGCCTATCGGACCCGGCAGAAGGGAGTCATCCCCCGCTTCGTGCAGTGCGAGTACGAGGAGCGGTACGAACGGATGGCAAGGCGAAGACAAATCGATTTCATCGATACCTACTCCGCGGGGTACCGCCGGGAGGTGTTCCTCCGGGAGAAGGGTTTCGATGTGAGATATCCCAGCGCCTCAGTGGAGGATCAGGAGTTCTCCTTCCGCCTGGCGGAGCGCGGCTACAGGATGGTGTTCAATCCACGCGCAGTGGTCTATCATCAACATCCAGAGACACTGGCGGCCTACTTTGGGCGCAAGTTCAACATCGGCTATTGGAAAGTGATGGTTCTGGAGCGCCATCCACGGAAAGCGGTGCGAGACTCTCATACGCCCGAGAGCTTGAAAGTGCAGATGGGGGTGGTTCTTCTGCTGATACCTGTGGTGGCGCTAGCCCTCCTCTGCGGGGTCACGTTGCCGGCTTTGGTGGGCGCAGTCTTATTCTTGGTTTGCGTTCTGCCCTTCAGTGTCAAGGCCTTGCTTAAAGATCCACTGGTAGGGGTTGTTTCACCCGCACTGCTTTTAACGCTGGAAGAGCTCAAGACCGACGGCTTTGGT
>CAZBJW010000024.1:7816-16383 GCA_964492135.1 uncultured Anaerolineales bacterium
GCTTTTAGTGCGCTCGGTGGCATTGATACTGGGCGTGATGAAGGGCTGCTGGGACTTTCTATCCTGCAGGATGCCTGCGACTCGAGATGCCTGAACTGCCAGAAGTAGAGACGATCAGGAACGATCTTCGACCCCTATTGGTTGGTCGTGTGATCACGGGAGTGCGAGTCGGCTGGGAAGGCTGTGTGGACCGCCCTTCGGTGGAGGAATTCTCTCGCCAGATCCTCGGCAAGCGGATAGAGGATGTGGGCCTCCGGGGCAAGTTTCTAGTGTTGAAATTGTCCGGCCGCAGGATGCTCTTGGTGCATTTGCGCATGACGGGGCGCTTGCTTCTAGTAGATTCCACCCTGCCGTGGCAGCCGCATACACGCCTCTCCTTCCGACTGGACAATGGCGAGGAATTGCGCTTCGTGATTGTGCGCAAGTTTGGACGCCTCTACCTCGTGGATGATCCGCAGGAAGTCTTGGGTGATTTGGGGCCGGAGCCCCTAGAGGAAAACTTCGAAGTAGAGGACTTCTGCGCTCTCTTCGATGGCCGCCGGGGGATGATTAAACCATTGCTCCTCAACCAGCGGTTCATCGCTGGCCTGGGCAACATATACGTGGATGAAGCTCTGTTCAAGGCGGGGTTGCATCCGCAGCGTACGGCAGACACCTTGAGCACCGACGAGTTGAGTCGCCTGTATAGTGCCGTTCGTGAGGTGCTGCGCCAGGGGATCGAGGACAAGGGAACTAGCAGGTCCGACTATGTTCGTCCGGACGGCAGCGAGGGAACGCATCAACAGCGCCTGTCGGTCTCGGGGCGAGACAATGAGCCCTGCCCCCGCTGTGGGGCCACCATCGAGCGGTTGGTGGTGGGCGGGAGAGGAACCTACATCTGCCCCCGGTGTCAGGTGCTACTAGACGCTTGAGCCAGTAGTCTCGGGAACTGAGTAGTTCCGATCCCACAGCCTGGACATATCCGATGTGTTTAGGAGCAGCCCCTGCTGCCGGCAGACACCTACGTGTCCTTTGGCAATGGAATTGCCGCAGCTCCCCCACCACGAGGCGCCCGTACCCGAGGGCGCTGTTGCCTCGTGGCCCAGAACTGGCGAGGTACATGGGCTGCAAACCCATATCCGGCAGCAGGGGCTACGAATCACTACCTCCCTGTTTCCACACCGCTCTCCGCCAATGGTGGAAAAGGGGCACCAGTGGCTTCCAACCCAGGTCCTTCAACAGGCCGTACGGCACCAGGCGACGGTTCTTCTTCGCCCATCTCTTGGTTACGCATGCTCTGATACGGTCAGCTAACCAGGCGTCTAGCTCTCGGAACTGTTGGTCGCTCGTACAGCGACAGAAGTGCCTCGTCCAGTCGTTGCCACCCCTGTAGATGTACGTTCGATTCACCTTGGCGATGAGCACCCGAAGCGCCTCTTGCCCCTCCTGCGTACCCAAAGACTTCGTAGTCAAGTGAGGATACTTCCGTCTCGCCGTGGCCCGGTTGATGCGCCTCTTGAGGGAATTTGTGGCGTACTGTCCGACCCTCACCTCCCGACCCTTGATCAGGTAGCCCAGATACTCGAACGCTCCCCGTGGCGGGATGACTGCACTCTTGTGGGGACTCGGCTCCAACTTGAGTTGTGCCATCAGCAACTCTATCAGTCGTCGGGCCTCTATTGCGCGCGTCTCGTTTGCCGCCAAGATGATCATGTCATCTGCGTATCTGACGTAGTGGAACCCTCCCTGGGCCATAACCCGATCGAGGGGAGTGAGGTATAGGTTCGCGAGGAAGGGGGTTAATATTCCACCGCGTGGGAGGCCCCGGGTACGGGATAGCAGCCTACCATCGCGCAGCCTTACATTGTATAGATACTTCAGGTACAGGCCCAAGACCAGCGGCTCGTCCCTCAGAAGATCCTCCAGTTGTGAGCAGAGCATGGTCAAATCAACCGTGTCCAGGAAGGAGCGGACATCGTACCTGAGGATCCACCAGTCTTCCTTCATTCTGATGTACCTCAACACTTGGCCTACAGCGGCAAACTGGCTTTTTCCTCGGCGATACGAATGGCAGCTCTCGTCCAGAGCATTGTCCAGTCGTTGGTCCACGACTCGGCTGATAGCCTTCTGGACGATGGTGTCCGACAGACCAGCCCGGCAAATGACTCGTTCGTCTGGGCGCCCCTGTTTCGCCCGAGTGTACTCAACGAAGGGAGTGAAGCGGTAGTCTCCACTTAGTAGCGAATCCTGTATGCGCCGAAGATTGGTGGCTTCGGCGCGGAGGAACTGCTCCATATGCACGCCGTCGGCCCCCTGTTTGAAGTCGTAGCCCCCTTTGAAGGGATTGTAGTACCGTCGCCGATATGACTCTGAGATCTCGCGCAGGTGATCGAGATTGGCGATGGAGTGGACCAAGCCCTTGTGTTTGTCTTGCCAGCGATTCTTCCACTTGTAGTACTCACCCACCAGTGACTTCAGGCCCAGGTCCTGCAATAGGGGGGTAGGGAGCAGGCGATAATTGCCCTTGTTCCAGCGCCCGGTCACTGCCGCACGAATGTGATCTCGAATCCAGTAGTCCAACTCTCGAAACTGGTCATCGAAATCACACTTGGAGAAGTAGCGGGCCCAATTGCGCGGGGTGTCGCCGACGATTTCTCTGTTCACCCGCCCTATGACCTCTCGCAGAGCTGCCCGCCCACGGTCCGAATACAAGTCTTGGGCGCCCAGGCCATCGTACGCTCGGCGGGACGTCGCACTCCTGATCCTCATCCTGAACTTGTGCAGGGCTCGAGGACCGATTCTGATCGTCTGTCCATCGAACTCGTATCCCAGGTGGACGAACCGCCCTCCCGGTGGCAGCAACACGCTTTTCGCCCGATTGAGTTTCAAGCCAAGCCTTGCCACCGTGCCTGCGATCATCTCCCTGACCTCGCAGGCTTCGCGCCCGTTGTCACAGAACACAATGATATCATCGCAGTATCGCAGATAGCGATGACCACGTTCCTCCATGGTGTTGTCGAGAGGCGTCAGGTACAGGTTCGAAAGAGGGTTGGCCAGGATGCTCCCTACTGGTACGCCCCGCTCACGCGGTAGCACCTGTCCTGCCACCAGGCGCGGGGCCTTGAGGTAGCTCGCATAGAGGGACGAGACGAGTGGATCGGCAGAAAGGAGCTGCTTGAGATCAGCCAGCAGCAGGCCGTGGTCCAGATTATCGAAGTAGGAACTGATATCTTCCTTGACCACCCAATAGAGGCCTGTTTTGTGATACCTGACGATGGCGGCAATGGCGTCATTGATCGTCGGGCGCTCCTTTCCACAGCGAAAGGAGTAGCAGTTGGCCGGCACGTGGCGGTCGAATTCGGCATCTGTGATGAGCGCCGCGGCCTTCTGCACCAGTGTGTCTCGAAGAGTTGCTGTGCAGATGGTCTTGGTCTTGCCTCCCGGCACCGTGATCTTCCTCTCCAAGAACGGCGAGAAGCAATACTCAGCGCGTAGCAAGCTTTGACCGAGAGCGCGCAGATTGCTGTCTAGGTGCTCGGCGAAGTCGGCCGTGGTTTCGCCATCGTAGCTGAAACGGAACGGGTCTCGCCTTGATGAACTGCGGTGCTTCCGCTGGTAGTGGCTGAAGACCCGCGCCAGATGATGGAGGTCAGCGACTTCTTCTATCAATCCCATTCTGGCCCTAGAGGGGTGACTGACTAGCACAGACTCTCTATAGCTCCTCATTGATCTTGAGGAAGCACCGGCACGCCAGATTCTCTCTTGTCGGCCAGGCCAGGCAAGAGCCGAAACGAGGAGTTCGCCATCCGCACAGCTTGCACATGGAGAACCTTACTTCGGCCGCCCGCGTTCGAGGGCATGGTCACAGGGCCGCGCCTGATCCTCATGAACGCCTGAAGCCTTTTGGCACCAGAGCGGACAGCGAGCCTCCTCGTTTGATTGAGTCTACGCCAAATCGCCGTCCTTTTCAACACATGGGTAGTGGGCCAGCATATCACGGTCACTGGTTGGCATGGAGAAGTCTGGTGACCGATCTACCCACGCCCTGGATCCACTGGACGCTGAATTGCAGGTTGGCATCAGGGCGCCCCCTGACGTGCCGGTGAGCTAGGAGGCCTGCGTGGCTTACACGGCGACGGCAGCTGATGTTGAAAGACCGGCAATCCCAGAACCTGTTGAAGTGGCGGACGAAGCATGGTAAAATGGCTACGCCTGCGGTAGCATGCGAACCTATTGGAGAGCAATAGCATGGATAGGAGTATCCGGCAAAAGATAAGGCAGTTTGTCCCCACGGACCTGACCTTGGACGAAGGGTTGCTGGGCGACAACGACAAACAGGTGCTCATTAAGCTCGTCGAGGCGGCGCGCTACATGGACGAGATCTTCCTCCGGCAGGTATCGCCCCACAATCCTCAGGTGCTGCGGAAGCTTGAGGCTTCTGAGACCGCCGAGAGCACAGACTTGCTCCACTACTTCCACATCATGTTCGGCCCCTGGGACCGCCTCGATGAGCATAGACCCTTCATCGGCGAGGAGCAGAAACCACTTGGCGCCGGATTCTATCCGCCCGATTTGACGAAGGACGAGTTCGAGAGTTGGCTGGCTGAGCATCCTGAAGACAAGGAAGCGTTTACGAGCTACTATACCTCGATCAGGCGAGAGGGTGGCCGGCTGGTCGCGGTCCCCTATTCCTCCGCCTACGAGGAGTTCCTCGCACCCTCGGCGAGGCTGCTCGAAGAGGCGGCCGACCTAAGCGACACCCCTTCGCTGGCCAAGTTTCTCAGAAGTAGAGCTGAGGCGTTCAGGAGTAACGACTATTTCGAGAGCGAAATAGAGTGGATGGACGTCAAAGACAGTCTCATCGACTTGACTATCGGACCGTACGAGGTCTACGAGGATCGGCTGCTCAGCTATAAGGCTGCGTTTGAGGCCGTGGTCGCCCTCAAGGACCCCCAGGAAAGCCAGAAGCTGGAGACCCTAACTGGCTTCCTGGGCGAGATCGAAGACCATCTGCCAGGTGCTGGCGAGTACGAGGCCATTGAATGGGGTGAGAGTTCCCCCATCAGTGTGGTGAGTGTGGTGTTCTCCGCGGGGGAGATCAAGCCGGGCGTCCAGGCCGCCGCGTTCGTGCTGCCCAACGATGAGAAGGTAAGGCAAATGAAGGGCAGCAAGAAGGTGATGCTCAAGAACCTCGCCGAGGCGAAGTTCCGCAATTGCACCCTCCCTACCGCCGAGCGGATCATGGCAGAAGACCAATTGCCGATGGTGGATTTCGAGGCGTTGTTCAATGTCGTCCTCATGCACGAACTGGCCCACAGCATGGGACCGGGCTTCGTCGCCCTTTCCGACGGTTCAAAGGCGACGGTGAGCCTGGCCCTCAAGGAACTTTATCCCCCGATTGAGGAGACGAAGGCCGACGTCGCGGGCGTGTGCGCTTTCTCACACTTGGTTGACAAGGGGGTGCTTTCAGGTCTGGAGCAGGCGTGCGTCAGCCTTGCTGTCGCCACCCTTCGTTCCCTTCGCTTTGGAATCGACACTGCCCATGGCAGGGCGGCGCTGGTGGAGCTCAATTTCCTCTCGGAGCGAGGCGGCCTGTTATGCGATGAGGGAACTGGCAGATTCAGGGTGGATTTCGACATAATGCTGGAAGCGATGCGAGAACTCACCAGAAGGGTATTGCTGCTTCAAGCCCGGGGAGATTACCAAGGAGTGAAGGAGTTCCTGGGCACCTATGGCCAGTTAACGCCCCCGCTAAAGAAGGCGATGTCGCGTGTGGCGGATATCCCAGTGGATATCGAGCCGGTCTTCCCCATCGAGCAAACGATGCGGGACTGGTGATGAATGAGCTGCTGGAGAGGCATCGGATCCCCATAGTTGGGGCCCTATCCCTGTTGCTCCTCGCGGCTGCGGGGATCATCCTTCTTCGTCGTCCCACGCCTGAACCAATAGAGATAGTTGAGCCCTCGCCCGCGGCGGAGCCAACGCCGGCCTCGGTGGCCGTCTACGTCACCGGGGCGGTGGTTAATCCAGGCGTGTACTATCTGCCACACGACAGCAGGGTGGAGGAGGCCTTAAAAGCCGCAGGGGGTCCAGTGGCAGAGGCGGACCTGAACCGCGTCAATCTGGCCCAGAGGGTTCATGACGAAGAGCAGATCTACGTTCCTGAGATCGGGGAGCAGAACCCGCCGGTGGCACTTGACAAAACGTCCAGCGGAGCCTTGGTCAATGTCAACACCGCCAGCGCGACAGAGTTGCAGACACTGCCTGGGATAGGTCCCACACTGGCTCAATCAATTCTTGACCATCGCGAGGCTCACGGACCATTTGGAGCGATCGAGGATATCATGGATGTGCGGGGCATCGGTGAAGGGCTGTTTGCGGGGATGAGGGACCTAATCACCGTGGAATAGCAGGGAGAGCCACTTGGGGCCAGGCCCGAGGTTGTCCGACCAGAGGACGATGGCTATATACCCCAGTTACAGATCATAGCTCTGGGCCAGGATAGTTCACCCAAATCGGGCTCGACCAGGCCCGGTGATCGTTGCTCAGTGTAACCCTGATGTAGAAGTAGTGTGGTTCGTCCTCGACTTCCTGCGTTGTATCGAACCTGAATGAGGCGCTCTGGATAGGCCGCCACGATTGGATCACCGCGCCATTGTCCACCAGTTCCACCAGGGAAACGTCTCCACTGACTCCCACGACCTGCCCATTTAACCTTACAGCACTCCTGTCAGGAAGGACGCTCCCCTGCATTTGCCCATCGCCGAAGAAGTGGAGAATGATGTCGCCATGGCTGGTGGCATAGGTGTGGCGTTGTAGGAGGGCATCGAAAAGTGCGTCGCGTGTCAAGGCGGGCGCCAATATGGCGCTGACGCCCTGTGGCCAGCCGGGGGCGGCGACGTGATCGTCAGTGCCCCCCACCACGCCCAGGATCTGGCCGTTGCTCCAACCGTTCTCGATGATATCTGTCTCGTAGATTCCCCTATGCTGAATGATTTTCAACAAGCGGTCGTAGTGCGGATTGACAGTGGACCACTCAAAGGAAAGGCGTCCAGCGGCCGTGTGGTGCGGGATGGTCGTGGCGACATCAGGTCCGGGAAGTGCCTCGAAAAACTCCTCTGGGGTATCATACCTGGGATCATTACATCTGGGGAGGGAGGCAGTCACCTGCGAATTCCTGAAATACACGTTTCGATGACCCCAATCGGGATAGTCCGGGCGCTCGGGAGAGAAGTGAGTGCCGCACTGATGGCTGGCAGTCCATTCGAAGGCGGGGAAAGAGACGAACTCGCCGTCTCGGGTGAACTCGTCGGCCACTTGTTGGGTGACTTCCCACATCCAATCGTCCAGCAGCCGTGCATGGTTCGTGACGGCTATGAAATCGTGGTCCATCACGTCTCTGACATGGAGGTGCGCCAGCCTCATCACGCCGCGACCGAACTTCTCTTGGAAAGCAGCTGCGGTGTGTATTTTCGATGTGTGGACGTGCAGGTCGCCAAAGTAGACGTTGTACGGTACTGGGGTCGAAGTTGAAGTCGGCGTCGGTACGGGGGTTGAAGTTGGTGCTTCGGCCGTCAATGTAGCTATGACACTCCGCGCCACGGTGGTCTCGATCACGGTGATGCCAGGGGTGGCAGTTGGAGCGGGCCCGCAGGAGACGAGGAGTACTGCGAGAAGAAGCCAGAGTGCAAGCCCGAAGCGCTGTGGAATCCTATTACTGTTCAATCGCCCTCCTTCCTGCGTACGTTGGAGAAAGTCATGCTTTGAGTGAAGCGTGGTCGCAAACCGACGCCAGCACTGGACGATCAGATACGCAGTATCAGGACCACCGGCACAGAGCGATTGCTGACCCTCCGCCCGCTTGGACGCCACGCAGTATACCGCTGCCTTTGGTCCTTGTCAAGCATCCGTTGCTAGGAGAGGTCTCCGTGTGTTACAATTGAGCGGCTGGAGCGGGCACATAAGCGGCTTCACCTTTGCTTGTGGTATCGTGCAGGACCAGAGCGAACGGGAGATAGGGTTCAGAGATGAGAGGAGGTTAGAGAGCAGTGGATGAGTTGCAGGACATCGCCCAGCGGGCTCTAGAGACACTGGAGTCGAGGCACCAAACCAGGGAGAAGGTATTGGCGCTTTCGCGCCGTCTGATTCGTCACTCGGCCAATACCATACGAGCAGTACACAGAGGCGAGTTTGAAACGGCCAAGGAGATGCTGGAGGAGGGCCGCGCCTTGGTGGGCCAGTTCAATACGGATTTGGCTGACGAGCCTGGGATTTACGAGGCTGGCTATGTCCAAGATGCGCTAAAGGAGTTCGCCGAAGCCAGCATCACCTATGCCTTGCTCACGGGGCAGCCTCTCCCAAGCCCGGAGGGGCTAAACATAGACCACGCTGTATATCTGAACGGACTCGGCGAGGCGATGGGCGAATTGAGGCGCGCCATACTGGACATCATGCGCGTTGGCGATTTGGCCCAGGGGGAAGAGTTGCTGAACACGATGGACGAAGTATACAGTTTGCTGGTCAGCGTAGACTATCCCGATGCCATAACTCGAGGATTGCGGCGAAGGACGGACATGGTCCGGGGAGTG
>CAZBJW010000024.1:16393-28315 GCA_964492135.1 uncultured Anaerolineales bacterium
ACGAGGGGTGATCTGACCATGGCCGTGCGGCAGCAGCGACTGGAAGCTACTCTGAAGGAGTTTGAGGACGAGGTCCTTGGCCGATATGCGGAGGAGTAGGGTCCTCGGGAACAGTGAGCTAGGAAACTACCCCTCATGCGGAGGACAGCGAAGAGGCATTCGATGGAATCGGTCAGGCGTCCCTACTGCAGGGTTTCCATGACCTCATTAGTCGCCTGTCGAGGCGTGCGTGCGCCGGTCAACACGTCTTCCACCGCGACCTGCAGGGCCCGAGCGATGCTCTCGAAATTCGGACTCGACGGGCGGTAGTATGCATTTTGCAGCAGGCCTTCCAGGAATCCGACGTAGTCTAGGGGCCACCTGGTCAGTCGCAGAGCCGAAGCACGCGTCGGTAGGTGGTTCGCCTCCCGGCTCCACCGCGCCAGATTCTGGGGAGCCATCAGCCATTCTATCAGCCGCGCTGCTGCCGCCTGTCGATGCGGCGACTCGGTGATGATGACGAAAGCCCATCCTCGACTCATGGTGGCCGGCTCGCCAGTCTCCGTGACCACCCCGGCGAAGCTCGTGTCCTGCATGATGGACTGGCTGGTGAGGTATCGCCAGGAACTGATGTGACTAACCGTTATGTTGCCCTCAGCATACGCTTCCCAAGACTCCTGCAGATTCGTGATCTCCAACACTCTCAAGGGGCTGACGTCGTACTTGCGTAGGGCGTCGTAGAACCTGAGCACCCGCTGAATGGCAGAGGATTCAAGATCGAGATTCCCCTCCTCATCCAGCAACCGGCCTCCCTGAGCCATATACTGGATCAGGAATGCATCGTTGACCAGACCTTCTTGGCCGCCGGCCGGGAATGTATAGCTGATCGGGCCGGTAAGGAAGTCGGCCCATGCGGCCGGAGGCTCCTCCAAAGCCTTGGTGTAGTAGACCAGATGCTCTATGTCGGCCTCGAACTGTATACCCATCAAGTCGCCATCGAAGGCACAGGCCTCGCGGGCGAAGGGAAAAAGGTCTGCTCTCAAATCCTCGTCGATCAAATCTTGCAACGGACGCGCAAGCCCTGCTCGTACCAGGGGGCCCAGCTCGAAAGCATCCACTATTGCTATGTCTGGCAATACGTCGGGAGCAGCATAGCTGGCGGTCAGGAGAAAGTCCAGCACCCCGCTCTCTCCGTAGGGAGCCTTGGCGATGTATTCGACGCCAATGTCCGCATTCTCATCCGCGAAGTCCTCATATTGTGCCTGCAGAACCTCTCTACTACTGTCCTCTTCGCCGGGTGAGAACTGTTCAGGCCCCCACATGGTCAGCGTGATGAACGAAGGGGCAGGCTCCGCGGGAGTGGCCCTGGGAGACGGAGTGGTTGAGGCAGGGACCGTCGAGGTCACGACAGGGGTGGAGTCTAGCGCAGGCACGCTGGCGGTGGGAGGCGATACGGGGGCGCATCCGGCCGCCGCAGCCAGCAGCAGGGCCGAGAGCACGACGAAGAAACCAAGTACTGCTTGGATTCGGCGGTCGACTTGCATAATCATGCTTCTTCCCTCCGCGGGCGGTGAGCCAAGCGCGGGCCCGCAAGGCTGCCCTATTATACACAAATCGTGGCCCTCTTGCATATGTGCGACAACGGGAAACGAGTCGTTGGCCTACTGACTGTCGGTCTGCTATCATTCGAGGTAGCTGTCTAGCGCAGGAGATCCTATGCTGAAGATCCCATTGGCTCTCACTGAGTTGAGGGGTCTGCTGCGGGCCTTTGACCGCGAAAGCTTGACACAAGACATAACGGAGGAGGTCCTCGCCAGGCTGGCCATAGTGGGGCCTGTGAACTCGGGCAAATCCACTCTGGTCAACCTTCTGGTTGGAAAGCGCGTGTCGCCGGTCACGGCAGTCCCCGGCACCACCAAGGAAGTATTGACCCAGTACCTGGGGCCCTTCACCCTAATCGATACGCCTGGTTTCGGAGAGGTAGGTGGTGTCGACCGGCGTGACTTGGCCTTGGAAGCGGTGCGCCAAGCGGACCTGACCATCCTTCTCTTCGATGGGGCAGCTGGCCTGCGCCAGGAAGACTACAGCCTTTACCAGGTGCTGCGAGCCAAGAAGCGGTCCCTCATTGTGGCCCTGAACAAGATAGACTTGATCAAGAGAGAACTGAGACCGGTGGTGGCCGATGCTGAGGCCAAGTTGCGCACGTCAGTCATACCTATCTCGGCCAAGAAAGGCACTAATGTGGCTGACGTGCTTCTCCCCCGGCTAATCGAGCTGCGGCCAGCGCTGGCGGTGGCGCTGGGCAGGGAGCTACCTATCTATCGCCGGCGGATGACTCGCAGTGTGATTCGCCACACCAGCATGCTCAATTTCCTCATCGGAATCGAACCTATCCCCTTTGTCGACATACCCTTCCTCCTGGCTTCCCAGATACGCCTCACCCTACGCATCGCCGCCATCTATGGCGAAGCAATGGGGCCTGACCGCGCCAAGGAACTGCTCAGCACTATCGGAGGAGGCGTTCTACTGCGCTACGCAACCCATGAGGCCCTCAAGTTTCTGCCTGGCCCGGGCTGGATCATATCGGGCTCAATAGCTGCTGCTGGCACATGGGCCATGGGGCGGGTGGCTGTGGCCTACTTCGAGAGCAGAAAAGCGCTCTCCGGGGCTCAGATGCGGGAGTTGTACAGTCGGATGAGGCGATTGCCGAGGAGGTTCAACTTACGGGCCCGCTTCACTCACAGGACGCGTTCCCTCTTCAGCCGACTCAGGCACTGACTGCCCTGCTCCGGCTTGAGCAGATCGGGAAAGACCAACTTGACTTCAGGGCGGACGGTTGTATGATTTGGATGAATACTGTGGTGCGGAGAGTCACTTGGTACGCGGTTGAATGAATGGTCGATCAGATGCGAGTAGTCATCTTTGGCGATGATCGTGAACAGGTTGATCTTGATGCCTTCTTGCTGCGGCAGGCTGGCTTCCAGCCAGCTACTACGATTAGCGAGGATAAGCTTCTCTCAATCTGCGCGGAAGAAGCACCAAATCTCGTCGTGATGGACGCTAACTCGAAGGACACGGATCTCCTCTCGCTGGTCAGCAAAGTTCGCTCCGAGTCGGACGCTCCTCTCATTCTGGTCTCTCCCGAGAAGGAAGAGGAGCATATCTTGAGAGCGTTGGAGCTTGGGGCCGATGAGTACCTAGTCAAGCCGCACACTCCGCGGATGCTTACTGCCAGAGCTAAGGTGCTTCTGAGGCGGGCACGGCCGCTGCCCCTTGCGGCGTTAGGACCAGTCATGGTGCAGGGTTTGACTTTGGACCCCGAACAGCACACTGTGATCGATCCCGAAGGCGCTATTATTCGATTGACTAACATGGAGTTCCGTTTGCTGTTCTTGTTGATGAGAAATCCAGATCGAGTGATTCCCTCGGAGACCATCGTCGAACGAGTTTGGGGGTACAGTGGCACCGGTGAGGCCACTCTGGTCAAGAACCTTGTTAGTCGATTGCGCCACAAGGTGGAGCCAGATCCACGGAACCCGCTTTACATCAAAACTGTTCCGGGGATTGGTTACTCCTTCTCCCGAAGCGAAGAACCAGAAGGGGAATAAGTCGCTCAGCCGCTGTTGAATGCCTCTCCACAATCGCCCCGGGGCTTTGGTGCCAAACTGATGCCTCGGGGCTTTATTGTTACCTTTTTGGTGCCCGATTGTGACAGTCTTGATGCCTCTGGATGATATACTAGGCAGGTGGAAAGTAGCTGAGGAGTGATCCCAGGTGATCTGACGCTGGCACCTGGTCGGGCCATCCTGTCGGGCGATGAGACCGGGTCGACTGGCGACGATTCGGAAAGTGCATCGGAAATACGGGCGATGGTGGAGAGGGATCGACGGGGAAAGCGATGATGGTGAGGAATGAGGGTGGCGGAGTGGGGAGGAGAATGGAGGGGAAACGCCCGAGGGTCACGGATTCGAAAGGAAAGCGGGATATGGCCCAGGCTGTGCGCAAGAGACAGTCCATTGTCCTCACCCACATTCCGGAGAGCCTGCCCAAACCTGATGTGGCCACCATCATCCCTTTGGAGATGGCCATGGAGCTTCGGGCGGTTCCCCTGGCCATCGAAGAGGGGGTGCTCACCGTGGCCATAGGCAGTGTCGATGATGACGAGTCCATAGACACTCTGATCAGGACCGCGGGATGTGATGTGTTTGTTGTCTTAAGTCCTCCCGACCAACTAGATGGCGCATTATCCCGGCTCTCTGACTTGTGTGGTGGTCGTTGATGACACCGTTGAGGCACAGCGAGTGCTAGCCGAGCAGGAGGGCCACGATAGTGACGTGTTCCGAGAACTATTCGGCAGGTAATGATACGTTGCCCATCAGAAGGGTACGTAATCAAGACTTGGGTGGCGTCCTGGCCCTGGCCAGGAGAACTGGGGTCTTCACCAGCGGCGAGATAGCGGTGGTAAGGGAGCTCGTCGAGATAGAGTTGGGGAACCCCCAGCAAAAGGATTACCAATCGTTCGTGGCACAAGAGGATGGTCGTATCGTGGGGTTTGCTTGCTACGGACCTGCACCGATGACTGACGGAACCTATGACCTGTATTGGATCTTCGTGCACCCCGACCACCAGCGACTGGCTGTAGGGAGTCTACTTCTGGAAGTGGTGGAGAAGGGCATCCGTCGAGCCAAGGGGCGTATGCTGATAGTGGACACCTCCTCCACACGTCCTTACCTGCCGGCCCGTCGGTTCTACAAGAACCATGGCTTTCAAAGAGCCGCTAAGGTAGAAGACTACTACCGACCAGGCGATTCTCGTGTCACATATGTAAAACAATTCCTTTAGCACACATTATTGTCTGGCAACTGGAAGCGAATACTTCCTTGCGCGAAGCGAGCTTGTAAACCGCAGAGAAAAGGGGGAACGCCAAGATGATCAATATGGAGGAAGTAGAACACCCTCCGCACGAGGAGCCACCGCACCCTGGGCCTCGGCCTAGCATTTGGGCCGAGGTGAGCGAAGACGAGTGGAACGACTGGCATTGGCAGGTAGGCAATCGCATTACCAAGTTGGAGGAACTACAGCGCGTTCTAGAGCTGAGTCCTGAAGAGGAAGAGGGGGTGATCGGGGCCAGTAGAGCTTTCAGGATGGCCATCACGCCCTATTTTGTTTCTCTCGTGGACGCGCATGATACCAACTGCCCCATCCGAAGGCAGGTGATACCCACGAGGCACGAGATGAGGGTCAGCCGGTCTGACTTGGAGGATCCTCTGGGCGAGGATGCCGACTCGCCAGTGCCCGGACTGGTGCACCGTTACCCGGACCGAGTGCTACTTGTGGTTACCGACCAATGTCCTTCTTATTGCCGGTTCTGCACGCGCCGTCGGTTGGTGAGTAGTGGTCGCGAGAGATTCAGCCGCCGGAAGATCGATGCGATGGTCGAGTATATCAGGCAGCACGGCGAGGTCAGAGATGCGCTGATATCTGGTGGGGATGGACTCTTTCTTTCCGAGGATGCGCTGGAATACATCTTGTCCAGCCTGCGCCGCATACCCCACCTAGAAGTGATTCGCATCGGCACCCGAATGCCCGTGTATCTGCCCCAACGGATTACACCACAGTTGGTGGACGTGTTGCGGCGGTACCACCCTTTGTGGATCAACATCCACGTGAATCACCCCAAGGAGATCACGCCCGAGATGTCCCAGGCGTGTGCCATGCTGACGGGCGCCGGAATCCCCTTGGGAAGTCAGACGGTCCTCCTGGCGGGGATCAACGATTGTCCCAACACCATCAAGCGTCTGGTTCAAGAGTTGGTGAGGATCAGGGTCAGGCCATACTATCTCTACCAGTGTGACCTCTCGGAGGGCATCGGCCATTTCAGAACGCCCGTCAGCAAGGGTGTCGAGATCATAGAGCACCTGCGAGGTCACACGAGCGGCTTCGCGATCCCGACGTTCGTGATTGACGCGCCGGGTGGTGGAGGCAAGGTGCCGCTCATGCCTCAATATCTCATCTCACAATCAGATTCCCGAGTGGTGCTGAGGAACTACGCCGGGCGTATTCTGACCTATCCTGAGCCGGAGCATTATGTGGCACATGACGCTACTCGTTGCTCGTTCTGCACTGACCGACAGCGCCGTAGCCCAGCAGGGGTGGCAGCCATGCTAACACCCACCGAAGCCTCTGCCTTGCCGGAGATCGAGGCACAGGGGGAGGCGTGGCCGCTTCTGCAAGAGGGCGGCGTGGCCATTGGCACTGGATCAGACAGGAGGTATCGATGAGCGGCCTCAAGATCGCTTTGCTTGCCAATCTAAAGAGTAACGCTCCCCATCTTGAGGGGGAACCGGCAGACCGGTGGCATGAGTTGGACTCGGAACGAACCGTGGAGGCCATCACCTCAGCGCTGCAAGAGCAAGGACACCAAGTTACCTTTTTGGAGGGCGACACGAACCTCTGTCACGAACTAGAGCGAGGCGCGTTCGACTTGGCGTTCAACATCTGTGAGGGCCATCGAGGCGACGCCCGAGAGTCTCAGGTGCCAGCTATTCTCGAGATGCTGGGCATTCCCTACACTGGTTCCAAGGTGCTCTGCCTGGCCCTCACCTTGGACAAGCCTATGACCAAGCGCTTACTCGCCTTTCACGGGCTCCCGACGCCGAGATTCCAGGTCTTCGAGACGCCGTACCAACCGGTGGATTGTGAACTGCGCCTCCCGCTCTTTGTGAAGCCCTCTCGGCAAGGGACGGGCATCGGGATCAGCGGCAGGTCAGTGGTAAGGGATGAGGGCGAACTGCGCCGCCAGATCCACTGGGTCCTCGAAACCTACCAAGAGCCCGCACTCGTCGAGGAGTACGTAGAAGGACGGGAGATAACTGTGGGCGTTGTAGGTAATGAGGACTTGTACGTGTTCCCGCCCCTCGAAGTGGATTTGGGCGGCTGTCCCCCAGAGGAAGAGGGCATCTATACAGGGCGAATCAAGTCGGAGCTTCCCGAGTCTCCGCGGTACATTTGCCCAACGGTATTGATGGACATCCAGGTTCAGGAATTGAGCCGGCTTGCTGTTGCGGCCTTCCGAGCTGTGGACTGCCTTGACATGGCTCGGGTGGACTTCAAGCTGGATGCCAACGATGGCGAAAAGCCATACATACTGGAGATCAACCCCCTACCCGGGCTGAGTCCCGGCCTGAGCGACCTGGTCTTTGAGGCCGAAGCAGTCGGCATGAGCCATGCCCAACTCATCAACACCATCCTGAACGAGGCTCTAAAGAGGTATCCGCATCTAGCTCACAGGACATCAACGGAACCTGCGGTCCAGATGACCTACCCGGCTCGGGTGTGAATGGGCGTCGGCATGGGCGAGAGCATTTCGCTCGCGCTTGAGCGGACGAATGTAAGAGCCAGTTCAGCCAACGATAGTGTGGTGAAGGTATTGATCCTGTACAACCAGGTGGATAGCTTGGCTAAGGGCGAAGCGAGAGACCTGGTGTCGGCTCAAGGTGTGGCCATCGCCGCCAGGGCTCTTGAGGAGGCCTTGCGACCGAATCACGAGGTTGTATGTCTGCCGGTACCCTTCGACCCCTCGGAGGCTCTCGCTCCCTACGACTCGCGCGAGTGGGTGGTCTTTAACCTTCTGGAGGGTCTGGGCAATCGGCCGGATCTCGAACCTGAGGCGGCCTCCATCCTCGGCAGGCTGAGCTACAGGTACACGGGCTCGTCGCCGGAGACCATCGCCGTATGTCTGAATAAGGCCCGCACGAAGAGGCGCCTGGGATCCTTTGGTATCCCTACGCCAGCGTATCAAACCTGCGAGGGTCCAGAAGCCAACTTCTCGGTTCCCCTGCCAGCGATTGTGAAGCCCGTGGCTGAGGACGCCAGCCTGGGGATAGATGACGGGGCTGTGGTGACCACGCTAGATCAGCTGAGGAACAGGGTACAATATGTCGTCAGTAGCTATCACGAGCCAGCGCTGGTGGAGGAGTTCGTGCAAGGTAGGGAGTTCAACATCGCCCTGTGGGGAAATGGTATCCCGGAGTGTCTGCCCCTTGCCGAGATAGACTACTGTGCCTTCCCAGATGCGCTGCAGAGAATATGCTCTTACGCCGCGAAGTGGGAACCGGAGAGGGATGAATACCATTTGACCCCGGTCATGTGTCCCGCCGAAGTATCTCCGAGCCTGGCCGAACGAATTCGAGGAGTTGCGGCCGCGGCGTATAGAGCAATGGGTTGTCGTGGCTACGCCCGTGTGGATATGCGGGTGCGAAGTGAAGTACCCTACGTCCTGGAGGTCAACCCCAATCCAGACTTGTCTCCCGATGCTGGCTTCGCCAGAGCCATTGTGGCGGCTGGCCATAGCTACGCGGACATGGCAGAGAGGATTCTGCAGTTGGCGATCTCGTAGCCGGAGCTACAGAGATTAGCAGGATCAAGATGATCGGTTAGAGCCGGCGGAATGACTGGCGCATCCACGCAGGCGCGATTCGCACCTCGCAATACTTGGGGATCAGTATGGCCAAAAGGATGGGAAGTGGAGCAGACCGTGGAGGCGAAGTGATTGGAGCAAGGTTCATGCTGGTCGTAGTCTTGCTCGCACTGGTCCTGAGCGCGTGTAGAGCACCCATAGGATCGCTGGCCCCAACAGGCTCCCCAAGGCCAACGTGGAGCCCCACGGCGGCCGCGACGGCGAGCCCGCAGGTCACCGAGACGCCAACACCAGCGGAGCCCATCGCCACGGGTCTGCCCCGAGCTCTCGTGGTGCGCGTCGAGCCTACCTCAACGCCTTACCCGGGGAAATCACGTACGAGCGTTGAGGAGCTCGCCACTGGGGAGCCAGGCCACTACGTCAATCTAACCTTCGGGTACTGGCTCCAGTACCCCGCGGACTGGTGCACGGGCTTCGGCAACCGGCCGTTACTCGCTAGTTTCAGCAATCTCCACCCAGGCACTCACAACCGAGCGAGCATGCGTGCAGAGGGTTGTCTGATTCAGGTGAACGCGTCAATCAACATCTACGGTGAGATTCTTCAGCAGTTGCTCGCACAGGCGTCTGGGGCCTTCCCCGATGCCTCGACGGTAGAATTGGACGGCGAACAGGGCGTCGTCATTCCGCCGGGCAACGAACGAGACGCTATTCAGACCGAGACCGTTCTGGTTTCACATGAGGACGTGATGTTCGCCCTCACGCTTGACTACGCACGGGATGCTGGCGCTGCCTGTCGCCCCGCTTGGGAGAACCTGCTGGATAGCTGGAGGTGGTTCACCCCGGAGTTCGCTGTCTACCGGAACACAGACTACGCATACGCAATCTCCTACCCACGTGAGTGGTATCGCTTCAACGCGACTGAGCGAGGCATCTACATCAGCAGCCTGGACCCCACGGGCATTACGGACCTGGTAGAGTTCCTCGGAGAGGCCATGCTCATACAGACCGATGTGTTTGAGAACCCGGAGCATCTGACGCTAAAGGAATGGCTGGCGCAGAAGGACTGGGACATGGATCTGACCAATGACATACCCCTCTACGGGGAACTGGTCGGGGTACGAGCGGTGGGCGAAGGACCGGCTCCGGGCATCCAGAGGATGAGTGGGTATTTTCAGGGGCCAAGGGGTGAGGTGTACGGTGTGATGTGCTATTACCCAGCTGACCAGCAGTGGGAGTTCAGGCCAATCGCCAACGCTATCATTTACAGTTTTACTTTCTAGGCTCGGCCCTCCGCGGACTGCTACGCACCGCAACCCAAGGTGTATTCGCTCGATAGATGCTGGGTTGTTGCGGCATCGTGGGTGTGAGACCGGGAGGGCATGCCCGAGCAGGCATTGCAGGCTTCTGGTGAGCTACTGTGGGGCGCGGGAGTTGTACGAGCGCGTCACGGGATGTTCCTTCCGTAAGTCACCCAGCGCCACGCTTCGCGGAAGCCAATCTTCTCGTACAGTCGAATCGCCTCCGTGGGGTTGTCGGTGTCAGTATCCAAGGTGGCGGATGCCATGCCTGCTTCTTTCATCGCGTGGAGGGAGGCCAGGAGCAACGCCGAACCGAGGCCCCGGCGGCGATACGCCGGACGCACAGCTAGTGTGTCCACGTATGCATCTCTCCGCCCCACGAGTCTGATGCGTCCCTCGTTCACTGTGCACAGGCAAAGCCCAACCACCACCTCCCCGTCCAAAGCAACAGGGCTGAGCTCCTCGCGAAATGAAGAGGATGCGATCCAGTGCCTCAGCTCCTCCAGGGTCGCCGGTTGGTAGTCCATGACATCGCCAAAGGATCGGTTAAGCGCTTCTAAAGCGGACCTGTCATCTTGTCCTCGCACATACGCCCGCACCCGTATGCCGGGAACTTGGGGCTCCGCCAGGCTATCGAGGGGATGACACACCATGTGGGGGCTGTAACGCACTGGACGGAGGCCGAAGCTCTCGAAGAGGGCAATCCTCTCTTCTTGGTGAGCCGCGCAGTAGGTGCGGAATTCAACGGGTTTGCTCCCCAGAGTATGGCGACGGTCCAGCGCCGCCCTCCAAAGTTGCGTCAACAGTTGTCTCTCCACGCCTTGCTCTCGCCAGTCGGGATGCACGGTGGCGTGGACGTAGAACCGGTTCTGGAGGGGAGCGCTCTTCAGTTCTAGCCGAGCGTAGGCCAAAATGCGCTCGCTCCGATCATGCGCCACGAGGACATCCTGGCAGGGATCAGAACGGGGACTGTGGAAGCGCCCACGAAGGTCCTCCACGGTTGTGCCAAGGTGTAGACGATCCACAGTGTCAGCAGCGTTGACGAGGTTGACGATGTCCTCCAAGTCATCGTCGTCATAGTGGCGAATGGTGATGCTCATCTGAAGCTTCCCACCAGGGTGAGGAGCGTCTCTATACGCGGATTTCCAGCGCAGAGGGCACGATGGTGAAGATGAGAGGAGTCTGCCCGCACACTTCCCCCTCCACCTGGAGCAGCAGAGGTGTTTCCGAATGCAATTCCACCCGCTTGGCGCGATAGGCATCCACCTGCGGGTGGGTGAGGTGAGTACCGTCGTACACCTTGGGAACGGTCATCAGGAATTCGATCTTGTCTATGTCACCGATCGTGATCACGTCGAATAGTCCATCGTTGGGGTCGGCGTCCGGGGCGATGCGCATGCCACCGCCGAAGTACTGGCAGTTGGCCACGATAACGGAGTTGACCACCATTTCTATCGGTTCCTGGTCATCCATGATCAGGCTGACGGGCTTGTTTCGATAGGTGATGAGGGTGGTAACCAGACTGGAGAGATAAGGAATCGTCCCTCCCATGAAGTTGGGGGCGCGGTTGGCTCTTACTGCCACCTCGGCATCGAACCCGCCCCCGCCTACGTTGACGAAATACCGTTCTCGCCTTTCTGCCTCATGGTAGAACTCTACCAAGCCGAGGTCCACGGTCATGGTGCGCTTGCCCGCCAGCCGCGCGCAAGCCTCTGCGTAATCGGCTGGTACGCCTATGGTGCGGGCCAGGTCGCTGCCGCGCCCGGTGATGACGATCCCCAGGATGGCACCGGCCTTTTCACTCCCTCGCGCCATCAGGCCGTTCACCACCTCGTTCACGGTTCCATCTCCTCCGACGGCCACCACCATTTCGTAGCCTGCCTCGACGCCCTCTCTGGCTAGGATGGTAGCGTGATTAGGGGCCTCGGTGAAGCGATGATCGAAGGCCATATTCAGGGAGCGCAATTCTTCCTCGATGGATGACCAGATATTGCCGGTCTTGCCGCCTGCTGCTACCGGATTCACTATGAAAAGGCTTCTTTCCGCAGACACCTGGAATCCTCCTCCGTTCTGGTTGGCTGCTTGTCGACGGGCCACTTGTCAGCGAATGACCGTCAGCATCATGTCGTCCGTGGCTGACTGGCCCTCGTCATCGGTCACCTTGAGTTCGATGATCCACTGGCCCAGGTCTTCCTCTGTCATCGGCTCGTCTGAGCTCCAGAGGGC
>CAZBJW010000025.1:0-20095 GCA_964492135.1 uncultured Anaerolineales bacterium
TTGAATCGCTTCAGGTTGCTCACCATCCCTCCATCCAACGGATGGCCTCCCGGGCCACCTCCAATGCCAGTCGCTTTCTAGTGTCCAGAACATCCCCGTGAGAAAGCGTTTCGACGAGTTCTCCCAGGGTCTCCAGGATGTCTGAAGGTGTGAAATCGTCCACCTGGACTATGGTTGCTTCCGACTCGATCTGTATCAGCTCCCTTAGAGCACGAGCGAAGAGCAAGGAGAAGAGCCCGGAGATGGGTTCGGCCTCATGGTGAGGGCTCATCTCCCGGGGCTCGTGGTTTCGGGTGCGGACAGATTCTTGGCAGTTCATGTTGTGCCTCCTTTCTAGCTATAGCGGTATTCAAGCGCTTCTCTCGGCAGGTCTCGCAGGAAACGGGATCGATCCCTCATTCGTAGCTCGCCGTTGATCTCTCGTCTGCGGGCGTGGACCAGGTACAGCTTCTCCATCGCCCTGGTCACACCCACGTAGAAGAGCCTTCTCTCCTCATCCAGGGTGCCCCGGTAGGATGCTCGGTAGTGGGGAAAGGTGCCCTCCTCCAGTGCCACCAGGAAGACGACTGGGAACTCCAGCCCCTTCGCCCCGTGAACCGTGCTGAGAGTCACCGCGTCTCGCTCTCTGTCCCAGTCGACCAAGTCTCCCTCGGAGAGAAGGTCGATCTCCTCCAGGAACCGCTGGAGGGCCTCCCGCGGGGTTCCCTGGGTATGGGCTTCCGCCAGCCGCTTGAGCAGCTGCAGGTTCTCGTTTCGTTCTCTGAACAGAACGTCCTTCTCCAGCCAGTCGAGGTATCCCGTCTCTGTCAGGATGTAGTCGATCAGATCACGTGCGTACATCTCTTCGCTAGCCCCTTGGAGATCGGAGAGGAGATCGAAGAAGTTGGCCACCTTCTCCATGAGCTTCTCGGGCAGGGCGTTGTTCGCGTAGAGGTCGGTGATCCCTTCCATCGACAGCCCTGCTTCGTCCCCCTGGAGGGTCTCGATGCTCTTCTTGCCAAACCCTCTCGGCGGCCTGTTGATGATCCGCTCCAGGCTGATGCCATCTTGAGGGTTGTGGATGAAGCGCAGGTAGGCGAGGGTGTCGGCCACCTCCCGCCAGCGCAAGAAGCGGAGGGTTCCAACCAAAACGTAAGGGATCCCTGCCGCGAGGAAGGCCTGTTCCAGCGGTCGGCCCTGGGCGTTGACCCGATAGAGGACGGCGCAGTCGCGGTACTCTAAGGGGCCGTCGTTTACCAGGCTGGTTATCTCTTGAGCGACGAAGCGTGCTTCCTGGTGCTCGCCCAGGACGGTAACGATGCGCACTGGGTCGCCGGTGGGTTTACTTGGGACCAGTTCTCGCTCCTGGTAGTTGAGACGGACGATGGCCCTCCTGGCTACCGAGAGTATGTTGCCCGTCGATCGGTAGTTATGCTCTAGCAGGACGGTGGTCGCCAGGGGAAAGTCCTCTCTGAAGCGCTGGAGGATGATGCGGATGTCCGCATTCCTCCAGGAGTAGATGGCCTGGGCCGGAGACCCCACGCAGAAGAGGTTCTGGTGTTGACCGGCCAAGAGTTTCAGGAGCCGGTACTGAGCAGCCGAGGTGTCCTGTAGCTCATCCACCAGGAGGTAGAGATACCTACTCTGGTAGTAGGTCAGTGTTTCCCCGTCCTCTTCCAGGAGGCGAACTGGCAGCCGGATCAGGTCGGGAAGATCCACAGCGTTATTCTCCAGGAGGAGACTCTGGTATAGTGAGTAGATCTTCCCCAGAGCCTCCCGTGCCGGGTCACTCGAGTTACCCTGGAAGAGCTCCGGTCCTTGGATGCGCTCCTTGGCCCTGACGATGGCCTGGTGGACCTCCTCCAGGGGGTAGCGCTCCTCGGAGAGTTCCAATTCTCTCATCACCCGCCGGAGGAGCGTCTTGGAACGTTGCGCGTCGAAGACCGACAGCCCATCCTGGATGTAGCCGAAGTAGTCCAGGTTGGCCTTCACCACCTCCAAGCCCAGTGCGTGGAAGGTGAGGACGTTCAGCTCATCGGCTTCAAGGCCCAGGATGTGAGTCAAGCGTGTGCGCATCTCCTGAGCGGCTTTCCGAGTGAAGGTGATGGCCAGCATTGAGTGAGGGGAGGCGTAGCCCTCATTTACGATGTAGGCGATCCGCTGCGTGAGGACGCGGGTCTTCCCGGTCCCCGGCCCTGCGATCACGAGAACTGGCCCCTCGGTGAGGCGCACCGCCTCCAGTTGTCGCTCGTTGAGGTGATCGACTTCGAAATCGCCCGGGACGAGTGGTGCTACCTCCTCCGTCTCGACCTCGGTGAGTTGCGCTAGCTCATCCATGGCCGCTCCAGAGGGGTAGTTGCTCGTCATCCGTGGGATTGGGGGTTCGCTGGATGATGTCTCCGAGGGCCACTCCCACCAGTTCCCAGGCCAGGTCGTCGATGATCCCCAGCTGGGCGATCTGGGTCCTGTCCAGCTCTCTGATGGACCTATTGCCGACGATACTTTTTGCTCGTTCGGAGAGGAGCCTCTCTACTTCCTCTCTGGGGATGCTCTCGTGAACATCATTTCTTCTTTCCACTGCCCACCTCCTTCATCATCCCTTTCTCTCGCAAGGAGACGTACGTCCCTTTCCCGATGATGATGTGATCCAGGAGCGCGATGCCCAGGAGATCCCCCGCTTTCTCGAGTTGCTCTGTTATCGTTAAGTCATGCCTCGACGGAGTCGCCTGGCCGGACGGGTGGTTATGGAGAGCTATGATGGAGTAGGCGTTCCGCCTCACCGCTTCCCGGAACACCTCAGCGGCACGTACCTGGATGGTGTGGATGTTGCCCTGGTAGAGGAGGACGGTATCTATAACCGTGTTCTTGGTGGTGAGGAGGATCACCCGGAACTGCTCCTGTTCCAGGGGCTCCATCTCCTCTGCCAGCAACTTAACGGCATCGGCAGGGGTGAGGATAGCCTTGCTTCTTGCCACGTGAGGCGGCCTTCCCACCTCCAGCCTCTCGGCCAGCCTCTGCAGGATCCAGAGGTTCGTTCTCAGCGCCCCCAGGAGAAGGGTGTTCTCCCACCCAGGGCGTCGCTCATCGTGACCCTGCGTCATAGATTCTTCCCTCCCAAAGAATTGGGCCGGCATCGGTATATATGATGCGGCCCTATTCGGTTCTATCGGTTGTCTTATCTCACACAATCTGCTCGAAACCCCTTGGTTGAGATAGTCGTACTGCACGCCTACGTCGGAGCCGAGCAGAAGTCTCACAGGGCCTTACAAGAGAGGCATCTGACGGTAGTTCTCCACATCGACCTCCTTAATGGGCTGGGGACATCGCTCCTCGGTCGGGCGGTCTTGGAGTGAGACTGTCTTGTCCGTCAGGAAACCGTCCCCTTCAAGGATCCGTTCCTGGTTCTGCTCGGCGAAGAGCTGATTCAGGTCAGGCACCTCCGCTCCGTCTATCACGCTCTTGGCCAGATCGGCCAGGAAGCCCCTGCCTGTATCCGCCTCCTGCACCAGAGCTCCCTCCACGGCGTCTCCGTAGAGGAGCAAGGCTGCGGCCAGCTTCTGCGCTATGAGGGTCATCGCCCGGTACTCCATGGTGCCAGCGTAGACGGCGTAGTAGACCTTTACGTCGTAAATTTGTCCTAACCTCCAAGTGCGTCTGGCGGCCTGCATTAACGTGTACAGGCTATACTCGATTTCGAAAAACACGCTGGTCTGGAAGGCGACCAGATCCAGCCCGGTTTCGATTAGGCGGGGGTTGGTGATGAGGACATCTATCCCTCTCCTCACCCGCCTCTTCAACCACCGCTCTCGGGTTTGGGTCCCCACGCTGGCAGATAGGACCGCCACTCTCAATCCCTCCCTGCGGAGGATCTCTCTTAGTCTGTGTGTGATGTCTCTCGTGGCCGTCTGACGGCAGAAGACCAGCACCCTCCTCCCCTGTTCTCGCTCTTTAAGGGAGAGCTCCAGTAGCCACCTCTCTTTGGGGTAGAGCCTCTCCTCCCCCAGGGAGGGTGCGATGGCTACAACTTCTCCTTGTGGATCGGTCACCTCCTCCTCCCGGAAGCAGGCGTTGGGGTAGGAGAGGAGGGCCTGCAGGTATGCCCCCAGGAGTGAGTGATCCCCCTGGGCCAGCCTGGCACGCACGACCGATTCGAGAGTGTCTCTCAGTCGCTCGTAGGCTTCGGCCTGTTCTGGGTCCATGGAGAGGATCCTGGGGATCTCCACATAGTTTGGCAGTTCGAACCCCAGATCGGCCAGCCTCAGAAATGCGGTGCTGTCCAAAAGCAGGGTGACCAGCTCCGGGGATATCCCTGGTAATTCACGGACGTAGGTCCGTCTCCTTCTCTTGGCCGTGTAGTAGCCGTACCCATCATCTGTATCGTCATACTTGGTGACCCTCTCCAGGATGCCATACCGTTCCGCCCAGGCCTGGGCCTCGCTCCACCCGAAGCGTCTCCTCACCTCCGGGGACAACCTGTAAAGGAGGTAGAACAGGCTGGTGGCTCGCCCCCCGAAGATAGTACCGGTCAAGGCGATGGTCTTCCGGCAGGCTTTCACCAGGGTACCCATGGCGTACCCCTGGTCGGTGGATTGCCCCTTGAACTGGTGCACTTCATCCACGATGAGGAGCTTGAAGAAGCCAGGATATTTTTGGGCGATGTAGTCACTCAGGGGGTATCGAGCGCGAGCTGGGGGCTTGGAACGTCCCCAGAGATCTCCCTCTCGCAAGTGGTGGTTGAGGGTCCACTCTTTGAAAGTGGTCTCGTTCTCATCGTTGAGGCGGGTGAACTGGAAGAGGGGTTCCTGGCAGTTGTCACATCTGCGCTTCTTCTGGAAGTAGTCCTCTCTCTCCACCATTCCTCCTTCATCGTCTAGGAGGAATTCGCCGCAGTGAGGGCAGGTGTAGACCCGGGTGATGCGTCCGGGGTGATCGTTTGACCCATCGAGGCGCACGGGTTTGGAGGAGACCGCTGGTCGCCAGCCGGAGCCTAGTTTTGCCATCTCCCGGCTGACAACGGCCAAAAGAGGTCTTCCCTGGTAGTAGGGAGCCTCCTTGACGAAGCGGTCTACGTCCCTCACTCGCTTCAGCACCACGGCGTGGGCCATGGGGACGATGCCCCGTATCTCTCGGACCCACTTCCTCACCAGATGGGGCGGACAGATGACCAGGGCTGGGTACCCCTCCTCTCCTAAGAGAGCCGCCACAGAGACAGCAACCGTTGTCTTCCCTGACCCCATCTCACCTACACAGATGGCGTGGTTGCTCTCCAAGAGACGTTTCCAGATGGCCACGGTGACGTGCTTCTGGGCCTCGAAGAGGCCGGTCCTGGCCCTCCCAGGGAGGCGGCGGTAGCGGCTGAGGGTATCAAGTACTCTCTTTACCTCATTCCCCATCTCGTGGTAGTCGAAGTCGTAGATAGGGTTGAGGGTGTTCATGACTTGCTGGGCTATCACCTCCTTCCACGAATCGATGAACTGGGTGAGTGTATCTGCCTCGTCCAGCTCTTCGACCTCTCCAGTGTGCAGGTCCAGAGAGGTGATCTCGGTGAGGAAGCGGTCTCGTACGATCTCGGTGTTCTCCTCTCCGGAGTCCACCTCCTCCTGTACTTTGCGGGTGCGTCCCTTGATGAGGAGTCGTTCCCCATCCCTCTCTAAGAGGAGGTTTCGCATCAGCCCTGCGGCGATGAGCATGGCCAGGTGGCCTTTCTTGAGGGGCATGAGAGGTCGGAGGGTGTGGGCGGTTGATTGGGGTTCCAGGAGTTCCCTCCACTCGCGGGTTCTCCAGGCGCCGCTGGTGAGGGCCTCCTCCAGGGCTTCCTCGGGATCCACCTGGGCTCCCCGGAAGTAGAAGGACTTCTCGATGGGCACGGGGAGGGAGTAGCGTTCGTCGGTGGAATCGGGGAGCACGGGCAGCTCGGACGTAGCGCTCTGGGCGAGATCCATCGCCAGGGACCCATCCAGCAGGGGTTGTGCCTTCTTGGTGGCAAAGATGACGACTTGGCGAAACGATGCATACTCCGGATCGGGAAAGCGGTAGACGGTTATCTCTTTGTAGTGAGTGGCGAGGTACTTACATACCCTGGTATCTAGCCGGTGCTGGGGGATCAGGTAGATCAGGACCCCTCCCGATTGGAGCCACTTGGTGGTCTCGCGCAGGAACCTGTACTCAACTCGCTTGAACTTGCCCTCGTCGTAGTCGTAGGGCGGATTCAAGAAGAGAACCTGGAAGGAGCCGTGAGGTGCTCTTACCTTGGCATAGTCGGAGTGGAGCACCCTCTTGAGTATGCGGGCGCTCTCGTTGGCTCGTTTCCCATCGATCTCCATGCCATAGGCTTCCAGGTTCCAGGCTCTTGCAAGGGAGGCGGCTGGTTTGCCGTCGCCGCAACACGGGTCCAGCAGGCGTCCGTTATGCGTTGAACTGTGCAGGTGACCGACGATCCGCTGGAAGACAGAAGGCGGGGTCGGATAGAACCCCGCCTTTTCGATGGAGGCCAGTCTGCTCATGTTGGGAGTTTCCTCCTCATCAGGTTATCTCGCACCAGATCCAGCCATGCCTCATCGTCGGCCTCTACCTTCCACGCGTGTGTGCCGTGACTGACCTCGAGCGGTTCGATCAATCCTCGCTCCAGCCCACGCTGGAAAAGAACCCCAGCCCAGACTGGTAGAAGGGGCGTCCGCGTCGCTTTGTCGAGCATGGCCACGAAGCGAGCCAGGGTTGGCTCCTCTGTTCCAGAGAGGAGGTAGAAGGGCTTTCCCAGCTCCATGAACTTCAGTGTGGCCTGGGGGTGAATCAACACCAGGTGGTCGAGGCCCTGTTCCGGCAGGCGAGTGGTGATGCGCTGATACCTCGCCTGCGCTCTATGGATCGATCGGCCATCTACTTGTAACCACCTATTACCCATCAAGGCGGCCCAGACCCCTCGTACCGCTGTACGGAACCCGACGAGGCTGAGATAGATGAGCTGTCCGTAGGAGCGGTTGTCGAGGACATATCCCAGGCAGTGGGCTTCTAGCCCCTCCCAGGATAAAGGCCCTATGACCTCGGGCGATACAGCAATACTGTTCATCTATTATTCTCCTATCGTTCTATTCCGAGAAGAGGGAGAGTTGATCCCCCGCCACTCGGATCTCCGGCATCGGCTCCTCTGGGCAGACTTCCACCGTGACCCGTCCCGTGGGAGCGTGTGAGGTTGCTGGAGCGGCAGTCCGGGCGTGCCTCTTCCGGCCAACGAGCTCCTCGATCCGCTCCTCTGGCCACTCCTCGGGCGGGTTCTCCTCCTCGAAACGGGCGCACCAGTCGAGGGCCTTGCGCAGAATCCCAAAGAGGGCAGGCTGAGTAGAACTGCCTTCTCTTTCGTAGGCACGGAAGGCGGCCTGGGCCCAGTGAGCCAGCCTATTGCCTCCCATGCGTATCCCTCCCCGGGTAGCCTCATAGTAGGTTGCAGGAGTGATCACGCCGTTGGGGTCGGCGCGCGGGAGATTCCTGAGAGCCCATACGGCATACCTCACCGCATCTGTCACACCGCCAGGGGTGGCCCGGTTATAGAAGAGTTTCGCCAGAGCGATCTCCTCACTGGTGAACAGCATCTGGGAGAGAGCTCTCTCGTCTACCGTCCGCTCCTCTTTGGGGGTTAGATCGAGGCACACCTTCTCCTCTCGGGTAATAGTCAAAACTATTCTGTTCATCTCTCCTCCTTCCTCTCTGGTGGGCCAGAGGAATGCGAAGAGGCCCCGGTGGATATCCACTCGAGGCCTCCATTTGAGTTCGCCCTATTCTGATTCTTCCACTAGACCCGGTACATTCCTATATGGTCACTGACGGTTTCCAGCTCCTCCCGCCCGTACATCTCCGGTGACGTTCCAGTCTGGCTGCTTGCATCCGGGTGTGAAGTGTTCTTAGATCCACTGGATCTCAATCAACCCCTTAACGGCTTCGAATTCCTTATCGCCGGTGACGAATTTGGCACCTTCTCGCAGGGCAAGGCCTGCCCCAAAGCTATCTGCATAGGAAATAGGGTGGTGCGCCTTGATGTGGGCCGCGACTAATGTGGCCTCTCGATCTGGCACTGCCACTTGCAGGGGCAACGCATCCAGCCAGGCGATAGTCTGGTGGGCTAGCTCTAAGCCCCGCTCTCTCTCGACGATGTAGACAACCTCCCCGTAGTTGATGAGACTCAGGAACCCCAGCTCGTCTCCTCGCTCGATCTCTCTAAGGATCTCTCGGACGCGTCGGGCGGCCTCCTCTTGGTTCAGGTAGGCGAGGAGTGCGTGACTATCGAGGACGTAGGGCATTGGTCTAGCGCTCCCTAGCCCTCTCCTTGGCCCGCTCCTCCAAGAGGGCTTCAGTTAGAGAGCGTCCTCCCTTAAGCATACCGTGTGCTGCCTTGATGGGGTCCTCGGGGAGGGGCACGATGGAGAGAACTCCCCCATAGTCGACTATGGCCACTTCGTCACCCGGCTGTATATTGTACTTCTCCCTGAGATGCGCTGGGATGACGACCCAGCCTTTCTGTGAGACACGCATAGTCGTCATAGGTCTCCTCCCGTTTGGCTTGGCGTTATACTGCTCGCCACAATAGTATAACACACCCTCTCCACGAGTGCAAGTGGTTGGGGTCTTATCGCCTTCTCTGAGGGGCCTTACTATCTATGTGGACGCCTATGGCATGATGAGCTCAGGCGGGTTACCCACTCCTTTCTCCACCCGCTGGTATTCGATCCTCACCATCATTCCCTCTATCTGCGCCTCGAAGGTGAAAGCCACCCATCGTAGGGAGAGGTAGAGGGCGACGGTTAAGATCACGACTATCACCAGTCGAGTCCTTCTTTCCCTCATGGTTGCTCCTTTCTGGCGGCCAGATGGCAGCAGGGACGGAGAGCCCCTATCCGCCGCTCGGGCCGCGGTTTGATAGTGGACGCACGCAGTCTGACCCCGGGGCCCGAAGGCCCCGGGGCGGGGAGGGAGATAACCGATGAGGGGGTGTAACGTCTTACTGGTCTTTGGCGGGGAAGAGATGGGAGGCTTGCGAGCGTAGCTCTTTCTGGAGGTGAGCCGTTCTAGCACGGAGTCGAGTCTCCGGGTCGCTTCGGCGGATGCGGGACTCTATGGTCAACCCATCAGGGATCGCCTCTGTGAAAAGTTCAAGGGCGGTGACTTCTCCGTCTGAGTAGGTCCCCCAGAGGTAGGCTTTCCCATCCTGCGGGATGAGGGGGTGATCATCGGCCACAGGGTAGCCGGCCTGTCTTAGAGCCTCGCTGATAGCATAGCTCCAATAGCGGCCGAAGAGGGTCTCCCCCAGGTCACCGTCAGCGGGTGCGAGGGTGCAGACCACGATGGGGTCGAAAGGGTAGGAGGGTAGTTTTTCGCGCACCTGGAGTGTGGCTGCTTGCCTTTCAACGGGTGCGGAAGGAGACTTTTTGTCCTTCTCCGGGTCCCCCTCCCAGACCCACTCTCTTCCGATCAGGTTCCTCCCCCCACCTGGCGGCGAGATGCGATAGACGGGCTTGGGGCCATTAGCCAGACGTGTGAGATAGAGAGAGGTGCCAGGGTCTAAGTCAACCCCCAGCGAGGAGACCACGGTTGCGGATACGCGGTTGGGCTTGTTGGTCTCCCCAGCTGGACGGAAGTGGAACGCCTGGCCCAAACCTAGTGTCAGCACCAGGTCGCCTTCCTTGAAGTTTGGCTTCACCTCCCGTCGGAGCCAGACGGAGAAGGCTTTCCTGGACTCTCGGTCGGCGACGGCCGTCTCTCGCCCCTTGACAGCTTGGAACTTTTGTGCTAAAATAGTATCGAGCTGACGGGCCTGCTTGGCTTCGTCAGAGTCGGGATCCGCCTCGGAGAGGACGTCAGAAATCAGCTCCGCGGCGGATTCTCTTTTCCCTGTTTTCATCTTCTCTTCTGCCTTAGCCAGTAAGCTACGCAGTCGTCTGCGTTTGGCCTCGGCTTGGGCCTTTTGTTTAGCCATCGCTTCTTTTTCCTCCTTCTCTTTGAGATAGGCCTGTACGTGGGGCAGGCTCTCGATCTCCTCGATCTTGCGGGATAGCTCAGTGAGCCTCTCACGTATCGGGGCACAGGTTGCCTCGTACTCCTCTTCCATCTCCTCTATCTGAAGTTTTACGGCGTAAATTTTCTCCTGCTGCACACCGTAGGAGAGGAATGTCTCGGCTTGAGCCACCATCTCCTTGAGGGGCTCAATCGCTTCCGCCAAGTTGGCGGTTGCCTGCCGCAGCTCGGCCTTTGCTAATCGTTGAAGCTCTCTGATCTCTACGAGCTCTTGGACGAGGGACTGCGCCTCGGTTCGACGCGCGGCCGCTCTGGTGATCTCCTCTTGGAGCGCTGCCAGAGGACCGTCGGGATGAGATCCAGCCCTTTCCCCCCTCAGGGCCTCGAGCAACTCAAGGCCCATTTCGTCGGTCTCATGGCCCATGTCTCTTTCGGGAAGGGATAGGATTTCGGCAAGCGATCCGAGACCCCTCCCCACGAGGTTGCCGTTTCGTTCGACTAGCAGATCTGACATACTTACCTCCTCTTTGTTTGAATGGTCTTAATGCCGGCACGCGCCGGGGCTCTTTTGCGCATCACCTCCTCCTCTCGTGAAATGACAAAAGCCCCTTGAAGGGAAAACGTCCTACCTCGAAGGGGCTTTCACTCGAACAATACTTACAGAAACACCCTGACCCGACGCAGTTGCGCCTCTTCTGGGGAGCGATGCCTCGGGGAAGGTGTTCTCTCTATTCAGTTACCGGGAGACCTTTCGGTCGCTTATTCAGTCTATAGGCACTTTCCTCCGGTCTGTTAGGCCCTTGGCAGTCACTCACGGGAGCTGAGCTCATTCAGCCTTCTCTGGCTTACCTTGAGCTTCTGTCTTGGATCGTCACGTTCTTGGTGCACTAGGCAATCGTGACCGATCCTTGGGATTCCATCGGGAGCTGAGCTCTACCGGGGAATCATCTTCCCGACCGATGACAATCCTCAGAAGGGAACCAACTTGTAGGCCTATCCCTCCTGTTGCGCAGCTTTTGTTGGGAGCAGCACAGAAACCCATTCACATAGACTGACAATAGTATAGCACGGATGTGCTAATCTGTCAAGGGATTCAGTGGAGGGCACAGCGCGATTGACAGCCGTCTGCGAGTCTGATCGGGGCTATTGAGCTCTTGCGCATCGTGGCGAAGACAGCACAGATGGCGGCACGACCAAGAAATTTACGGCGTAAATCTCTTGGGTCCTCCTGCGTACCAGCCAGAGAGACACTGTGACTGGTTTCACGCCGTAAATCTCCTGGGGGCTCCTATGCACCGTTGAGGGAGACACTGTGATAGGTTTTACGCCGTAAATCTTACAGGGCGCTTCGGAGAGTCTGCAAAGAAGGATAGCTGCCTTGCAGAAGATACATGGTGGTCCGCTTCACTAGGGCTGACAGTTATAGTATCTAACTAGCACTCACACCCACTACAGACCTCCTTTGCTTCACCTCCGACAGTTCCTGCCCCCAGTTATCCTCTCCCTCCCTTATCAGCCTAAGAACGCACCATCAGACTCTAGGAGTCTAGTACATTGCAAGACCTCTAACGACTCTCTCCCAGGAAGATACATCGATGATGGCTATGGATACCCATTTGCCTTGTCAATCTAGACACTCCCTCTCTTCTTTTGACATCTCCTTGGTGGTCATCTAGGCTCTTTTCTGAGACTCCGGGCTGTCTCGGAGCACGAGGTCTCCCGGGATAAGCCAGGGCCCGGTTTCGGGAACTAGTTCCTTCGCACGCCTGCGGGTTTGCGGTGCCACAACATTGCATCCGCTAACCCCGGGTGGTACACTGAGCCTAAGGGTCAACCTCCCCCAGCCTGCAACGGATGGAAGGTCATGACGCGAGCCGGACGTGCAGCCATGTTCGATAGAGCCTTTTTGGGGGTATTCCTAGGCATTTGCATCCTGGGAGTTGCCATCTGGCTGGCCCTCTTCGAGCATAACTATCACCCTCGCATCTATAGGTACAGTGAAGACGTCATCATCCTAGAGGTCAGAGATAGCGAGCTGGACTTCAATCACCCTGCTGGGGCCTTCAGTCTTTGGTGGCAGGGTGACAGACGGAACGTGAGGTTGTGGCCACGGTGAGCAGACAGGATGAGCCACTACACCTAACACCAACCGAGCGTCGCTTACTGATGTGCCTAGTAAGCAATGCAGGACACGTTGTGTGTCACAGGGAGCTCATGGAGGGGATGTCATCTGGAAACCGCGAGGTCAGCATCGGTAATCTGCGATCATGTGTCTCCCGTCTCCGAAAGAAGGTCGAGCTAGATCCAGGGCTACCCAGCGTCATCATCACTCACCACCAGCAAGGGTATTCTTTTTCTGGCGCAGGAGGGACGCGGTGGTTTCCGGAATCGGAAGTATTATGATCGGTGCTGCCTTGAGACTCTGGCTGTTGCCGTTCCACGGATTGCCACGCGGTGAGTCAATGTCAAGCCCTTTCCCAGTGAAGATGAAAAGAGCTGCTGCTCATATATCTACGAAGAGCAGTAAGGCCTACCGACTACGCTCGGCAACTACAACGCGATTGTGAGAAAAGTTGGCAGTGCGTTCTAACCTTCGTCATTTCATGAGAATAGCCCTGCGTCCGTAGAAACTCGGACGTAGAGGTCTTCTATTGATTCTACATATGTGTCAAAACTCTCCAGGCTTTGGGCCGCTTCGCAAGCTCTCTGCCCTATCCTATTCGCCTCAGGTGGATTGCTTATCACGTTCTTAAGAGTCTGCCCAAATTCCTCAATGTTCGTAGGGTCCACTACGAGGACGCTCTCCCCGTGACATAGGAGGTCTCTATAAGCATTTTCATGCAACTCTTTGCTTAGAATCAGGCATCTCCCAACAGCCATAACCTCTCTCGCTACTGCGGAAACGCCCATATTGGTCGAGCCGTGCCGTGGCAATACCACGCACGTGGACCTCTTGATGACGGACGGTATCTTCCAAGGGGCCATGAAATCAAGAAAGAGGGATTTGCCTTCCAGCCCCCTGCCTTTGATAACAGCCTTAAATTTGTCGAGCCCGCCACCGTTTGCTACGAAGAGTAATAGATAATCCTCGTCAAGTAACTTGCAGGCTTCGGCTAGTTTATCCAGTCCTTGGGTTTGCCAGAAGTAGGGTATTTTTCCAATGAAGGCGATCACGGGCAGGTCCTCTACACCGCGGTCCGTATATGCAGCCAGATCTATTGGCTCAACTTGTGGGTTGAATGCGCTACAGTCAACATGAACTTCCTCGCTCACAAATACCTTCGCTTCTGGAATGCCGAGATCGAGAAAGGTTTGTTTGGTCTGAGGATATGCGACTATTGCATCGGCTCGTTCGAATATGCACCTGAATAGGGTGTTCAGATAGGGGGAGGGCAAAAGCCTACGCATGTCACTTCCAGCGTGTCTTACAATTTGGGGCCTTTCCGTAATGATCTTAGCCACGAAGCCGGAAGCAACGTAAGGGACAAGGTATTGTGAATCTATCACCTTCAGATCGTATCTCTCGATAGTTTCTATTGCCAAGCTTGCCAGTTTCTGCGCATAAGCCTTCGAATAGGGAATATGCCAGGGATTAGCCGACGCGGAAGGGTCAGTGCTGTGGACATAGACATTCCTGGGTTCGTACTCCTCGGCACCGCAGTTTTCGATCCGTTCCTTGTACTCGTCTTCCACTTCCCATGCATTTGTAACCACGTGGACCTCATGGCCTCTTTCACCCAACGCCCTTGCGAGCCAATAGGTATCAGAAGACACTCCGCCTTGGATTGGGGGGTATTTGCCAATGATGCAGATTCTCAAACTCATGGTAACTACTGACCTTGCATGGGTATGGTGATTCTCAGACCACCCACACGAGAACGCAAGCTGATCTGGAACCTAGGATCCTTCAAGAATTTCTTGACTCTTTCTATTTCTGCCCGTTTCTTGCTGAAGTCCTTGTCCTTTTCTACGGAGATAGAGACCAATATCTCATTCGCATCAACTGAGATGCTGTCCAACTGAGCCTTGCTCTCTTCATACCTTCTTCCCACTCTACCCCATTCTTGGACATTGTCCAAGAAGATTAGAAGAAAGGTTAAAGGGTATCGCTCAAACTCTACATTGCGAACCATCCACCTCTTGGTGAAGGTGTTCGGGTGCGATTCTCCACCCTGCATACAACCGGAAACTTGGCCCCACAGCTCTTCATCGTGGAAAGCGACCGCTAATGCTGCTTGCACGACACTTGCCTCGCATAGTGCAGAACGCTCGTTGTCTGAAAACAACTTCAAGAGAGACAGAGCACTGAGCAGCCCGTGATTCTTTTTTGAGATCACTAATTCATATAGGAATAGCAAGGTCTCGTCGGTCATTTGATGCTCCATCGCCATACAGAGTTGCTTGCTCTTTGACACAAAGCTATCTTCTACAAACGACTCCTGCAATTGCAGAGATGTTGGGTTCTTTGCAAGTCTCAGCGTTCTATGAAAGAAGGTCTTGGTCCAAGAGTCGAATTCCTGAATACAGTAGCAAAAATCATGAAGGGTAGCTGCAACGAGCCAAGCATCCTCAATACGGCAACAGTCGCAAATGCCGCCGAAGCGACTTATGACCTGTTCTGTTGGATACAGCCTATCGATTATATACGAGCCTAACAAGAAGACTTGAAATTGATGTAGGAAGTGATCTCGATATCTCCCGTCAAGAAGCAAGATTGGTTCAAATTCCCGTTGGATTTCTGGATAGTCTATGCCAATACGGTCCTTCCACAGGCTTCTGACAGTCTCCAATGCTATACTGTAATCGTCTCCGGCCATCGTTCGATACCCGCCTAGTTCCGCTAGTTGTTGACGATATGCGAGACTGCTAAGTTCTTTCACCGTGTCCACGAGCAAGAGACTTATGTTTGCTTCGTCTGTCCGCTCAGTAATCTGTCTTCGTTTGTACTCCGGCGCCGGGTAGTATACGAGATAATGCAGGTAGGTTTCTACAAAGGAATCTATAGCCTGTGCAATGGCTCCGAAGAGCTCGCGTCTAGCTTCCTCTCCTTCTAGACAAGACTCTATCGTCTTCGAGACATTGTCACGGAGCTGATCAATCAAGGAGGAGGGATCCCCCTCGATCTCGACCTTCTGTTCGGAAACTTTGAGGAGACCAATGCGGTACCTCTTGCACGCAGATTTCATATCCTCATCAACCAGAGCATAATCCGGAATAGCCAAGAATACCTTGGCGTAGGGAAAGTAGTGCTGATAGAATCTTGTGGCAGAAGCACTTACTATTTCCACTCGGTGCATCTTGATTGTTGGGAAGAATTCATCCGCCGAAACTGTGGGAGATGTTGTAACGTCAACAGCAATTTCGTCAGATCTACCATCCGTATCATTGCGCTGCCTCTTACAATGAAGCGGAACCCTAACTCCGCCGACCTCAGGATAGTCTTCTACATCATATCCCTGTTTCTGAAAGAAGGCTCTTAGCCAGGTAACCATCTCACTTCTTGTATATTGTCTGGTCATTCGATCCTCCTGAACCCCTTCGCGGCGTTCATTCGCACCTTGTGCCAACCCATATTGCCGGATCGACACAAGATGTCCAGGACATACGACTACTTCCTCTCCGCTAGAACCTGCCCCAGTGCTGCTATGGCATCCTGAGCCGCACGTGTAGCACGAATCGTACGTCAGTACACAAGAGAACCTGTACTAGAGCCTCCTACTAGCCGCCGAAGCGTCCGACTGTGGTATTGGCACCTGAGCGACGTCCGCTGACCACGGCACTGAGCTCCACAGGGACATCGAGGTGCGACTTCCCGAGCCGTAAGCTGCCCGGCGTCCTGTTGATCTTGGTCACGCTGGAGGATGCCGTACTTCCTTACGGCTGTACACCGTGCCAGGACCGCCCTCATGCTCGCTTCGCCCGTGTCATGGCACGAATCCTTCAAGAGAAGGCTCGCTCGAGATCACCCTGCCGCTCCTCAATGATCTATCCCTGGTCGATCCTCGTCACGCCTATTGTGATCCTGATTCGCCTTGTCCCCGTGGCAGCTCGGCTACCTGAACGCGTCCCCCACAGGAGCCACGGAAACTCATCCCTCCCTCTCACCGCCTTGAGTTCCCCATGACCAGCCCCATGGGTACTCTCGTCTTTAACCCCGCAGCATACGTGCCGCCTTCTTCACCGCTTGCTCCAACGTCCCTTTGCCACTTCCCCACTTGCGGGGCCTCTCAACATCGCAGGCCCCTAGGTAGCCTATCCTGCCCCCACTGAAGAGAAGCCTACCCAAGTTTTTGAAGGTCTTGTGTGTTGTCTCCCTACCGGTCGCAAGGCCCCGGAGTGTCCATTCCATTTCTCAACCATCCAACACTACCTCTAGTTTGCAGTCTGCAGTTAACCTCCTGGCTGCTACGGACGGGCCCTCCCTCCTCATTCCTGACCCCTGCCTCAAGCTCGGCGAAGCGGCGCACTGTAAAGGTCAGACATCGCAAAGCCTTCTGGAAGCTCGCCTTTGTTCTCAACAAACAGGAAGCACAGGAGATCAAACATCAGCATATCGACTTTGCTCAAGAAGTATCGCTGAAATGGATGTTGGCTGAACTCCTCGTCCGAGATGAGTTGATCACAGAGTAAGCCAAGTCTTCGAGAAATATTTGTGAAGGCAGATGGCAACCCGCATTTTTTCCTATGGACAACATCCGACAGAGGACCATCCAAGTAACGAGAGGCTATTGTCTTCAGAATGTATTTGGATACTCCTTGGCGCATCTTCAGCCTGGATGGCATCATGGCTGCCAGCTCGACTACGTCATCATAGAGATAGGGAAGTCTCACTTCAAGGCCATGCCACATAGAGCAGCGATCAGTGGCCCATAGGTGATAGTTCGTGAGCGGGCTCCGGGCGAAAAACCTAAGAGCTTCCTCGAGAGGCGCTTGTGCTTGCTCGCCAGAGGAGGCTAGAGCCTGAAATCTGTCCCACAGTTCGGAAGAGCACGTTTCGGAGAGGCCCAGTCTTTCCATCTTCTCTCGCAGCTGATCTCGGTATCCAGGGAAAGAGCGGTGCATCCAGTAACCTCCAAACAACTCGTCAGCTCCTTCTCCGCACAGAGCTACTTTCACGAATTTGGACACATTCTGAGATAGTAGGAAGAACGCCTCATCTCCGGCGCGGGCGAATACGTCTCCTTGAATGAAACCCTCCAAAGCTAACACCAATCGAGGCAGCGCTGCAACCAAGTCGTCCAACTTGACTACGAATTCATGGTGTTCTGCTCCTATTTGAGCGGCCACTGCCCCCGAGAATTTCAGGTCCTGTTGGCCCGAGGAGTCGGACACCGTGAAGGTCTTGAGGGGAGAACATGCATGTTTTGCAGAGATCAAAGCCAACAAGCTTGAGTCCACACCACCAGACAACATGACTCCTACTGGATCATTGCCCTCTAAGTGCAACTGCACGCTTTCCTCGAGCGCCAATTGCAGTGCGTCGACAAGTTCGTCGATATGGTTACTGGTGCTAGTTGGAATGTCCAAGATGTAGTATTGTTTGAGACGCAATCCTATCTTCTGCGTGGGTGGTTGTTTGAACACTATCATCGTGGTGCCAGGAGGTAGTTGTCTGACGCCTTCGAAAAGCGTCGAATCAAGTCCTAGTGGGAAACCGAACACAGCTTGTTCAGATAATACTTGGGGATCCATGCTCCGTGCAACCATATCGCACTGAAAGAGTGCCTTGATCTCTGAAGCGAACACAAAAGATTCCTCGTTAAGGAAGTAGAATAGGGGCTTCATCCCCAACCTATCTCTTGCGATCAACAACTCCTTCGCGTTCCATATAGCGAATGCGAACATCCCCTTCAAAGACTTCACGCAATTCTCTCCCTCCTCTTCAAACAGATGCAATACTACCTCGGCATCTGAGCTGCTAGCAAAGCGGTGCCCTTTGTCTTTCAATTGCTTTCTCAAGTCCGAACGGTTATATATCTCCCCGTCACAGACTATGCACAGGTTGCGGCCCTCGTTGATAATGGGCTGATCATCTCCCTCCAAATCAAGTAGGCTCAACCGACACGCACTCAACGCAACCTCGTGGTCGTGAAAGAAGCCGACGCTGTCAGGGCCGCGATGCCTCATTGCCGCCATCATGCGCTTGATCATTTTCACACTGGGATAACCAAAGATTCCGCAGATGCCACTCATCTTCGCTTGCAGTTGTCCCCTTTGAAGGTCCTCTCTAAGCTAAATCCTCTCGGGTGTGAAGTCGATGTTTTCGTCTGCGGGTTGCGCATATACGGCCAATCAAGTACCTTATTCTGAAAGACCACCAAATCTTCCGTAGGCCACCGTTTGTAGTACCGCCAATTCCTCATCAGGATCCCTGGGGGGAGATGCTTGACATTGTATATCTCTCACGCTTGCGGGCGGAAGTTCGTCAGAGTACAGGAGCCCTGCGGGACCGCGCTAGAGCTGTCATGAACCATCAAGACAAGTGGTCGGTGCCTCGCAGTTTGGGCGCTTCCTATCATCTTCCGTTAGGTTGTGGTCGAGAGGGTGAAGCGATTGAATGACTTCAAGTTCGGCGGTGATGTCCGGAGCCATTGTCACGATCCGCCCGGAATACTTCTCAGCTAGTGATTCCTCACTGGGTTCTTTGCCATACGCCCAGCGCCTCCAGCCGTGTATGATTCCCTCTGTATCCTGCAAGGTTCTTGGCTCACAGCTGTCATTCTGTTGCTCGGGGGTCACATGCGAGAAACGCCAGCGTCTCACTGAGTGCCCACAAGGCCCATGCACTCCCTTCATCAATGTAGTGATCAGGCCACAATCCTCCTTCTAGCTGCCCCTTGACCAACCCATCCGCCCCACTTCGTAGGACAGCCGAATCCACCATGTCAGGATATTGAAGAAGGCCAAGCAGTGCCATTCCTGTACAAGATGGGGTGCTTCCCACCGGGTGATTCTTCCAAGGTCCCCATCCACGATCCTCGTTTTGCTGCTTGGCTAGCCATTCAAGCGTGCCGGGGATTAGCAGTTCGTCCGAGGGATGATAATCGTTCCTTCCAAAAGCCATAAGCGAAAGAGCCGCCTTATAGGTCAGTTTCGGATTCAGCTCGCACTCCCGCATCCACTGCTTCTCTAACCACTCCAAACTGCACTCTGAAACCAGTTGTGGAATGAAGGACAGAACAGAGCCTGTTATGGGGATTCTCCCGATATCACGAAGAGACGTTCCCCAACTACCATCTTTATGCCGTTGCCGTTCCAGCCAAAGGAGAGCCTTGTCAACTGAGGCCGAAGATGGATTTACTAGTTGAAGAAATGCTGTACACCACATAGTACTCGTCACGTCCAGCCAGCCACCGTCTTCTTTCTGCTGCTCTATGGATCTCTCGGCCAAGTGACGGAAAGTGGTGTGATTAGTACCCACTCCGCTCTTGATCAAGAAGTAGGCTGCCCTGCAAGGTCTTTCCAATTCGATCCCCTTCTGCAGCAGATCCAGAACCAGTCGCGCTAAAGCGAGGATACCACGAAAGATTGCGACTTGGCGGTGAGAAGTCTTATCGCTCTCCAGCATTCCAACCGTTTCTCCAATTGTCTAGAAAGGTATGGAGCGGGGCAATGCTAGGTATCTCGGAAGCCGGAATTCATAGATGAAGCTCAAAGCCTAGGTTGACGGGCAAAGACGGGGCTACGTACTGTAGGTATTGCTCGGATTGTGCCGCGTAGAGAGATGCCTCCTCGCCATCCCTCTTGAACTGTTCCCATATTCCCTCGATAGACTTCAGATCAGTCTGCTTTTCTAATAGCCGCTTAGATAAGCTGAGATCCGGAGGGCCTCCCTCATCCGGGACGCGACTCATGTGGAAACAACAAGGGAGGATCTAGTCATCAGTTGTCTGTGGTAGCCACACCGCGTTGTCTGTGGCTACCCTCGGCAGGCATGGCACGAAGAGCAGTGGCTGCACCATCGTTCTCTGTTGAACTCTTCCCATACATCCTTAATGAACTTCAGCCCAGCCTGCTCTTCGAACAATGGCTTGGAGTAGCTCACAGTTGTGGGTTCTGGCTGGCCGATGGCTGTCCCTTCTCGCTGGCTGATGGCTGTCCCTTCTCGCTGGCC
>CAZBJW010000025.1:20195-28066 GCA_964492135.1 uncultured Anaerolineales bacterium
GAGTAGCTCACAGTTGTGGGTTCTGGCTGGCCGATGGCTGTCCCTTCTCGCTGGCCGATGGCTGTCCCTTCTCGCTGGCTGATGGCTGTCCCTTCTCGCTGGCCGATTGCTGTCCCTTCTCGCTGGCTCATGACCCTTCACCCCCTCTGTGGCTCTCGACCAAGACCCCTTTGGCTATGAGGGCGTTACAGAACCCTGCAAAGTCGTGGAGGAGCGTTTGTTCGTGTTGATTCGGATACCTATTCCTAAAGCTTTGGTAGACTTGATGAAGCGAGTTTTCGCCGTCGAAACAGGAGAGAATGAAGTATGAAGATTCATTCAGATTGAAGATACTTCCTTCTTCGATGTCGAATAGCCAATATCTGCCATCTCCGAGGTCAAAGTTGTACAGCACGAAGCGGTTCATTACTTCGTAGACAATGGAGTCGTCTTCATCCAGCATTGTGGATCCTCCTCCAGAAAATCACCAGTACATGCGAAAGCGATCGCCCGGCACCCTCCACAGATTGCCACAAACTTGCAGGAATGGCATTTTCCCTTTAGGTTGCGCTTGTCCCTGATTGTCCACAGGACATCTGAAGTGTACCATATCTTGAAAATAGAGTCGAACTCCAAGTTGCCTATGGGAAGGGGGAGCCGTCTACACGGGAGAACCGTCCCATCGGGTAGTATAGTGAGGGCGTCCATTCCAATCGAGCAAGATGCCCCCAGTTGCCTGGGAACAGGAATGTCAGGATCAACCAGTCTCGAGGGATCTAGGCAGGCAAAGAGAGTTCGATACTTAAGGACCGTGAGTGGAGTACCCCTTGTATGCTCTTCATCAGCCCGATCAACAATGTATTGGTAAACAGATCGTAGCTCATGGGGCGAGAGGAGCAGGTGTTTCATCGTCTTGGCTGACCCGGTTGGCACCAACCTTTCTACTGTTAGGAAATCAATGCCCTCTGCAATAGCCAAATCGAACACGGAGGGTACTTCTTCTACATTCCCCTTATGCACGGTGAACATCAAGGCCACGGTGATGTCATGGCTCTTTAGCAGTCGAATAGCCCGGACTGCTCCTTCAAACGATCCTCTACCCCTTATGGCATCATTGGTTTCCGGAAATGCTCCCTCCAGTGAAATCTGTACACGGCGCAGCTTTGAAAAGGAGTGTATTTGGTTGGCCACCGTATTGTCAACGAGACTTCCATTGGAGAGTATATCTATGTGAGCAATTTCTTTGAAAGCTTGTAAATACGCAATAAGAGGGAAAAGCTCACGTCTAGTCAGAGGCTCGCCACCAGTTAGCGCTATCCTCCCAACCCTGCCCCACTTTCTCAGAGCGAGGACAATCTTATTGACCACACCCTTCAGTTCTTCTAGAGACATCTCGCCGTGGCGAGAATATGATACTTGGTAGCAGTGGCCACACCGATAGTTGCATCTGTCTGTTATGTGCCATTGGAAATAGAAGTCCCTTACATCTTCTCGAGTGTTCACTGTGGACATTTCCTACTAATCCCTCGGGAGTGCGCGGCCTTCACTAGTGGAAGGGTCGGGTAATCGTCTTGGTTTGCAGTGATTATACCATGATCTCCCAGCTAGTTGTCAAACATCCTCAGAAAATTCGACGAACCTCGGTACCGCGTGAGGAAGAATCTCATCTTCTGGGTTCAAGATGTGATACACTTGCTCGCCAACTACCATCTTAATTGGCCACAGGGGAAAGGTGATGGCCCCTCAGGAATCATATTATGATCGGCTCAGGGATTCTAAGAAGCCTCTAGCCATCCGTCGAGCAATCGTTGAATTCTATATCCCCAACAATTGCAGCACCTCCTTGACTGCCCGCGTCTTCAGGAGATCTCGCCCCACCGTCAATAGATGGGTTCACCGCTACAAGAAACAAAGCTGGAAAGGCCTGAAGGAGCTCTGCCAGAAACCTCATCACATGCCGACCAAAATCTCTTCTCAGGAGGAGTAGCTGACCGAACGGCTCACTACCAAGCACAGCAAGCGGCCCAGGACCAGAATCTAAGATCCAGCTGCCGTTGGAGGATGAGGTGACGATCACCACCTTCATCGGCCATGCCTACGATAACTCCGTCCTCAATGCCTCACGCTTAGTTGCCTTGTTCCTCGCTCACCTCATGTCTTACCGCTTGGACCTCTCCCAGATCACCGTCCAAACCGACAGTGGCTCAGAGTTCACTGGCTCCATTCTTGCCACGGAGGATAGCGTGTTCACCCAGCTGATCGAGCGGACCTTTGGAGCCAGTCACGCACCTCGTCCTCCAGCTGTGCCTTGCTTCAATTTGCTTCAACGGCTCCGTGGAGAACTTTCATGGACGCATGGAAGAGGGGTTCTACGATCCGGAAAATCTGCCTACCCTCGCAACCCTGCTGAACAACGCGTACACCTATATGCTATGCTTCGATCTGGAACGAGTTAACCTGAATCTCAAGAGATCGCCCTTCCAGATGGTGAGAGAAAGAAACCACACAGAGACCCTAACTTCGTGGACTTTCCACAAACGGTCCGCATGGAGTGTAGCCGTTGGTTATGGGGAGGCAAATTCTTAGGTTTTTTTGGAATGCTGAGCGAAAGGGTGGGCTCCCAAACGAGAGTGAACCGTCCGACATGCGGGAGCCACTTCTGCCCAACGTGGAATCTACTTCCAGAGTTGCAAGGCTAATCTTTTCGAATCTCAATGGGTAGAGCATGGCGTTGAGATCAACGCCTTTGCTCAGTTGCGCTGGAGACCGACACCCAACAAGAGGCTGTCGAAGTCTACAAGCCGACTGAACATAGCTACGACGTGAGGAATAGACACCGGCGTAGATTTTCGCCGCCAGGTCTGGTTTTCTGCTATGTCCATTGGGCCAAGGCCAGTAAGGCGTCTTGGTCGAGCTCGCCCTTACGCGCCTTGTGGAGAGAGTGATTGAGCGCAACCAGACTCTCCCTTATTCTGTCGAGGTGAAATTTGGTGAAGCGCCGCAACAAGTTCAGATCTGGTGCTACCATGTCCGGCGGCGCAGTGCTGAATCGCTGCAGCAAGTCAGCAATCTCCTCCTCGATTTGCATGACTGCCAGCTCTGCGTTCCTCAGTCTGTCGTCTTTCGCATGTGACATGCTCTCCTCCAACGGAACACTTCGATGCTCAGGAAAATAGACAACTTGTCCTCTCGACCGGAGGATTCAAGTGTCCTACTCCACCCAAGAAAGACAGTTTCAGGGGCAAGACTGTATTACGTCTCGGCTTTGTCCACTTCTCGCAAAGCCTGCTCTCAGTATATCTCACCAGGCACTATGTAGTCAAGACCTTGATCGGGACGCCTCTGGTTGTAGTGCTCCCGCTGGCTGGAGATTCCCATGTCGGCCCCCCGCGGCTCTTCATGGTCATCAGGTGGTATGCTTTCATATTGTCGGCTCTAACGAAAACACTTCACCATGTCCACGGTTTCGGGTGACGCTTCGTGGCTGTCGCATGGTGAAAGTCAGTACCCTGCAAGTACACTGCGCACCGGTGGAGAGTGATCACCTCACATTCCTCTATCACGTAGAACTCCTTTGTGTCTTCTATAGCCTTCTCGAGTGTCTCAATGACATCTCGAGCGATGTGTTGGAGTTAAGTAGCAGGTGAATACATAGCGGGAGTAGTGGTCCACCGCGCTGGTCACTCGCCAGACTCCATGGTCTCATATTGCTGCATGGGCGAGCTCCACCCTGGCGTGAGAATGCGAGGACAGCCAGAGATGATTGGGCTCTGCGTTGGCGGGAGCCAAGCGGTCATCTAGCATGTGTAGGATCTGGTCGGGCCAACAGGACACGAGATCGAGGAGTTTGCCAAGGGAGGGAGAATCTCGGGCAATACCTCCAAGTGACAGCATACAAGAATCAAGGTTTCACCTTCTCCATAAAGCGGCTCACCGTGACTCTGGCACTCCCGCGAAGAGGGCTTCCACCTATGATTCACCAGTCCCATAATCGGATGAACTGAGCGAACTGTCCCCTAAGGAACCAGTTCGATCTCCTCCAAGGCCAATCGGTGTCTCATATCAAGCAGTCCTTGCGGACTATCTCCTCGGGGGCATTGCTCAACAACCTCTTCCCCGTTCATATGCTGGCTAATGCCACCCTCACGCCAGCGTTGCCGCCAGCTCAAAGGCAACGGTGGGTGGTTTTTCCCTGAATCTTAGCGACCAAGGCTGTGGAGAGGTTTTACGGCGTAAATTTCATATGATGCATCGGAAGGGGGCAAGAGGCGATGCTCAGTTTGCACGAAATCGGCAATGACAAGGCCCAGCAGGGCTAAGACTCATAGTATCTAATTAGCACTCACACCCACCATACCCCTCCTTTCCTCCGCCCATAGCCGTCCCCTCGCCTGGTGAGCCTCTTCATCCTCCACTAGCCAAAGAACCCAGCATCAGGTTTTCGAAGTCCAGTACACGGTAAAGCCGGTGATGATTCTCTATTGGTCCTCTATATCGATCATGGCTATGGATATCCATTTGCCTTATCAATCTCAGCACTTCTCCTGTTCTTGTGCCGTTCCCTCAGTGGTCATGTAGATTGCTTGTAAGACTCCAGGTAGCGGGGAATCAGGGGAAAAAGCCTGAATTTCCAGGGCCTCCAACACAAGGCGCTTCTAGTCAAAAGCCAGGCTCTCGAGGTTTCGGCTTGGCCGCTCGCAGTAGGTCTCAAGGCTCTGCATTCGCTCAGCCGCTTGTCCTTACAGGATCCCTACGGGAAGAGATTACGAGTAGTTGACGTTTGAGTTCGTGATGCCTACTTGTGGTCTTCCTCTGGGGTTCTTTCGATCTCCAAGTCTCCGCCGGTAGCAGTTCCTCAGCGTACTCCCCAACCCGATGAAGGTATATCAAGGTCGCCCTCTTGCTTCTTTTCCCGCAGGGATCCTTGACGGAAGACGATCTATCTCCGTCTCAGATGCTTCAAGTTCACTGTGAAGCTGGTCTGCATTGAGGGCCTGGTAGCGGGCTTGGACGGCTGCCTAGATGGCCTCCGGGCTTGATGAAGCTCTCCTCTCTCCATACCAGGGCTTCGACTTCCCAGACCTTGGCACTTACGACGCCAGAGAATCTACATTTCCCACAGGGATCCTTGACGGACCGCGAGGCTATCGAGGCCACCAACGGCGATAGCCAGGTAAGCAATATCGCCTTTCCCATAGGGATCCCGAGGGACAACATCCCCACTGGCGAGGCATGGGCAGAAATGAGAAAGAGGACCGGAGGGACGCACAGAAGAGCCCCTACAGCGAGTTAGCGGGGCAACTGACAACCTCTATTCAACACAACTCCCAGAAGGCGTCCCACAAGCCCTCCGCCCGTCCTGGCGTTACTAGGGCCAGGGGGAGAAGCCCGTAGACCTCTCTTGGTGCCCCCATCCACAGGGGGGGTGAGGATGAAGCGTCGAGAGAAGAACGGCCAAGTCTGGTACTCGCACAAGACAAAGGACGGTTGGTGTCGCGGCCAGCCTCAACGCAGAGGTGCTCGTGGGTAGGAAGCAGACCTCGGCAGTGACACAAGAGCAGGTCTGGGCTGCCTTCTCTGGACAACATCTATGAAGTAGGAGGTGCCGCCTCTCTTCACGCCTTTGCGAGTACTGGAATTCGATTGCAGTTGACACCTGCACTTGACTGGTGAGGCCACCTCTCGAGCCCTTGAATCCTTTGTGAGGATAGGCTATGATGAGGTTGTCACTCCTACCGGTAGAAGTCGTGGTTCAGCCCATCAGGAGGTGCTACGAATCTACCATGGCAAAGAGTCTCTTCGTGAGGGATCTCCGCGACGGCAGCAGGTTGCGGGGCGAGGTCTTCGTTCTGTTGGAGAAACAGCTTGCTCAGACGAGGGAAGGCTCCCTCTATCTCAAGGCTGTGCTGGGTGACAGGACCGGGCGTGTGGAAGCACGGTATTGGGATGTGCCAACCCAGCTACACCCGCTGCTGGAAGTAGGCACTGGCGTTCAGGTAGATGGAACTGTGACCAGCTATCCGCCAGAATCAGGCGAATTGCAGATACACATCGACAGGATCACTCCCATGGCGTTGGAAGATCTGCAGGAGTTCCTGCCCCATGCGAAGCGGCCCCTGGCTGACATGGTCGAAGAGCTCCACCACCTAGTGGGAGAAATCAAGGATCCTCATCTCTTGGCCCTTCTGGATATTCTCTTGTCCGAGCAATCCTTCCGGGACATCTTCTTCAAAGCGCCTGCGGCCAAAATGTATCACCATGCATGCATAGCTGGCCTACTGGAGCACTCATTGGCGGTGATCAATCTCTGCCGATACCTCTGCGGTCGGCATCCCGAGCTGAATCGCGATCTCCTCTTGACAGCAGCTCTGCTCCACGACGTAGGGAAGGCGTCTGCCTACGAATCAACCCCTGGGTTCAATCTCACTGACGAGGGAAGATTAGTAGGCCATGTGGTTCAGGGAGCGCTCATCGTCAGCGAGGCTGTGGCGAGAGTGAAAGGCTTCCCGTCAGGTCTAAGAGTGGCTCTGTTACACGCCATTCTGGCTCACCATGGTGCGCAGGAAAGAGGTTCACCGGTAACTCCCAAGACTCTGGAAGCCTTGGCCCTGCATCACGCGGATTGGTTAGACGGCGATTTGCGTGGATTCATGGACCATGTGGAGACGGAGCCGGTGACCGAGAGTGAGTGGACCCGCTACAGCAGGATGTTCAGGACGGAGCTGTACCGCGGGTTCTTAGCTCGTGAAGAAGACGAAGTTCCAGAGGAGGAGATTCCTTTCTGAACAGCACCCGTGCCTGTGAGGTGTCCATGGTGCGGCGGTTGGAGAGAGGCTGAGGCCTCCGACCTTTCGGTGCATGGCAGAAGCGGCCAAGCACCGCGTAGGGTGCTATTCTCGGATCATGGATCAGATGGAGCCTTCAGGCAAGAGGGCTGCGCTGGGAGAGAGGGAGCTGTGATGGGGACGCGTAGCAGTGAGAAGGTCCACTTTGAGGGGAGAGTCCTGGCGGTGAAGGCTCGCATCCGACTGATCCGCTCCTTCGATGAGGTGACCCACGCCTATCTGGGATACACCTTGGTCTTGGATGGTAGTGTCGAGGATTTGCCCTGTTCAGAGTTGCGGGTTGGCATCGGGCCCAAGACCTACCAAAAGCACCTCTTTCGGGTCGGAGATCGCGTCGAAGGCAGGGCGGTTCCAGTCCCAGATCCGAAGCAAGAGTGGGCTACCCACTACAAGGTCAGCGGTTTGCGACTCCTCTCTCGCGGCCCAGCAGAGCAGGAGACCGAAGCCCATCCGGAGGGAGGGATCGCGCCGCCCCTCCCAGGGTATCGAAAGCGGGGACATCTCCGCCTTGACCCCAGGACCTATAAGGCCTCTTGCCAAAAGTGTCCCTTTGGATTGGTGATGGCCACCGAGATCATCCTCGATCATTGGAACCCCAGCAAGAAGAGGTGGCGCTTTGAGACCCATTGCTATGGGCCAAGGGATTGTCCTCGTTATCGTGCTGGCAGGGCGCGAAGGGTTCCGGGGCGAAAACCTTGGATGGTCTGGGTTGATGACGATGTGGAACGGGAGGAAGAGGAGCAGAGGTGGCACCTGTCTTAGGAGTGATCGATTGTTTCCGGCGCGAATGGCCAAGAGCTTCCAGGGAGAAGGACATTGGACTCGCTTTCCCACTAGCTCCACCACCAGGTGTGAGGTGTGAACTCCTAAGGAAGACCGTCTAGGTGCAAGCTATGGCAGAAGCTAGAGACCAATCAACTGTACAAGGGATCCTGGAGAGGATAGTGTACCTCAACGAGGAAGACGGCTTCACCGTGGCCAGACTTCAGGTGGAGGGACAGAAGGATCTGGTGACAGTGGTGGGCCACATGCCGGGGGTCAACCCTG
>CAZBJW010000026.1:0-26701 GCA_964492135.1 uncultured Anaerolineales bacterium
CATCAACCTCGCCGTGAGCGATGCTCTGCAACAACTGCTTCAAATCTGCCAGGTAGTGCACATCAGCGGAGAAAACGATGCGCCGTGGCTTGAGGCACGGAGGGATGAGCTACCTCGGTCGCTGGCAGGGAGATACTCTGTGTACGACTATCTATATGATGAAATGATTGTCGCCCTTGCAGCTGCAGATCTGGCAGTCGCTCGCGCTGGCGCCGCTACGACCGCCGAGTTCCCAGCCGTAGGACTGCCCAGCATTCTGATTCCGTATCCTCATGCTGGAAGGCATCAGGAGTTGAACGCAGACTACATGGTTGAAAATGGGGCTGCCATCAGGATAGATGATGTTGACTTGAAAGAGGGGGTCCTGTTGAGAACCGTCTTCGACCTGTTCGAGAATCAGCAGACGTTGGACAGGCTCGGCGAAGGCGCCCGTCGCCTGGCACGGCCCGACGCTCCCCGACGCATCGCTGGGCTACTGAGGGACATAGCGCGGCTGAACTGAGCGAGAGAGAACCGAGTAGACATGCATTTAGAGCCCGCTCTTCTCCAATTCCTGATCGTCGTCGTGGCGGCGCTGACCGCATCCACCGCCCTTGGACTGAAACGCGGGTGGCGGGGACAGCTGATGGCGTTCGTGCCCATAGTATCCATTTGGGCCCTACTGAGTGCCAAGGGGAACGCTTTGGTGGGGCTAGTCAACGTCGCATACAAGGGTTTCCAGTTCTTCACCTCATGTTCTGGGGAGGCTGGCTCAGCCGCTTGCGCGCAAGCGGCCGAGGTTACAACTGCGGTTCTTGTGGATCCGAGTAGTCCGGATCAAGCGCGCCCACTCTTCCTGACGGTCTTCGTCTTGACAGTAGTGGTTGCCTTCGTGTTCGTGGTGCGTTTCGGGAGAAAGCCAGCTTCGATACTTCAGAGGCTCATGGGAGCAGTGATCGGTATTGCCAACGGCTTCACGCTGAGCTACCTGCTACTGCCCATGCTGCCGTATCGGCAGCAGATTCCGCTTCCAGTCGCGGCGTCAGCCGCGGAGGGAGAGTTACAAGGAGCCGGGCAGAGTCTACCTGGATCGCTCAGCGTGCCTCCCGTGGGTGCCGGGGTAGTTCTGGTAGCGTTTCTCATAGCGTTTGTGATCTTGGCGGTGCGCCTCATACGGCCGCCGGAACCAAGGGAGTAGAAGGTGTGCAGGAATAGAAAATCCGGCTTTACTGGAGGAAGTCACAGATGGGCCCGCTAGAGGTCCTCTGGGCCGTGCTCATAGGCGTTTTTGCCGTGGTAGGTGTCGTGCGCGGGTACCCCAAGGAGTTGGGAGTAACGACCACGATCCTGGCTGCCTTGCTGCTGCTGACGCGAGGAGGAGAGTCCATACTGGGAGCGGTAGATGCATACCTGTCAAGGTACGCGGGGGGCAGCATCATCATTGGAGGGTATCGCAGCGATTTGATTCAATCACTGTTCTACATACTGGTTTTCGTAGTAGTCGTCGTCATATCGTATCATGGGGACACTCTTGCGTTCTCTGGCAAGTCCCCCAAGGGTCCACTGGGTATCACGCTCAATCTTATCAGCGGGCTGCTCAACGGGTACTTGGTAGCGGGCACGATTTGGTACTACCTGCACGTTTTCGACTACCCAATCCAGGCGGCGGGGCTTTTTCAACCGCCGCTGACGGACTTCGCTCAGTCCTATTTGGTGCCCCTGATACCAGTCCCTCTGCTGGAGCCGTACTTGCTCTTCCTGGTACCATTCATGGTCGTGATGAGGGTTCTGAGATAATGACCCCGCGTGCGGCGCACGGAAGTGAAAACCGAGATTGGACCTTGAAACCCGACGAGCGCGTGCATCTTGTGGGCATCGGCGGCATCGGCCTCAGCGCGATCGCCCGGATATTGCTGCAGAGCGGGTACAGCGTCTCCGGATCGGATCTGCAACTCTCCCGCATCACACAGGATTTGGTCGAAGCGGGCGCCACTATACACGCGGGGCATGCAGCGGGGAACCTCGGACACGCGTCCCTCGTAGTGGTCTCCTCCGCCATACCTGCAGACAACCCCGAGGTTGCAGAGGCCAGGAAGAGGCGTATACCAGTGGTAAAAAGGGGACAGATGCTAGCCTGGCTGATGAAGGACAGATATGGCATCGCCGTGGCGGGAACCCACGGCAAGACCACGACGAGCGCCATGATAGCTCTTGTTCTCGAGGACGCTAGCCTAGATCCAACGGTCATCGTCGGCGGCATCGTGCCCGAATTGGGCACCAATGCCAAGAGAGGCGATCCCCAGCACCTAGTGCTCGAGGCCGATGAGTATGATCGCACATTCCTAGACCTCAGCCCTCAGGCGGCTGTGGTGACGAGTATTGAGATGGACCACCCCGACTGCTTCGCGGATGTTGATGATTTGTTGGAGGCCTTTCAGGGTTTTCTGTCAAGGCTGCCGTCAGGCGGCTATCTCATGGCCAACGGTGACGATCTTCTGGTGAGAGGACTCGTCGACCGGCTGGAAGGGGTGCAGGTGAGTACCTATGGATTTGGTCAGGACGTCGACTGGAAGGCCGCCCGCGTGCAAGCCAATGCCCTCGGTGGAAGTGACTTCCACACGATAGTGAACGGTGAGGAGAAAGGCAGTTTTCAGCTCAGCATCCCCGGCGTGCACAACGTGTCCAACGCCTTGGCAGCCATAGGCATGGCCGATTATCTGGGACTGGACCCGCTCCGCACCCGAGAGACACTGAGGCACTTCCAAGGAGTGGAGCGTCGCTTCCAGATTAAGGGTGAGGCTGACGGAGTGACGGTCGTGGACGACTACGCTCATCATCCCAGTGAGATTAGGGCCACGCTGGCCGGCGCTCGCCAACGATACGACGGCCGCAGGATATGGGTCGTATTCCAGCCGCACACCTACAGCCGAACCAAGGCCCTGATGGCCGATTTCGCAACCGCGTTCGGAGATGCCGACAAAGTAGTGGTGACGGCGATCTATGGCGCTCGAGAACAGAAGGACCCCAGCATCAGTGCGAAAGATCTGGTAAGAACGATGACCCATCCACAGGCGATCCACATTGCGGGCCTGTCGGAAGTCAGTGCCTGGGTGACTGGCGAATTGGAGCGCGGTGACGTGCTAATCACCATGGGCGCTGGCGACGTATGGCGCGTCGGTGAGGATGTGCTGGCCGGCCTTCAGCGCAGGGAGAAAGCGAACTGATGGCCAAGAATGAGCTCCAGATTCTGGCTCGGGGGAGACAGCTAGCGGACGTTCTGCTGCGCAATGAGCCGCTCCGCAAGCACACCTCCTACCGAATTGGCGGACCAGCGGATTACTTCACCGTAGTCAAGAACCAGGAGCAACTATGTGGGTGGGTGAAGCTTGCACGGGAGCTGAATCGACCCCATCTCGTCATCGGCAGGGGCACCAACCTTCTCGTAGCGGATCAGGGCTTCAGAGGCGTAGTCATCGAGAATCGATGCCAGGACTTCACGCTGGACTCGAAATCCCAGACCCTGCACTCCGAGGCTGGTGCACCGTTAGCACTTCTGGCACGCACCAGCGCCAAGAGGGGATCACAGGGCCTCGAGTGGGCCGTAGGCATCCCGGGCACCATAGGGGGCGCTGTTGTTAACAATGCGGGAGCCTATGACGGCGCAATTGCCGACGCGGTATGTAGAGTAACGATCTTGGACCACCACGGCGAGCTGCAAGAGCTAGCGAGTGAGGAACTCAGACTCAGCTACCGCACGAGCCGGTTCAGGGAACAGGAGTCTCGGGGCGAAGTGATTCTATCTGCGGATCTGCTTCTCTCAGCAGAATCACCGGACCTTCTTGGCGACCGCGTGGCTCGCTACGATGCCCTACGGCGCGCCACCCAGCCTCACGAGCCAAGTGCCGGCTCCGTGTTCAGGAACCCACCTGGGCTCTCGGCGGCCCAGCTAATAGAACAGGCAGGGTTGAAGAGCACAAGGATCGGGGACGCTCAAGTTTCATCCAAACATGCCAACTATATCGTAAACTTGAGATCCGCCAAAGCCACCGATGTGCTGCAACTGATCAATGTGGTCAAGGAAGAGGTGCACCAACTCTACGATCTGGAGCTGGAATTGGAAATAGAACTGGTGGGCGAATGGGCATGCGCATAGAGAACACGGGGGTAGACACTAGCGTGGCCTCGTTGCTCCAGGCAAGGAAAACCCAAAGGAGACGGCGTCGCTCCCAAATCCGCCTCGGACGGAACTACGAACTGGCGGTGGCGCGAGAGAAGCTGCCCGTGCGGCCTGCCAGCCGATCGAGAGTGACGATAGGGCCGAGGCTTGCCAGCCTACTCTTGGCCTTGGTCCTGCTTTCCGTCCTGGCCTACTTCTTCGTGTCCGACGCCTTCTACGTCTACGAAGCTACCGTCTTGGGCAGCAGCTTGGTGTCGTCGGACGAGGTCTTTGGGCACACTAACATAGAGGGATTCAGTATCTTTTTCATCAACCCACTCGTGGTTCAAGAAGCCGTCTCTGCACTGCCGGACGTACGGGAAGCAGAGGTGCAGCTCAGCCTTCCCAACCAGATGATGATCAGAGTCCGAGAACGTGAAGCACGAGTTGTCTGGGACACTGGACAGGAGCGCCACGGCGTGGATGATGAAGGCACCATCGTGTCCCTTCCCGGTGGTACGGAACCGTCAATTGTGATAAGGGATCTTGACTCCACCCCTCGTAATCTGGGTGAGCGCGTGGAGCTGGACATCATAGCGGCGGCGGAGGCGTACCAAGCCCTGGTCCCAACGCTGACACAGTTCGGCTATTCACAGGAGTACGGACTGAGCATCGAGAACGAGCATGGCTGGCGGATACACCTCGGTGGCGGAGAAGGCGCAGAGACTAAGCTAGCCGTCATGAGGGCCCTGGTGGAGAGACTGGAGAGCCAAGGCGCGGCCGTAGAGTTCATAGACCTCCGGTTCCCGGACAGCCCTCACTACCGGTTGGCCGAAGAGGCGAGTGCGCAACCTTAGGCTACGGGCCGCATGAAGATGCGGGGGGAGGACGACATGGAAGAGAACATAGTTGCCATAGACGTAGGCACCACGAAAGTGCGCACATTGGTGGGGGAGATTAACCAAGAGGCTCGGCTCCGCATCGTGGGCATAGGCGTCTGCCCCTCACGGGGCTTGCGCAAGGGTGTCGTTCTCGACGTCGAGCAAGCAACGCGAGCCATCGCCATGTCTGTCGAAAAGGCGGAGCAAATCTCCGGCTACGAAATAGACAGCGCCTATGCTGGCATATCGGGCGCTCATATCTCCGGCCTCAACAGCAAAGGGATTGCCGCCATCTCTCGGGGTGAGCGCACCATCATGCAGGATGACGTAGACCGCGCTGTGGATGCGGCACGCGCCATAGCCATTCCGCACAACCGTCAGCTGCTCCATGCCATCCCTCGCGGCTACACCATCGATGGCCAAGATGGGGTGCGTAATCCCCTCGGACTGCGAGGTTTTCGTCTTGAGGTGGAGGCTCACATAGTCACTGGAGCGTCTGCTTCAATTCAAAACCTGGTCCACTGTATACAAGGCGCTGGTGTGCGCGTGATGGATCTCATCTTGCAGCCCATCGCTGCCGGGGAGGCGGTGTTGACCACCGCGGAAAAGGAACTCGGCGTGGCTGTGGTCGACATCGGGGGAGGAACCACCGACATTGCGATCTTCATTGATGGGAGCGTGTGGCACACGGTCGTTCTTCCCGTCGGCGGCAATCACCTGACCCACGACATCGCGGTAGGATTGCGCACGCCATTCACTGTGGCCGAGACTCTGAAAATGAAATACGGCCACACCATGCCAGAAACCGTGGGGGCAGATGAGTCAATCGATGCGACATCCTTCGGGGACAATTCACATCGCTCGGTGTCCCGGCGTCGATTGGCGGAGATAATCAGCGCTCGCTCAGAGGAAATCTTTGAACTCGTATTGCGCGAAATAAAGCGTTCAGGCTACGACGGCCTCCTCCCAGCGGGAGTAGTGCTGTGTGGCGGGACAGCAGAGTTGGCCGGGATAAGAGAGTTCGCTCGCCAGGCCCTGCACTTGCCCGTGCGTATTGGAACACCACAGGACATGGACGGGCTTCTGGAGAGCGTGAGGGATCCCGCTCATGCCTGCAGCATCGGCCTCCTTCTCTGGGCTCTGAGATGTGGACCCGACGCCAGTCACAATGGCGCGGGGCAGAGCCGCGGCTTGCTGAGGCACTTCAAAAGCGTGTTTCGCATGTTGACTCCGGGATAGAAGAGTGTCGAGCGTGACCGCAGGGGGAATTCGCCAGCGGTTGCGAACAAAGAAAGGGAGGTGACAGACAATGACTTACATACCAGAGTTGGGAAACTTCGCTAAGATCAAAGTCATCGGAGTGGGAGGCGGGGGCGGCAACGCCATCAACCGCATGATTAAGGAGAATCTGCAAGGAGTGGAGTTCATCGCCGTAAACACCGATGCTCAGGCCCTCTTCTTCTCCGAAGCGCCTTACCAGATCCGCATTGGCGACAAGCTGACTAAAGGCCTGGGAGCAGGCGGTGATCCGGACATCGGAGCCAAGGCTGCGCAAGAGAGCGAAGAAGAACTCAAGAAGGCCATAGCGGACGCAGATATGGTTTTCATCACGGCCGGTATCGGTGGGGGTACAGGCACCGGGGCTTCCCCTCTTATCGCTCGACTGGCCAAAGAGGCGGAGGCCCTCACCATCGGCGTTGTCACCAGACCCTTTAGCTTCGAGGGAAAGCGCCGTATGGAAGTAGCCGAAGAGGGCATCGCCGAACTCAAACAGCGGGTTGACACTCTGATTGTCATCCCCAACGACCGCCTGCTCGAGTTGGTGGACAAGAAAGCCTCCATCCAGGAAGCCTTCTCAGTGGCCGACGATGTGCTGCGTCAGGGAATACAAGGGATCTCCGAGTTGATCACAGTGCCAGGTCTGATCAACCTGGATTTCGCCGACGTTCGCACTATTATGGCCCAAGGCGGTTCGGCCCTGATGGCAGTCGGGCGCGCGAACGGCGAGACACGGGCTGTTGACGCCGCCCACGCCGCGGTGAGCAGCCCCCTCCTGGATGTGACCATCGACGGAGCGACGGGAGTGCTATTCAACGTGACCGGTGGGACGGACCTCACTCTTCACGAGGTGAATGAGGCTGCGAGGGTCATCAGGGAAATGGCCCACCCTGACGTCAACCTCATCTTCGGTGCCGTGATGGATCCTGAGATGGAGGACGCTGGAGTTCAGATCACTGTCATCGCCACCGGCTTCGACGGTGCGAAGATGCGGCTGCCGGTCACAGAAAGCTCCAAGATAAGGGAGTTCCCTATACCGACCTTCGACAACGAGAATTTGGACATACCGGCCTTCTTGCGCCGGCGATAGGTTCCAGAGGCGAGAGGCACCTCGTCCGAGGTAGCGGCGAGCAAGACGAACGTCTTTGTCCTCCTCCCTTTCGGGGCCGAAAGGCCCTCTTTCTGCGCACGCAGAGTCTGCACTCTGTTGCCAGAAGGATCCTTTCCAGGGGGAAGGTTACTGCGCCACCTTCCCCCGCCCCCTTTTCTCTGACCCCAAAACATCCGCATCCACCGAATTTTAAGGTTTGAGGCCCTCTCCAGCCTTGCCATGCTGACTCCTTTGTGCTAAGTTTATGAAGCCTTTTGCCCCAACATGTTGTGGCATCGTTCGCGCTGTGCGCCACATATAGTGCCTGAGCACGCTATTGGAACTGGGGCCTCCATCTGGTCGAAGGAGGAGAGGCCGTGAAGTGCCCATACTGCGACAGGAAGGACACCAAGGTGATCGATACGAGGGAGGTCGGTGAAGGCGTTCGGCGACGCAGAGAATGCAAAAGTTGCCAGCAGCGCTTCACGACCTATGAGCGCGTGGCAAAGACCAGCCTCCTCGTAGTGAAGAGGGACGGCCGCCGGGAGCCTTTCGACAGTGACAAACTCCTGAAGGGGATCCTCCGTGCTTGCGCCAAGCGCCCTATTCCCACCGAGACCATAGAGCAGCTGGTCAAGGAAATCGAGAGAGAGCTCTACGAGTTGGGGCGAGCGGAGGTAGAGAGCGAGCGCATCGGCAAGATGGTGATGACTCGACTGCGCGAACTGGATGACGTTGCGTACGTGCGGTTCGCCTCAGTGTACCGCCGCTTCCGGGACGTGGATACACTGGCCGAGGAAATCGAGGACTTCAAGGAGTGGAAGAAACGGGAAGCTGAGCTGGAAGACCAACTTCCTCTGGAATTGTAGCGCAGGTGGCCAGACTGAGCCAGCCTGCCAATCGCTGGAGAAACGGGATGACGCAGCGAGGTACCGTCCTCAAGCTATCGCCCAACGCCATGACGGTCTTGGAAAGGCGATACCTGAGGAGGGATGAGACAGGGAGAATCGCAGAGACTTCGGAACAGCTGTTCCGGCGTGTGGCTGAACACGTCGCTCAGGTAGACGCGATCTACGATCCGTCAGCCGACGTGGAGCTCATAGCCGAGAAGTTCTATCGCGCCATGTCTCGCCTCGAGTTTCTGCCCAACTCCCCCACCCTCATGAATGCCGGCGGAAGTCTCGGGCAGCTTTCTGCTTGCTTCGTGCTCCCGATCGACGATTCAATGGAGAGCATCTTCGAGACTGTCAAGAACACTGCTCTCATTCACCAGAGCGGAGGGGGGACTGGCTTTTCCTTCTCCCGCCTGCGGCCCAAGGGGGATGTTGTCAAGTCGACGGGCGGGATAGCTTCCGGCCCCATCTCATTCATGGAGGTCTTCGACGCCGCGACTGAAGCCATCAAACAGGGGGGAACCAGACGCGGAGCCAACATGGCCATCCTCAGAGTAGATCACCCAGATATCATGGATTTCATCACTGCCAAGGCAGACGAATGGAGGCTCAACAACTTCAACATCTCCGTGGGCCTGACCAGACAGTTCATGGAAGCTCTTCGTCGGGATGCCACTATTCCTCTCATCAATCCTCGTTCTGGAGAGGTGGTCAGACGCCTGCGAGCCCGGGCGGTCTTCCAAAAGATATCGGAGATGGCGTGGAGAAACGGCGATCCCGGGATCATCTTCCTAGACAGGCTTAATGAGAGCAACCCGACCCCTCTTGTGGGCGAGATCGAGAGCACCAACCCCTGTGGCGAACAGCCTCTGCTACCCTTCGAGAGCTGCAATCTGGGCTCCATCAACCTGTCCAGGATGGTGGGAGACGGCGAGATCGACTATCAGCACCTGGGACAGACCGTCGACTGCGCTGTGCACTTCCTGGACAACGTCATAGACTGCAACAGGTATCCTCTACCCCAGATAAAGGAAATGACCCTCGCCAATCGCAAGATTGGCTTGGGGGTCATGGGCTTTGCGCATATGCTCATCAGCCTGGGCATACCATACGACTCAGAAGAGGCGGTGTCTGTTGCTGAACAAGTCATGCGTTTCATCCAAGAGCGGGCCAGGCAGGCCTCAGCGGGTCTGGCGGAGCAGCGGGATGCCTTTCCTAATTTCCCGGGTAGCGTCTACGATGTGCCTGGCGGCACCAAGATGAGGAACGCTACTGTGACCACCATCGCCCCAACCGGTAGCATCAGTATCATTGCCGGTACCTCCAGTGGTATCGAACCCCTATTCGGCATCGTGTACAGAAGGCACGTCCTGGATGGCGACTCACTCCTGGAGCTGGACCCCATCTTCGAGGAGTTGGCCCGTGGGCAAGGATTGTACAGCCAAGAGTTCATAAAGAAGGTGGCCGGGGCGGGCGGTGTGCAAACCCTGGACGAGGTAGCGCCTGAGACACGAAGGCTACTCGTGACTGCGCATGATATCGCGCCCGAGTGGCACGTCCGGGTTCAGGCCGCGTTCCAGAAATACACCGACAACGCAGTGTCCAAGACTATCAACTTCCCTCACGATGCCACTAGGGAGGACGTGGAGAAAACGTACCAACTCGCCTACGATCTCGGCTGCAAAGGGGTGACCATCTACCGTGACGGCAGTCGGGTCTCCCAAGTCTTGACCAAGGGCATGGGTGAGGCGCAACGCAGGAGAGCCACCCGAAGTCCACGCGCCCGCCCAACCGTGACCCACGGGATGACAGAGAAGATCACCGTTGGCTGTGGACAAAGCATCTATGTCACGATCAATGAGGATCAGGAAGGCCTCTTTGAAGTCTTCGCCACCATGGGCAAGAGCGGAGGATGTATGGCCTCCCAATCGGAGGCCATAGGACGCCTGATCTCTTTGGCCCTCCGCTCTGGCATCGATGCTGACGTGATCATCAAGCAACTGCAGGGTATCCGCTGCCCAGCTCCGGCCTGGCAGGAGGGCAGCATCATCCTTTCTTGTGCAGATGCCGTTGGTAAGGCGATGCACAAGTACGTCAACGACAGCGCCACCGAGACCATCACGATATCGGCAGCGGACATGGTTGCCAGGAATCTCCTAGGCATGTGTCCCGAGTGTCCTGACTGCGGCACTATGGTCGAGTTCGCAGAAGGCTGCCTGCGCTGTCCCTCGTGCGGGTACTCTCAGTGCGGCTAGCCACACTCATTTCTCTCCTCGGCTCCCTCAGCTGAGTCTGTTTGACAACCCCGCCGACTTCGAATACAATCAGCGCCGGAAAGGTGTTAAAGACCTCGAAGCGATCTGCTCAGCATCCCTCAGAAGCCCCTGTCAGCACAGAGCATATGTTCAATCCCTCTCTCAGTGACGAGCAAAAGGCCCTGCGAGAGCTGGCGCGGCAATTCACCCAGAACGAGATTGTCCCCGTCGCGGCGGAAGCCGACCGCATCGAAGAGTACCCTTCCAAACTCGTAGAAAAGGCCCACGCCATCGGCCTCATCAACATCACTGTTCCTGAACAGTACGGAGGCGCAGGCTTGGGCTACTTCGAAGACTGCTTGGTCGCTGAGGAGATCGCGGCCGGATGTGCCGGCATATATAGCTCCTTCGTGGCCAGCACTCTCGGGCTCACACCACTCAATATCGCCGCTACCCCAGAGCAAATGAAGCGATTCATGACACCCTTCTGTGCTGAGCCGGCTCTGGCGGCTTTCTGTTTGACCGAACCCGGTGCTGGTTCGGACGTCGCCAGCGTGAGGACGAGGGCCAAGCGCGACGGGGGCTCCTACATTCTCAATGGCACTAAACGTTTCATCACCAACGGGGGCGTGGCGAAGCTCTACACGGTGACGGCGACCGTCGACCCCGCACTGCGCCATAGGGGACTCGTCGTACTCGTTGTTCCGTCCGATCTGCCGGGCATCTCTTTCGGAAAGAAGGAGATCAAGATGGGTCAACGCGCGGCCAGCACCAGGGAGGTGCTTTTCGAGGATGTTAGGGTTCCCGCGGGGAACCGCCTGGGAGAGGAGGGAGGAGGATTCCGGCTGGTCATGGAGACCTTGGACAAGATACGTGCGGAGGTCGGAGCGGCGGCAGTGGGACTTGCTCGTGCTGCGATGGAAGCTGCGGTGAAGTACGCGAAGGAAAGGGAGCAGTTCGGTCAGCCAATCGCATCTTTCCAGGCCATCCAGTTCATGTTGGCAGACATGGCTGTCAAGGTGGAGGCCGCCCGTCTCCTGGTCTGGCAAGCCGCATGGATGGCCGACCAAGGTTTGCGTAACGGCTACCAGTCGGCCATCGCCAAGTGCTTCGCCGCCGACAGTGCCATGCAAATCGCGATTGACGCTGTGCAGGTTTTTGGGGGGTACGGCTATATCAAGGAATACCCTGTGGAGAAATACATGCGAGACGCTAAGCTTCTGCAAATCTACGAAGGCACGAGCGAGATACAGCGTCTCGTGATTTCTCGCTCCCTGCTCAAATGAGAATCGACAGAGAAACAAACCCGAGGAGGTTCGATTCCTATGAACATTGTCATCTGTGTCAAGCAGGTCCCTGATACCGAGACCAAGATTCGGGTCAAGGATGGTCAGGTGGACCACTCTGAGACCAAGTACGTGGTCAACCCTTATGACGAGTATGCCGTCGAGGAGGGCCTGCGCATCAAGGAGAGACTCGGTGAAGGCAAGATCACCTTGGTCACCACGGGACCGGAGCGAGCTAAGGATGCGCTGAAGAGCGGACTGGCAGTGGGAGCTGATGAGGCCATCCACCTGGTCGACGACGCCTTCGAGGGCTCTGATCCCTACGCCACAGCCCTGATACTGTCCAAGGCCGTGGAGAAGCTGGACTACGACATCGTCTTGTGCGGAAAGCAAGGCGTCGACGAAGACCACGCGCAGGTGGGGATAATCCTCGCCGAGCTCCTCGACATTCCTCACGTGTCGGTGGTCACCAAGCTGGAGATCGCGGACGACCACAAGTTCATCGTTGCCCACCGGGAGGTTGAAGGTGGCCATGAAGTGGTGGAGTCACCCCTGCCCACCGTCATCACGGCCCAAAAGGGCCTGAATGAACCTCGGTACGCTTCCATCAAGGGGATCATGGCCGTGAAGAAGAAGGTCATTCCCGAGTGGGACGCCGAAGAGTTAGGGGTGGAGAAGGACCAAGTAGGCGTTGAAGCGGCCAAGATCACGTTTGAGGAGGTGACCCTGCCCCCGGAAAGAGTCGCCGGCAAGGTCTTCGCTGAGGACCCTATCCAGGATGCCGTCAAAGTTGCCCACCTGCTGAGAGAGGAAGCAAAGATCATTTGAGGCAGCTGGCGTGTTGTCGACTTCTGACCAACAGCTGGAGGATTCCATGTCAGACAATGTCTTGATAGTAGCAGAGATTCGAGATGGTTCTCTGAAGAAAGTCAACTTCGAGATGATAGGCGAGGGAAAGAGAATCGCCGACCAACTGGGGGGCAGCGTGGAGGCAGTGGCGCTGGGCCATCAGATTGGTGACGTCATTTCGCCACTGGGCCACTATGGCGCTGAGAGGGTATTCCTTGCTGATGACGCCGTACTGGCCGACTACACCCCTGAAGGCTACACGTCGGTGCTGGCCAATCTCATCACGGAGATCGAGCCAGCTGTTGTGCTGCTTGGAGCAACGACGCAGGGCAAGGACCTAGCTCCCAGATTGGCAGCGAGGTTGGCGGTAGGCCTGGCTTCTGACTGCACGGGCTTCGAAGTAGTAGACGGCAAACTGCTCATCACAAGGCCAATCTACGCGGGGAAGGCCATTGCCACAGTTAAGGAAGTATCCAGGCCGCATATGGCGACAGTGAGGCCGAACATCTTCGCTGCGCCTGAGCCCGACACCTCCCTTGCTGCTCCGGTGGAGAGCTTCCAGGTCGACAACGCAAAGATACGGGCGAAGGCCATAGACATGATCAGGGAAGCTGGCGAGCGAATCGAATTAACGGAGGCCGATATCATCGTCTCAGGTGGACGGGGTCTGAAGGGGCCGGAGAACTTCGCCCTCATCGAGGAACTGGCCGACACCTTGGGAGCTGCCGTGGGCGCCTCCCGAGCGGCTGTCGATGCCGGGTGGAAAGATCATAGCTATCAGGTCGGCCAGACGGGCAAGGTGGTCACTCCCACGCTGTACATCGCCTGCGGCATCTCTGGGGCCATCCAGCACCTCGCAGGGATGAAGACCTCGAAATACATCGTGGCTGTGAACAAGGACCCTGACGCGCCAATCTTCAAGGTGGCTAACTATGGGATTGTCGGCGATCTGTTTAAGGTTGTCCCGGTCCTCACAGAGGAGTTCAAGAAGATGAGGGCTGAGGGATAGTTGTTGCCCTTGTGCTTTGAACCGACCGTCCAGCCCTGCTCCTCTGAGCGGGGCTACGTTTTGTCCGTCGTCTTTCACAGAGTTCCCGTGTAGCTCGCCGGTCAGATCTACCTCAAACGGCGTGCCTCCACCACCTCGACGTCGCCAGCCCGTCCCTGTCCCGCGGTCCGCCGGTAAAGTGGCAATCAACACCACTCGTGTACCGGGCCGGACACTGCTACGAAGCCGACAAAATGGATGCGCCGCGAAAGCTCACCGACCGCTCACGGATCCTCGGACAGAATGCGGTGGATCGTTTGCGTTGCCCTACCCCCTGTGATAGACTTGTCGCCAGGAGGCCGGCCATTGGACTGGGATACCATCTCCGTCATCAGACGGAGACTGAAGAAAGAAAAGGGGACCATATATAAGGACTGGGGAGGCCGTCTACCGATCGCCCTGGTCTATGCCAACACCTACTACATCGGCATGTCCAACTTAGGGTTGCACGTCATCTACCGCCTGTTTAACGAGCAACCGAACATAGTCTGTGAGAGGGTCTTCCACCAAGAAAACGCTGCGTCCGTGTCCCTGGAGTCGCAGCGCCCGTTGACAGATTTTGGGGTACTGGCTTTCTCCCTCTCGTTCGAGCTGGACTACTTCAACCTCGTCGCCATGCTGCTGCGAGCCGGCATTCCCCTGAGGGCTGAGGACAGAGATGAACGGCATCCTCTGCTCATTGCCGGCGGGCCCTGCGTAACTGCCAACCCCGAGCCCCTGGCTCCAATCTTGGACGCTTGCGTTATCGGCGAAGGCGAGGTTGTTGCTCCCTGCCTGGCCCACGACTTGTGGCACGGCTTGGAAGTTGGCCGTGAAGAGCTGCTGAAGCAACTGGCCCGTATTCCGGGCGTCTACGTGCCTCGTTTCTACCACATAGAAACCAAGAATGAGCACATCGAGAGCATAGGCCCCGTGCCCGGAGTACCATATCCGGTGCAGCGCCAGTGGTTGGCTGACCTGGATGCGTTTGCTGCACGATACGCCATTGTCACGGAGGAGACAGAGTTCGGAGACATGTATCTGATAGAGGTCTCCCGCGGCTGCCGCAGGGGTTGCCGCTTCTGCCTGGCTGGATTCACCTACCTACCGATGCGGGAGCGTAGCCTTGAGGGTCTGCTTGCCAGCGCTGAAGAGGGCCTCAAACATCGACGGAAACTGGGTCTCATCGGGGCGTCCCTGTCGGACTACTCCCACATAGACCAACTAGTCACTGAACTGCGCGGTTTGGGAGCCGAGATATCCGTCGCTTCCCTGCGTGTCGACCCGCTGCCCAAGCTGCTGCTACAGGCGCTGGCAGACAGCGGTGCCCGGACCCTTACTATCGCGCCAGAGGCAGCATCTGAGCGCCTGCGTAAGGCAATCGCCAAAGGCATTTCCACGGCAGACATCATGCATGCTGTCGAACTGGCCGCCGTCTATGACTTCCCGCACCTCAAGCTCTACTTTATGATTGGGCTTCCGACAGAGACTGATACCGACGCAAGGCAAATCGTTGATTTAGTGCGCTCAGTACGGGACCGATTCCATCGCCACCTAACCGTGAACATCAGTCCTTTCGTCCCCAAAGCCCAGACCCCTTTCCAACATGTGGCCATGACCCGGCGCGATATCCTTGAGGAACGTCTGCGTTACGTCAAGGATAACTTGGGACCCCTGAATGTAGAAACGAGGGCCGAGAGTATCCGATGGGCTGAGGTGCAGGGTATCCTGGCTCGCGGTGACAGACGTGTAGGGCGAGCCCTGATGAGCATGGATGGTTCTACTCTGTCGGACTGGCGAAGAGCCATGGAAGGGACAGGACTGAAGCCCGAAATGTATCTGCGGGAGCGTTCGAAGGATGGGGTGCTGCCCTGGTCTACAGTCAGCGCTGGCCCAAGAGCTGGTCAGCCTCTGAAGAAAGTAGCTGATGGGTTGCCGGTATGATCTACCACGAAGCCACCAGCGTCCCCTATTACAGCTTTCAAGGCCTCGCGGAGCATACGGAGATTGTGCACGCGGTGTTCACTCGGCTTGGCGGGTTCAGCAAATCACCTTTCGCAGGGCTGAACGTGGGTCGCCTGGTAGGTGACGATCTAGATGCCGTCGGAGCGAACCACCGCGCCATCTACGAGACTCTGGGACTCTGCGGAGAACAGGTGATCACCGCTAGACAGGTTCACAGTAATGAAGTCGCTGTCGTGGACGCCAACGACATAGGGAAAGTACTCCCCGCGACAGATGCCCTGGTCACTGGCGCCAGTGGTGTTACCCTTATGTTGCGTTTCGCAGACTGCCTGCCCATCCTCCTCTATGACCGGAAGAGACGAGCGATAGGCTTGGGCCATGCTGGCTGGCGAGGAACCGCTGGCGGGCTTGCTCGGCGCATGGTGTCAGTAATGGTTGAGTGCCTAGGGACAGATCCAGCGGAGACTATTGCCTGTCTGGGCCCTGCCATCGGGCCGTGCTGCTACGAGGTTGGGTCTGATGTGGCCCAGTTGGTCAAGTCGAGTCTTCCAGACAGCGGAGGTGCACTTCTTCCTGTGAGCGAACACCGTCTATGCCTGGACCTGTGGGAGGCCAATCGCCAACAGCTGTTACAGGCAGGCATCCGGGAGATAGAGACGAGCCGTCTGTGCACCGCCTGTCACATCGACCAGTTCTTCTCTCACCGCGCAGAGGGAGGAACCACCGGCAGGTTCGCAGCGGTGATAGGAATCAGGGAGCCAAGTGGTTGATATCAAGAGTAATCTCGGCCAGGTAAGGGAAAGAATAGCAGCAGCCGCAACTCGTGCCGGAAGGAATCCCGAAGATATCACTCTCGTGGCCGTGACCAAGACATTCCCACCCTCGGTGATCGAGGAAGCTTGGAATGCTGGGCTCCGGGAGTTTGGTGAGAATAGAGTGCAGGAAGCCGAACCGAAGATCACTTGGTTTCGAGAGTCAGGCATCGAGTTGACCTGGCACATGGTGGGTCACTTGCAGCGCAACAAGGCCAAGAAGGCCATCGAACTCTTTGACGTCATCCACACAGTGGATAGCGTGCGCCTGGCGCGTGAGATAAGCCGCCGCTGTACTGCAGCCGGAACTGTTATGCCGGTACTCTTCGAGGTTAACGTCTCGGGCGAAGCCAGCAAGTATGGGTTCCGGGTCCAGGAGGTCGACAGCGAGCAAGAAGAAAAGTTCCTTGACGCGGTAGGACGAATAGTCCCTTTGCCCGGCCTGGAAGTACAGGGCTTGATGACCATGGCTCCCTTCGGCGCCCCCAACGAAGTGCTGCGTTCCTGCTTCCGCAGCCTGAGGCGCCTCTTGAACAGGCTGAAAGAGGATTTCCCTGAACTGGAATGGCGTCATCTGTCCATGGGCATGACAGATGACTTCGAGGTGGCCATCGAAGAAGGAGCGACCTTGGTTCGGGTCGGCAGGGCCATCCTCGGTGAAAGGAAGAATCCGTAGGAGGACGAACGATGACCCCGCAAACTGTGTTGATCCAGACGATAGATCTCGTCTTCACGTTGCTCTACCTGGCTATCATGGCCAGGATAATCCTGTCCTGGTTCAGGTTCGATCCTTATCACCCCGTGTCTATCTTCCTGTATCGAGTGACAGAGCCGATTCTGGGGTTCTTCCGCGGTATCATCCCTCCCATAGGCATGATTGATATCAGTCCCATTGTGGCCCTGATCGTACTGGGGATTGTCCAGCAACTCCTGTTCTATGTCATCCGCGGCCTGTAAACGGGCGTCAAATCCTGGTGCCATGTCGTTTCATAAGCAGGATGGGGAACCCGGCGGCCCTGAAGAAAACGCGGCCGTTTTCGCAGTTCGCGTAGTACCCAGGGCCTCCAGAAACGAGATCGTCGAGGTGGATGGGGAGACGCTGAAGGTCAAGGTGACGGCTTCCCCTAGGAAGGGAGAAGCGAACCAGGCCTTGGTGAATCTGCTGTCCAAGGTCCTGGGTGTGAGAAAGACTCGGATTGAGATACTCTCCGGACACAAAGCCCGCCGAAAGGTGGTGAGGATAGAGGGGCTGCGGACAAGCGCAGCACTGGAGAGAATCCACGATCGATGAGGGGGAAGATCCAGCTGATAGAGGCTACGAACTCCAGAAAGGCTCCTGCTCCAATCCGGGGGTGTCTGTCAAGTTGCTGACCTCGCCTCCTTGTGGGTTCATCAGGTACAAATCCCAGTTGCCATCCCGATTTGAATAGAATACTATCCCCAAGCCATCCTCGGTCCACGTCGGCCCATGATCGTCGGCCATGGGATAGTTCGTGAGGTTTCTCTGCTCAGTCCCATCGGGGTTCATCACATAGATCTCCATGTTCCCATCGCGATGGGACTCAAACGCTATGGATGACCCATCGGGAGACCACGCGGGCGATAGGTCCACGGCGCTGTTGCGGGTCAGGCGAACTTCCCCCGTACCATCAGCATTCATCACGTAAATCTCCAGGTTGCCGTCCCGCTCGGATACGAAGGCTATCCTAGAGCCATCGGGTGACCAGGCCGGCGCGTAGTCCGGTTGCTCGTTGAAGGTCATCCTCGCGGGCTGTGAGCCATCGGCATCCATCAGGTACAATTCCCAATTGCCGTCCCGCAAAGACGAGAACAGCACCTTGGTGCCATCGGGCGAAACGGACGGGGTCCAATCCGAAGCCGGATTCCTGGTCAGATTCACTGGCTCCGAATCGTCTATCTCCATCCTGTAGATTTCCTGGTTGCCGTCACGCTCAGATACGAAGGTCAGCCAGGCATGATCGCGTGACCAGACAGGCGAGCTATCGTCGACATCGTTGTCCGTCAAACGCTTCACGATCGAGCCATCTCTGGACCTGGCGAAAATCTCCCAGCTACTGGATTCCTCTTCCCACACCATGTAGACGATATCCAGTGTGGGGGGCCGCGGAGTGGGAGCGGGCGTCGCCGTGGACCGCAAGTCCGGAGTAGGGCTCACCAAGACATAGGACAGTGAAGACCCAGCCGGAGTCTCAATCGGAGTCGCGCTGGCCTGTCTCATCTCCCTGATGGGCTGCCACGACGCCAAGCACCAAAGGATAAGGGCTGTCACCAGCAGCAGGCCGATCAGGGGCCACAAGAACCTGCCCATCCAGTCACCCGCCGTAGCTGCCACCTGCTGCGTGCGCCCCACGCCCACCACGGCGTCCAGCTTCCGGCGCGCCGAGACCCACATCCTGACGAGCTCCACCCTGAATCGATAGCTCGTGGCACCAAGGCCCTCCAGCACATCGCGATCCACCAACTCCTGGCAGGCCTGCGCTGTCTCGGAAGGAGAGAGCCTCGTTCGCCGCTTGCCCAAGAGGTAGCGCAGATCCTGCTCCAGTAGAATGCCTCGAGCACCACGTAGACTCGCGAGAGCAGCGAGGACCAGTCTCGCCTCTGGCGAAGTCCTGTCCCACAGGCGCTCCATGTACGGTGAAGCGAGTTCCATGGCCTCCTCGATGATGCCCTCCACATGCCTGGCAGACACCCGCCCGTCGGGCACATACCGTTGGAAGACGAGGTAACAGACAAGCTGAGTGAAGTAGGGATGTCCGGACGTCAACTCCAGGATCTGCCGCACAGCATGATAGGCATACTCCAAGACATGGCCGGCAGGCTCCGTTATCAGTTCCGCCCCCGCGGTATTGTCTAGTACGCCCAGTCTCCAACGCAAGGCCTCATGGAAGATTGACGGTGGACTTTCTGTCCACTCCTCCAAGGCCAGGACAACGCTGAGATTCAAACCGCTATCCATCAGCCCTGACAGATAGGTGTAGAAACTCTCTCTCAACGAGCCTTCCCCATCCTCCAGGGACTCGACCTCGTCGAAAGCAAGCACCAATCGCCTGCGCCTCAGGACCTTGTATACCTTAGGAAGAAAAGTGGCGTGAAAATGGTCTGAGTCAGCCAGGAAATCGTTGAGTTCGGGTTTGGGGAGAGTACGCCCCGTCATCACGCCCAAAGTCGTCGCTACGCTGGTCGCAATGCGCCATAGAAGCCAGCCGAGTGAATCGTCCTCCTCAGCTGTCGAGAGGTCAACCAGCAAGACGGTCTGTGGAAGACACCGTTCGAGTTGATTGAGAATCGAGGTCTTCCCTATCCGGTAGCTACCGCGCACGATGACAACGCGCTTCGTACCCTTAGCCCCCAGTGTCTCACTGAGCCATGCCAGTGCCTTCTCACGACCGAAGAACCGGCCCTCATCGACAACGGGCGCATCTATGACATACGGATTGACTGCTTCCTGTCCGTTCTCCACATTTGCTCCTGAGAGAAAGGTGCTGCTCTCTTCCACCGATACTCAGGACTCAGCGTATAGGATCCGTTGACAGCTGCCACAGTAGACCAGATTCTGACCACGTCGCACTTGTTGTACAACGCTCGTCGGCAGAGCGACCCTGCAACCTTGGCATATACCACCCTTAAGAACAGCTACAGCCTGTCCTCCCGTCCGGCGCCGCCGATTCTCGTAGACGGACAGATCCTCTTCGGGGATGATAGAGAGGCAGTGCTTCCTCTCAGCCTCCAGAGCCGTCAACCGAGAACGCAACTCCTCAGCCTCTTGCTGCAGCTGGCCTTGCGTGTCGTCCCATTGCCGTTCCACATTTCGAAGACGACGCTCAGCGGCGTTGAACTGGGCCTCCGTTGTCTCTGCCTGGTCCATGGCCACCAAGGTCTCGTCCTCAACCTCTGACCGCCGTCTCCTCAAGTAATCCAACTCTTGGTCCAAGCCCGCCAACTCTTTGGGATTGGTGACTTGCCCGCCGTATAACGTGTCTTCGGTTGAGGCGATTTTGGCCGCTAGCTGCTCCAGGTCCAACTCAAGCTCACGGAGTCTGCCTCGTGAGTCGCGCAGCTTTTCTCCGTTCTCCTGTAATTCCTGCCGGGCTGAAGCGAGTACTTCGTTCACCTCCAGTCGGCTTTCGATGGCGTCCAGGGTCGCCCTCGTCTCATCGATCTCCATCTCCACAGCTTGCAGCCTATAGAGCGCTTCGACCCTGCCGACCACCATCATGCCTCACCCTCAGGCCATAGGAACGGTCATCCATGTCAAGCCCACGACCACTTTGGCCGCAATTGTACTACAACCTCAGGCATCCGACAAGATTCCGACAGTCCCGGCAGCCCTATGCGGGCCCCACAGAGTATGAGCGCGCCCGGCAGGCTCTTGCAGCACCTCTCGAACAAGGCTACAATTGTCACCAAATGAGGAGTCCTCCACTCACTTTCGCTTGCGTGGCCTTAGTGTACGTCGCCCTGGCCTTCCTCGTGTTCCCTGAGGATGCCTTCTTCAGCAGTGACGAAGGGCTGAAGTTCATCCAGGTCCAGAACTTCGTGAGGAAAGGGTGGCGGGACTTCACCCTCGACTACCCAGGTCGAGAACTCGATCCTGATCTTCGCTACGTGCCTATAAACAACCCTCCTACCCTCATACGGGAAGGAAGGCTTTTTGCAGTTTACCCAATCTTCTTCCCGCTACTAGCTACGCCGCTGTATCGGTTCCTCGGCTACGCGGGCCTCTACGTAATACCTCTTGCCTCAGGCCTACTAACCTTGATTATCACCTACCGGATCGCCCGTCTGACAGGCGGGGAGGGGCTATCATCGATTGTCGTCCTCGGGCTTTGCAGCCCGATTATCTTCTATAGCCTTGTCTTCTGGGACCACACATTGGGGACCCTGCTTGCTACTCTTGCCGTGTTGCTAGTCGTTAGCAGCCTTGAGCAGCCCAGGTGGCTCCCCCTTGTCTTGGGAGGAGTGGCAATCGGCCTAGGGATATGGGTGCGATCAGAGCTGTATGTGATGGTCATCGCCATCCCCATCGCCCTTCTGCCCCTCGGGACCGGGCGCCTGAGACGTCTCGTTTGGCTTGGCCTCGGAATCCTCGTCGCTTTGGTCCCACTGTGGCTTTTCCAGTTCGTCGTCTACGGTGACTTCATCGGCCCGCATGTCGGCCATCTCGCCTGGCTGTCTGAAGAGCTTCCCGCGACCACCGATCGAGTGGCCATTGTGTATCATACCCTGCTCGAAGGCAACTCCAGTCCGGCTATGAGCTTCCTGTACATCATGGCTTTCGCAGCCTCAGCCCTGCTTGTCCCGGCGCCCAGCATCCGCAGCAGACGCCTTCCGATCATCATTGCCTTTGCCACCCTGGTGCTGGCTACCATCCCCAACATCTTGGAGGCTGGCCGTGGTCGGCCCCTTGGCGGCTTGATAACCACGGCTCCCTTCCTGGTGTTCTCTTTTGCCATCCTGCCAGGTTCATCTGTCAGGCGCCGCAATGCTTGTCTCCTAACCCTCAGCGTAGCATACATAGCACTTGTGAGCCTACTGACACCTGTGGACCCGGGATTGCAGTGGGGTGCCCGTTTCCTGCTGCCCATCCTGCCGCCCTTAGCAGTGCTCGCGACAAACAACTTCCATGCCCTTAGCACCCTCGGGGGACGGTCTACAAGCCGTCTACTTGCGGCATGTTTCGTATGCGTGGTTGCCCTCAGCTTCCTGGTACAGTTATCAGGGCTGAGTACGCTCCACATCATCAAGAGCGCAGACCAACAACTGATCCGCGACACGGCTCAACTTGAGTCCGCGCAAGTCCTCAGCGACGAATGGGGCTATGCTGAGTACGTGGCTCCCTTGTTCTACGAGAAGCAGTTCTTCTTCGTTCGGGATCAGACCGAGTACAAGGAATTGACGCAGACGTTGCTGGAGAAGGACATCGACACCTTCGCACTGGCCACCTACCCCAGGCCTAGAAGAAAGGTTGTCGACCCGCTCATTGCTGCCGACGGGTATGCCATCAGAGAGGTGGCGGAGCAAGTCTACGAGATCCGGGAGTTCGAAGGCACGCAGTGACCTGCGCCGAGCGAGGATCCAGCTGCAGTCTCGGGCCTGATTGCCGTCTTCTTGCGCCCATGACATTGTCGCCGGTGATACGTGGATGAAACCAAGACGGCTCTTCGAAGCGCTGAACACGCAGCGGCTCATGGCCGCGATCCTCCTTCTGTCTGTCTTCTTCATGGCCAGCCGCGAGATCGTGGACCCCGATTTCTGGTGGCATCTCCGTACAGGCCAGGAGATAGTTGAGACCAGAAGCATCCCTCGGCAAGATATCTTCTCCTACACGCTGCCTGAGCAGCCGTGGATCACGCACGAGTGGCTGACGGAAGTCTTGATGTTTGGCGTCTATTCCATTTCAGGACAAGAAGGGCTTATCCTCACCTTCGCAGCGATCATCACTGGCGCCTTTGCCCTGCTCTATTTGCAGTGTCCAGGCCGTCCTTACCTCGCAGCCTTCGTAGTCATCCTCGCAGCTATCACCTCAGCGGTCACCTGGGGCGTGCGGCCACAGATGCTCTCTCTACTCATGTGTGCCGTATTCCTGTACATTCTCTACGCCCTTAGAGCAGGACGCAGAAAGTACATCTGGCTCATGCCCCCTCTGATGGCTCTCTGGGCGAATCTGCACGGCAGCTTCCTGTTGGGCCTGGTTCTGCCGAGCGTGTACATCCTAGGGGCAACCATCAGCAACCTCTTCACATCTAATGTCGAGCAGAAGGTGGCCTGGTCGGACATACGCCAGCTGGGAATGGCGACCTTGCTCACGGCCGTTGCAGCCCTGGTCAACCCCAATGGTATCCAGCTTTTGATTTATCCTTTCGGCACCTTGGGAAGTCCGGCCATGCAGGGATACATCATGGAATGGTTCTCGCCGGATTTCCATCAAATTCAGTTCCAACCTCTTGCGCTGTTCATGCTTCTCATTGTGGTGGCTCTGGGTCTATCACGACGTAGTCCCAGTGCGACCGAGTTCCTGTTCTTGGCAGGGTTCGGCTACGCCTCGCTTCGTTCGGCCCGACTGATCCCTTACTTTGCTCTTGTTGTTGCTCCCGTCCTGGCGGCTCAACTCTTGTACGGGTGGAAGGGATCGAGATGGTCCGCGCGGTTCGCGGTGGGAACAGCACGGAGAGGCACTACGTACCTGCTACTCAATTGGCTGCTGCTTGCCCTGGTCATCTTTGGGGGAGCCGTCAAAGTGGAGTTGGCTCTCCGAGGGAATAATCAGGCTCAGAAAGAAGTTTTCCCGGTGCACGCCGTAGACTTCATTGAAGAACAGGGGATCACGGGTAACATGTACAACTTGTACCACTGGGGAGGATACCTGATCTGGAGGCTATACCCGGACCAGAAGGTATTCATAGATGGCCGGGCTGACGTCTACGGGGAGGCCTTCATAGACCGGTACCTGCAAGTGTACCAGTTGCGGGAAGGCTGGGAGGAAGCCCTCAAGGCCTATGGTGTGAACGTGGTGATCATCGACAACGGCAGTTCCCTCGCCACGGTACTGAACGAAAGAACTGCGTGGGAACAGCGCTATGCTGATGAGAAAGCTGCTATCTTCGTGAGGGAGGAACAATACGAGTGGTGAGGACTCGTACCTGGCCTGAGCACTATCGCTGGATGTTGCCCATACTGCTTCTCGCGTTCCTTCTGCGCATAGCTTACCTAGATGCACAAAGCCTGTGGTGGGATGAGGCTTTCTCAGTCACGATCAGCAGTATGGACTTGCGCTCGTTGCTGGATGCTGCACTTGACGACCGTGTCCACCCCCCACTCTACTACCTAGTCTTGCGCTTCTGGTTGACCCTGGGGCAAAGCGAGTTCGTTCTACGCGCCCTTTCCGCCATCACTGGTGTCTTGGCGGTGGCCTGCATGTTTCCCATGGCTAGCGTGGTAGGTGATAAGCGGCTGGGAGTGATGAGCGCTCTTGCTCTGGCCATCTGTCCCTTGCACATCTGGTACTCCCAGGAGGTGAGGATGTACTCACTGAGTATCTTTCTCACGTTGATGGCCAACTACTTCTTTGTGCGGCTTCTACGAGATCGTAAGCTGACCAACTGGTTCGGATACGCCATCTCCATGCTGCTGGCGATGTACACTCACTATCTGACTCTCTTTGTCATGCTGGCTCAAATGACGTACCTGACTCTGATGCGACAGCGATACCGAACACTGCTGCGCGAATGGCTGCTCTGCATGCTAATCGTAGGGCTTCTATGTACACCCTGGTTCATCGCCGTTTTCCTGAGGGGCGGTTTCTATCAGGCTAGCATATCCTGGATTCAGCCGGTCGCTCCGGAGGACCTATTCTGGACAATCTACAGCTTCGGGTTGGGCTTTACTTCGGATCCAGGCAACCCCTGCAATATCCTCGCTGCGCTGCTGCTGACAGGGCTCCTGGCATACGTCTCAGTCCGACTGCTCATAGGAAAGATCGTGGCACAGCAGCGTAACAAGCTATGGTTCGTCTGGTTGTGGCTGATGTTGCCTCTCTTGTTGGTTTTCCTGATATCGTTGGACTGGCCCTTGCCTCAAAAGAGATCGATCTATGTGGACCGCTTTCTCACGCCCCTACTGCCCGCCCTAGTAATCCTGACGGCCTATGGGGTAACACGGGTCTTGGGGAGGAAGAGACTACTTGGCGTGCTAACCATTGTTGCCTTGTTGCTACCCATGGGTGTATCGACCTGCTCCCTGTATCTCAACTCAGAGTATCACCGGGATCAATGGCGCCAAGCGATAACCACCATCAAGGAGAATGCGCAAAGCGGAGACATCCTGCTTGTTCGCCCTCATCATTATGTGCCGCTGTATTATTACGATCTGCAGGAAATACCCTGGTACACTGTGCCCTACCTGGACTCCGCCCGGGATTACGAGATCTTCTTGGGCACGGATCTCTCTAGTACACTAAGCGAAAGTGGAAGAGTATGGACCATGATAGTGTGCGAGAACGCAGGTGCGCACCGCTTTGTATCGGGAGCTCGCCAACGATTGATGGAAAAGGTGGAAAAGGACGAAGTAAGGGCCTGGCTGCTTCAGAATTACCAACGCCTCGAAGAGAGTGCGTTCAACGGGATCTACCTCAGTCTATATGAGGCCGGTTGAACGCTGCGGCATAGTCGATGACACAGCTGTGGGAACTAGGTACTATTGACTGCTGGGCTTAGTCTTAGTATAATGAACTGCAAAAGACAGAGCACGAAAGATTCTCGATCTCGTGGCCACCATTCTGGTACACCCACGGGCCGAGCGGTTCCTTGGGGGCACGATGAAACGGGGCCACGCTCAGGAGCCCTGCACGGCGGGAGAGCTTGAGGACCTAGCAAGTCGATATGTCGCCATTCTTTCTGTCGATCCCTTGTTCGGACGTCCGACTAGATCGGCAGCGTTAGGGACCGATCAAACGGCCTCGTCGCTCACTGCTGCTAATGGCTGAAGAAGGAACGCGGCAGTCTCCGAGAGTGCCGGATATGAACCCCACGAAGTGTTACAGGTGTGTGCTCGATTCCGCAAGTACTTTCTTGCTCCAGGTCGTCTCGTACAGCAATTGAGGGCCTGAGCACTTCAAGAGATGTGGGTTACACACCACGAGAACACACGCCAGTGATGGGACACATTAGAGATATCGACGGAGCGATGGAAGGCAGCACAGAGACTGTGAGATCCTCTCCTTTCTGGTCATACCTCACCAAAGAGGCTGTTCTAATCCTGCTTCTAAGCTACTTCAGCCTCATAGGGGGCGGTTACACAGGCCTGGTAGTCTTCGAAACCCGGTTTTTCACGCATGTTCTTGCCGCTATCATCCTCGCTGTTTGGCTAGGAAAAAAGGTCCTGGCTGGAGAACATCTGCCTTCCACGTCTCTGGACATTCCCATTTCAGCAGTTCTCAGCGTCCTCTTGCTGGCTACCGTGCTGTCCGACATACCTCGCTTGAGCCTGGAAGCCCTTCTTTACGCTCTCATGTGCGCTGTCCTCTTCTACATGGTAGTTGATCTGCTACGGCATGGGTGGCCAGCCGACTTGTTCACGAAATCTCTCCTAGTGGTGGGCGGCATCGCCTGCGTGCTCGCAGTGGTGGAAGCTCTAGAATGGTACCTTGGCTGGCTGGTCATTGGGGGACTCGCTCATCCTATGCCCCCTTCTCCATTTCGCATCGTCAGGACC
>CAZBJW010000026.1:26711-27850 GCA_964492135.1 uncultured Anaerolineales bacterium
CCTTGGGCCCGAACCCGTTGGCCGCCTACGTGAATCTGCTGATCCCCATTGCGGTCGTACTCGCTGTAGGAGCCAGACGGCGAATCAATCGTCTCGTACTCGCTGGTTGGCTACTGTTGGCAGTTGTGGTTCAGTTTCTGACTTTGTCTAGGGGAGGCTGGCTGGGCTTGTTCGCTGCCGCAGCCACCTTGGCCATTATGCTCACCCTCCAATACCGCTCGCTGCCGTGGACGATACTGCCGCGCCACAAGATGGGGCGATGGAACATCCTGAGTGCAGCTGTAATCGCGGGGACGCTGATCGCAATCCTGCTTTTATGTTTGATAGGATATCGCTTGCTCAACGACCCATCGCGCCGTGCCTCCGTGCAGGAGCGTGTGCTTATGTGGCGCAGCGCATGGAGTGCCTTTCTCGACCGCCCTGTCACCGGCACGGGGCCGTGGACGTATGGAACTCAATTTCTCCGCTACAGCCGCGTTGACCTTCGTAGACCTGTGGAGAAAGCACACAACGTCATCCTTACGATACTGGCTGAGTCGGGCATTCTGGGCTTGGCAGCCACCGTATGGCTGGGCGCAGCCGTGAGCATCAGGTTGAGACGCCGGTGGCACACGGCTAACCAGAGCCAGCGGTTGCTGATTACCGCCTGCGCCGCCAGCCTTGTCGGGTCACTGTCCCACGGATTGGTCGAAGACTTTCTGGCGTTCCCCTTTTTCGCCATTACTCTGATCGTGCTAGTGGCAATTGCCTCGGGTGAAGGTGAGCCTCAGCGGGCACGCCTCCCCCGTACAATCCCCTGTCGCTGGCTTATCGGACCGATCTTGATCTTGCTCCTAGTCACGTTCTGGACGGACATCAGCTACTTATATTTCTCCAGAGGTGCCGATTTGGCCGCGGAGGGGGAATGGGCAGCCGGCGCGAAACTCATTGAGCATGCCGGCAACCTGGATCCGGCTTTCCCCTTCTACCATTTCCAACTCGGCTTTGTGTACGGACAGCTGGCTTCGAGGCAAGACCCTTCCCACCTGGACCGGGCCATTGAAGAGTATGAGGCTGGCCTAAGCCAGGAGCCCTACTACTCCCTGAACCATTCCAACCTAGCGGCCCTCTACTGGCAAGACGGGCAACCAGATACTGCC
>CAZBJW010000027.1:0-27027 GCA_964492135.1 uncultured Anaerolineales bacterium
GCGTTATACACCACGGCATCGGCGTTGAAGTCAGTCCCATCATGGAACTTGACGCCCTCGCGCAACTTGAACTCCCAGGTGAGGCCATCAGCCGAGGTGGTCCACTCTGTGGCCAGGTTGGGTTCTACCGTCGTTTTCCCTGGCTCAAAGCGCACCAAAGCATCGTACAGCTGGTTGCACACTCGTATCGACTCGCCATCGGTCACGTCGGTGGGGTCCGTTTTGGTGACATCCGCGCCCTGCGCGAAGATGAAGTCAACGGGCTCCTCGGGGGGAGCGGGCGGTGCAGGCGCACAAGCCGACGCCACTAGGGCCAATACCAGGCCCAGCAGCGCGAGCACGCTCCACATTCTCACAGTCTTAAACATTTGCTTTTCCTCCTCGATCTATTGTGTTGAAGATCATTGACCGTGACTCAATGCCTCTTGGCAAGTTCGCTATCCTACCACCCCCTTTCACTAGCTTGGTGACACTCGCCACTGAGTAGTCCACGACATTGCCGCCATTATAGCATACAGGTATACAAAAGTCAAGGTTCAATCTCCGATTCACGGCCATCCTGCCATCCACAGTTGCGAAACTTGGAAGCGGCCGGCCACGCCAGTTTCACCTACGGACACCACGACGGATACTCGCCCTCAGAGAAGATTGCTCTGGACCGACAGCCATGATCAGGATGGGACTTCGACGCGGTACAGGGGCCGCCTCTCACTCCCGGGGGGAACGCGATCACCATCAGCGCACACACAGGGGACGTAGGGCATGACACTACCTTTGACGGACGATGTTGCCTGTAAGGTTGGCTGCGTCTCAACGGAGTTAACCTATGCCTCTGTCCACGATCTGGTAGAGCCATCAACGGAAATACAGGGCAGCTTCGTCTGTGCCGCGGTGAATTCCAGTTGATGTGTGAGACGGCGCTCTGACAGCAGACCACCCCGTCAGTCACCCGTGGATCTGCTAGCCAACCATAGGCCGATGCATCAAGGCGGGGGAACAATCGTTGCCCAAGGACTGACGGTCTGGGTCGGCTCGGCAGAAGGGAGCGCTGATGGCGTCATCGCCTCAATTGCCGAGACACACAATTCGCGGGCCTGATCACGTTTGGCAGCCGCCTCGTCGGAGACCATCACTCTGAGGGCCTCGCCATATTGCGTTTCTGCCACACACCAAGCCCCCTCCTCGTAGTACAGATCGCCCAGACTCACGCAAGCATCGTGGAGCCTCTGTTCGACCTCCAGGAAGCCGGGGTTCAGTTCATGCAGCTCCCGGAAACTCTCGACGGCGCCTTCCCAGTCGACCCCCCATTGAGATAGTCCTGCCAGATATAGCGAAAGACAGTAGTCCTGCTCTGCTGCGTGTGGATCATCAGGCCTGATCTCCAAGGCTGCTCTGAGGTGCGCGGACGCCTCCTCCAGCTCGCCAGCATCTATCAGCCGGAGCCCCTGCTGGTAATAGGCGTTGAAGAGCATATCTGCCACCTCCTGGCTTCGGTACGCCGAATCCAGGCGATGCAACTCCTCCAGCTTGGCGATCACCTGCTCCCATCGTTCCTCAGCGTAGAGGGCCGCCGCTTCTCCATAGAAGGCCGTCGCCGAGCCGCTGGGGGCCGCTGGGGCCGGTGTTGCCGGACTCCCCACTAACGCCTGCAATGCCTCGAATTGCTCCCGTGCCTCCGCATGGCTGGGAGCCAAGCGGACAGCTGCCTCAAAATGAGCCAGTGCCAGCAAGTAGTTCCCGTCCTGAAGATAGGCCAGCCCTCGATGGTAGTATTCTTGCCCTAACTCCTCGTTCATTCGGCGCCGCTCCTGCAGGCCATCCTGAACTCCCTGGAGGCCGAGACCGATTGTGGTCAGGGCCAGAGCAGACGCCAGAAGCGCCAATGCGACATACCAGAGACCGCCAGGCGACGCCACTGTTGCCGCAGCGCGCTCCGCCCGCATCGCCATGCCCAGCTTGAATCCACAGATAGGGCAGAACACGGAATCATCGGGCACTCTGCTGTCACAGTAGCTACACCGCACCAGCCTCTCCTCTATGCAGCAAGCGCTGCCTGACTCGCCACCGCTGACCGATGGCGCAAGCTACAGGGGTCAGATGCGAAGATAGGCGCAAATGTGCGGTCATCGTCTAGAGGAGTCAGCGACTTAAGCGATACAGTTTCATGCCCGGTTCCCGACCCAACCCCTGATCCGGGGAAAAGACCAACTCCAAAAAGGATACCCTCATACCGTCGGTTCCAAGTCTGACCATCGGTAGGGAGACACATCATATCACCGTTCAGAAGGCCCGTCAAATGGCTACGCGAAGCCAGATGTGTCCCTGGTTCGTAGGGGGAGACGTCCAAGCACGCTACGCCGCGTCGCGAGTTTGTCGAAGGATAGGTCTAGACTGAAAGGGGTCGAGCGGCCACCGTACCGGCGCGGCAAACCACCGACTCAGCTCGAGTCCTTCAACTGCTTCACCGCGTGGTCCTAGCTCCCGGCCGGCATGGGCTTGTTTCCGCCAGCTTGCTGGCCCTCACCACGCTCCTGGCGAGGGCGGTGACTGCTGGAACCTGGCACAAACACTCCTTCCGGCTGGCTCTGTCGAAGGCCTCTTGTCACGTCCACAGGGTGCCGACGACGTCGGCGCCGGGAGTGACCTGCTCAGGCCTCGGTTCCAGCCCATGTCTTGTTGAAACCCATAAAGAAAGTAGCCTATACGGTCGCGGCGCGCCGCGTCCTGGCCCAAGAGGTTCGCCGCACAAGCAAGGGGCGCGCTGACCGGTCAGGTAGCGCCATCGACTGGGGTATACTACGGGCGGGAGAGCATGGGCCGGTGGAACCAGGAATGGCTAGCCGTGCGGACTCAAAGGGGCCCCAGCGCCCAGCGGGATCTCATAGGGTACACCACGATAGTCGGCCTCGATGATAGGCACGCCGTCCACGTGGATGTTGATCCACGCCTTGAGAGTCTCGACTTCCGCGTCCTCCAACAGATCCACGTTGCTCAGGATCACCACGTCAGAGAATCCGATCTCGCGCAGCATGAGTCGCTGGAGATCCGGATAATCAGCGTAGAGAAAGGCCTGGTCGGCGTCCACCACGCAGGCGACACTCTCCAAGCGGATGCGATCGCGCAGGCTGGGATCGAGAAAGGTCAAGCTGATGCCGAACCGTTCGGCCACGCTAACCTCGAGCAGGATGTGCTCGACGGGCTGGAAACGCGCCAGCAAGTCTCGGAGGGCTTGAATGAGGTCGTCGCGGACCTGGCAGCAGACACATCCGTTGGCCAGGGCGATGATGTTGTCTTCCACGCCGCCCACCAGCTGGGGATCGATGTTGATCTCGCTGAAGTCATTGACCAGCACGGCCGCGCGCAGGCTGTGATCCCCGTTCAGGATGCGGCTCACCAAGGTGCTCTTGCCTGCGCTGAGGAAGCCCGTCACGATGGTGACCGGGATTGCCGGCTGCAGATCACTTGCGATTTCCATGACTTCCCTCCCGTTAAGTGGACGTGCCTTTCAACAATCAGATCATGCCCGCGCACTAGTCCGGATCCAACCCAGCGAAGGCCACCCGCCTCTCGTCGGCCGGCACGGCATGGCCAGGGGACAATACGTAACGAAGGTAGTCTCCTCTAGACACCAACTCCTGTGTTGGGGAAGACGGGCACCAAATGCAACGCGAACCAGCGAGCGGCGCCTTGCCCCGTATTCCACTATACCGTAGATTCGCCTGGCCCACATCGACCATTCGTCCAGTCTTTCACCTGTACGTTTGTACAGGCGGCAAAGTAACGAGCAAGAGGTCGTTGGGAATCCCAGCAACTGACAGGTGCCTAGCAGGTCCCTGCAACTGAAGTTGTCCCAGAAAGGAAACAAGCCGCTGTCGCTTGACAACGGCTTGTAAGTCCAGACCTGGTGGTGAGCCCTCGGCGAACCTGCATTCGCCCAAGACGTCAGCAGTCTCTATTGGGACTTACGATGTCTGGTGCTTTGGTGATTTCCGGAACTTGTACCCGTAGATTACGCCTGGCCCAACAGGTTACCGCCCTGAAAGAGCTCATAAACGACACGAGCAATCTTCTCGTGCCGCTCGCTACTCCGGCCGATAGGGTGCTTCCGTCTCGATGTCTCCGACGTATTCCGGAAGATTCGTCTGCCCCAGCATTTGCCGTATTGCTTGGATCTCCCCAATGTGAAACCAGTAATGATACGTCACGCGCCGCAACGCCGAACCGGTACTTTGACCAGTGGGTTGGCCATCGCGCCACAATGCCTGCTGTAAGGTCTCAGTCGTTAGGCCGTCGAGATAGGGGTCCGCCGCTTGTGTCACCTCGTGCCAGATGCTGAGCATTTCGCTCAAAGCTGGGTTGCTCATTGGTGCCCCGTACGCGCAGATCTCGTTTAGGTTTGGGAACAACAGTCGGCTTTGCGCCCGCTCAAGCCAGTATCGGTGTTCGTGCCAAGCCAGATGTCCGACGATCCAACTGATGCAATTCATTGAGCCGAAGTGACGCCCGGCGTCTTCGTCCATGACGCCTTCGAGTCCACGCAGCCATTCGCTGCGTGTGAAGCGGAACTGATCGACAAGCGGATGTGTCATACTCATACTCCTGTGCCAATACTACGATGTTTCGCTAGGGCCGCCCACCGCATGGGAGGTGAATGAAGACATTCAGATGTGTGCTAACCTTCAGCCACGCCATTGGGATAGGCGTGGTCGGGCCTCAGTAGGTCGTGCGGAGCAGAGCGCGTATTTCCTGTTCCAAGAACCGCGTTACGCCATCGTCGAACAATACCTCGCCGAGCCCTAGGAGAGAATCGGGGGTTATGTTCGTGAAGCTCCACCATTCGCAGCGATAATCGTCAGGTCCTACGCCCTCCTGCACGATCCGATCCCCAACGCTTCGACCAGGCATATGGACGAGCTCGCCACTCGCTGGTTACATCCAAGTAACATGCCAGGCATCAATGGCATTGTCGTAGCAGTGCAGCATCGCAGAGAACTCGTATGATGGTGCCCCGGACTTGAATAACACATCCTGAACCCCACGACCGCCAATTATCCAATTGAAGTGCCGCTCGCCTTTGCCCTCTCTGCGCCCTGCGTCCTTCTAGTACCAAGTCGCATGAATACCCCATGAAACAACGAATTGCCCGTAGACCGTAGGCTTGTCCGCACATTCGACGAACGGTCCAGAGGCAATTAGTCGGTCGAAAACATCAAGCTCCTTCATTTTGTCCTTCCGTGTTGAGAAGCGCCACAACGGCGGGGTTCAGCAGTCGCGCGCGTGCGGGCTGGAGCCTTCGCCGCAAGAGCAGCCTCACAGCAGCTAGAGCCACCAATTCGCGGGCCCACCGCTGTCGGCTGCACGCGTTTGTCATAGGGCACATTGGCTTTGAGAGCGATGCTCAAACGGATATCTCCTCCATTCAATGCCAGTAGATCACTCTAGCTTGCCTGCTTCTTTCAACGATCGAAATATCCTTGGATCAGACCGCAAATCCTCTCCTGCAAACCACTCCGGTGACGGATACCCAAGCTGTATTGGCACAGGCTGACCAAACTTGGCCGGGTACACATCGATCAAAGTGCCGTCAAATACCGCAGATGAATATGACGTCCAGAATGCACCACTGTACACAGGTTCACGACCGACACAAACCGCAAATGGCAATCCCCCTAGCATCAAACCCTCCAACCGTGTGACTCTCTCCGAAGCCGAATCTGTAAGTTGAATCTCATGTGTCTCCCAATCATATGTGACAATATCATCAACTGACAGAATAGGAGTGTCTTCAAGTTCGAGCTCGCTCAAGTTGCTATCCCTCATCTGCTCGAGTGAGATTCCTTGCTTGAGTAGATAGATACTGAACTCTCCACCGGTGCTTTCCGAAACCGAACTTGTGGGTGTGATTCGATACTGCGCGCCAGTTGATGTTGCACTAGGCTCAATCGCACCTTCCACAACAGGAGTTGGGGCCGCAACCGATTGAATACAGCCTGCAAGCGAAAAGAGAAGAATCATGGTACAAAGAGACCACTTCATAGTTGCTATCCTCAGTTCACGTCAATGCCGCGCAGCCACGGGCTATGCCGAATAGTATCCGTGTAGTCGCCGGATTGTGACAGAGGGAGAACACTCCGTATAGCATCCCAAAAAGGTTGCATTATCCCGAGCCTCCCCCATCCGATCCACCCCACCCTGCACAAATCATACAACCAGGATCTGAATACGTCAACGCAAAGGCGGGAAGCGCTATGAATAAGCGCCCCAGCAAGAGCGTAGGCCAACGTCGCGATGCTGCCCGAAGCCACTTCCTCCGCGGTGCCAACTCTGCCGCTCAATGCCAGACCCGGCAACATCACTGCCCAGAAGACCCGTCGAATGAGCAAACAGGGGCGTACGCAGCGAGTCAGAGGTCGTTTCGCACTTCGGGGGTTGTAGAGGGCGACTGATTGGTGGACCAGAATGGGGGCCTGAAGAAGCGGACTTCAGCTGTCGAGGACGGGACCCAGTGAATTCAGCCGTCTGTCACCGTGGCATCCAGGCATAACGTTCATGAGGTCATTGGGGTTCTCTCAAATTGGGCCTGAACTTGTACCCGTAGACGATCAGGCCCTCCTCGCCGTATTGCCTCAAACGCCGCGTGACCATCTCCACCGGCATGCCGATTTCGACCTCATCGATGTCGACGTCCGTCAGTTGCGCGGCGATCAACGGCCCCTCGTTCAACTCGACTAGTGCCCCGACGTATGGGGCGAACCCCTCATAACCTGCCGGCGGGTCATAGACGACTGTGTACGAGTAGACGTTTCCCTCTCCTTTGAACTGGCAGGTCTGAAGGTTCTGAGAGTTGCATCTGGGACAAACTTGACGCCGGGGAAATAGCCTGGCGCCACAGTCTACACACCGTGCACCTAGCAGCCTATACCGCTGATCCTGCAGCCGCCAATGCTTGGCTAGACTCATCTTCTCGTCTCACAACCGAATATCACGATCGCTCCGCCTGACCAAACCCCGGCCCTTGTCGAGCTCCCCTGCACCCCGCAAGCATCCTCAGTGCACCTCAAGATCAGGACGGTGACTTGAGGATGTGCGTCACCACTGTTGCCCCACTTCCGCCGATGCTCTGTGCCATGCCCAGATGAGCATCCACCTGATTAGCCCCCGCCTCTCCCCGCAACTGCTGTACAAGTTCGACCACCTGGTACACGCCGCTGGCGCCTACGGGATGCCCTCTAGCCTTCAGGCCGCCCATGGTGGAAATAGGAATCGTCCCTTCAAGACCGATCTCTCCATCCACAGCGAAGCGAACCCCTTCGCCCTCGACGGCGAAACCACATGCCTCCAGGGATAGCGTGGCCAGAATAGTGAAGGCATCGTGCAATTCGAAGATATCGATTTCCTCTGGACGTACCCCGGCCTGGTCATAAGCCTTCCGACTTGACTCGTATGCTCCTGTCAGGAACAAGGGATTGCTTCGATCATGGAGCGCCATGGCGTCGGTCGCTGCCGCGGAAGCGACGATCTCGACCGCCGATTGAGCGTTCTCACCAACGACCTTGTCGGAGCAGAGAATCAGAGTAGCCGCCCCATCGGCCACGGGAGCGGAATCAAGCAAGCTGATCGGGTCGGCGATCATACGTGCGTTCACGAAATCGTCCACGGTGATGGGACGGGGGAACATCGCGTACTCGTTGTTGGCAGCGTTCCTGTGAGCATTGATCGAGAAATGGGCGAAGTCCGACAACTCGACACCGTGTTCGTACATATATCGCCGCATAAGCAATGCGTTGAGGGCCACGAACGACAGACCATGGATCGCTTCGAACTCCTCGTCCCCGGCCGTGGCCAACGCCTCCTCCACTGCGGGGCCGGAGAGATCAGACATCTTCTCCACACCGGTGACGATGACGATGTCTTGCAAGCCGCTAGCCACAGCAAGGTATGCCATCCTCACTGCTGCGCCCCCCGAAGCACCGGCAGCTTCAACCCGCACGGCCTCCGCACCCCGCACGCCAGCGAAGTCTGCGATCAGCGCGCCTAGATGCTCCTGCCCGGTCAGCTCCCCCGAAAGCGCATTTCCAACGTAAACGGCATCGACCTTTTCGACGCCCGCCTGCTCTAAGGCCTCAAGCACGGACCTCACAGCCAAGTCTCGCGCTGAGCGGTCCCAATGCTCCCTGACCGGCGTCTGGCCGATGCCGACCACATAAACCTTGGTCAAAAGCTCAGATACCTCCCTCGGCCTCCTCCTCTCCGAACAAGCTCCAACCTCGAAGCCTAGTACATCGAAAGCTTGCCCCGATGTCGGGCATATCGAGCGTAGTCTATCTCCCGCCGGCGGGCAACGTAGTCGGACACCGTCGGCAAGGGGTTTCTTCCCCGAACAACGAGGTCGGTGGTGACAAACGAGAAGGCATCACTCCCGGCGCCAGAGCCAAACGACGCGAGGAGGATCCTCTCCCCTGGATCGGCCTTGTCGAGGACCGCTGCCAGTCCCAACGCCGATGATGCCGCATAGGTGTTACCGATGACCGACACCAGAAGCCCGTCCTGATATTGCTCCGGAACGAAACCCAACCGCTTCGCCAGCCGCACTGGGAACTTGCTGTTAGGCTGGTGGAAAATCACCCTGTCATAGTCGTCCGGACCATATCCCAAATCTTCCATTAACTGTCCGGCAGCCATCATGCTGTGCGTGAAGTAGGCTGGCTCGCCAGTGAATCGACTACCATGCGTGGGATAGTGCTGGCCCGGCCTACGGAAGAAGTCGGGCGTGTCAGAGACATACGAATACGAGCCCTCCAGATAGGCCAAACTCTCCTCTCTGCGTCCCACTACGAAGGCGGCCCCACCAGCAGCAGCTGTGTATTCCAGCTGGTCGCCTGGCCTGCCCTGCGCCGTGTCGGCACCGATGGCCATAGCATACTCGGCCATGCCTGAGCCCACGAAGCCGAAAGCCGCCTGCATGGCCTCAGTACCCGCCTTGCAAGCAAACTCGTAGTCAGCAGCCATCGTATGAGGCGTGGCGCCCACAGCCTCGGCGACAATAGTGGCCGTAGGCTTCACAGAATAAGGCTTGGACTCGCTACCCAGCCAAATGGCTCCCAGCTTCTGTGGGTCAATGCTGGCCTTCCTCAGTGCATTCCTGGCAGCCTCGATGGCGATGGTGGTCGTATCCTCGTCGAGGCCGGGTACGGCTTTCTCCTCCAGATGTAGAGTGTCCTCCCCCATCTTCCACACGCGTGATATCTCCGCCGCACTGATCCTGTAACGTGGGATATACGCTCCATATCCCACTATTCCCACGTCTCTCGTAGGTTTCATCATAAGCTGTTATCTCCCTGCTCCAACAAGTTTTCAGGACATCGTCTGTATAAGTTCTTCAGCTCTGTCCAGCCGGATGGCACTCTCCGCCACCATGCGAGCGGCCACCAGGTCCACCATGTCTCCTTGAGCTCCTGCAGCGATGGCCATACTGCGCGCATGAAGCTCCATGTGGCCCCGCTGGATCCCCTCGGTGCCCAAAGCACGGAGCGCCGCCAGATTCTGGGCGAGCCCCACGGCAACTATCACCTCAGCCAACTCCTGAGCTGTAGCTACCCCAAGGACCTTCAGCGCCACACCAGCACCTGGGTGGACTCTCGTCGCCCCGCCGACGGTGCCTATGGCCAACGGCAACTCCAGCATGCCTGCCAGATTGCCGTCAGAGTCCGCATCCCAGGCACTCAGGGAAGTATACCGGCCGGACCGCGCAGCATAGGCGTGTGCACCAGCCTCCACGGCCCTCCAGTCGTTGCCGGTCGCGATGAGCACCGCATCTATGCCGTTCATGATTCCCTTATTGTGGGTGGCCGCTCGATAGGGATCGACGGTCGCCAAGGCATAGGCCTGCACGATGCGTTTCACCACCTCCGGTCCCTCGAGACCATCCACACCTAGGACCTCAGCTGGCACCGTGGCTCGGGCCCGGGCAAGACGCTTGTCCGCCAGATTGGACAGGATTCGCAGCAGAACCTGGCCCCCCGTTATCTCCGCCACCAGGGGAGCGATGGCCTCGACGGCTGTGTTGATGGCATTTGCCCCCATGGCATCTCTGCAGTCCAGTATCAAATGCAAGACGAGCGTAGGACCGGCAGGCGTCTCGGGGAAGAGTCGTATATACAACTCCCTGGCGCCTCCACCCATGCTCACGAGGACCGGATCCTGCTCATTGGCCACGGCCAACAGCCTCTCCCGCTCAGCCAACAGCCTGAGGCGAGAGTCCTCGAGGTCATCAAGTCTGAGAACCTGGATCTGCCCAATCATCAAGGAGGAGGAAACCTCAGCCTCGAACCCACCCCCTTCCCGGACCAGCTTGGCCGCGTGGCTGGCACCAGCCACTACCGAGGGTTCCTCGATAGCCATGGGCACCAAGTGGTCCCGGCCGTTGACCAGGAAATTGACCGCGACTCCCAAGGGCAGCCCAAAAGTGCCCACCACGTTCTCGCTCATCCGATCGGCCTGAGCCACGTGTAGCCCTTCCGAGCCCATGAGAACGGCGGCCTCCTGTTCGGTCAGGCCGACCCTGGCTTGAACCTCTCTCAGACGCTCCGCAGCCGTCAGCCTGTAGAACCCCGGGATTCGGGACTCGATGCTGCCACCTCCCTTGCCTACGTCTTCCAGTCGGGCATGCTGCAAACACAAAACGAATCCACAACCTGCCGCCGTGGGTTCGTTCGCATGCCAATATAACACATTCCAGCTGTCAAAAACTATCAGGTTCAGCCTCTCACCTGAAGTCAATCGAGCGCCGCCACGAGAATCAAGCCGCTTTCCAGCTCACTGCTCAAGATGGAGTCGTGCGGTCTCACCGGCACGATTGACAAGCCAGGCTAGTCTCGCTATAATGCTTCGACGCTATGTACAACCGTCTCTAAGCTGGGATGCGGAGGCGCAGAGATGATCAGTTTCTCCCTCACCGAGGAACAGCAAGCTTTGAGGGACCTGGCAAGGCAGTTCGCCGAGAATGAGATAGCCCCACAAGCGGCCGAATACGACCGTGACGCCAGACATCCCCAGCCCATCATCGAGAAGGCCCATGGCCTGGGCTTCATGAACATGACCATCCCTGAGCGCTATGGTGGAGGCGGGCTGGGCATGCTTGAGACCTGCCTGGTCACCGAAGAGCTGGCAGCTGCTTGCGGTGGAATCGGGACCGCCATCATGGCCAATACGCTCGCCCTCACCCCCTTATTCATCGCTGCCTCCACCGAGCAACTGGAGAGATTTGTAGGTCCCTTCTGTGCCGGGCCCAACCTCGCGGCCCTCTGTATGACGGAGCCTCAGGCGGGCTCGGACGTCGGGGCCATAACATCCGCCGCCAGGCGCGAGGGCGATCACTACGTCCTTAATGGCACCAAGACCCTCATCGACAACGGCGGCGTAGCGCAGCTCTTCTCCGTTTTCGCATCCACCGGCTCGGACAGGGGCGTTAAGGGCATCTCAGCCTTCGTCGTTCCCGCCGACCTGGGCGGTGTCTCCACCGGGAAGCAAGAGGACAAGATGGGCCAGCGCGCCATCAATACCAGCGAGGTGATCTTTGAAGATGTGCCGGTTCCTGTCGAGAACAGGCTAGGCGAGGAGGGTGAGGGATTCAAGATCTTCCTGGAAACGCTCAACCGCAACAAGCCTTGGATTGCTGCGGCAGCTGTGGGAGTGGCGCGCGCGGCGCTGGAAGTGGCCACCGAGTACGCTCAGGAGAGGGAGCAGTTCGGCCAACCGATAGCCTCCTTCCAGGCAATCCAGTTCAAGTTGGCCAACATGGCTATCAAGATCGAGGGCGCCCGCCTCCTCACCTGGCAAGCTGCCTGGCTGGTAGATCAAGGACTACGCCACGCCCACCAGTCAGCCATCGCCAAGTGCTATGCCTCGGACATCGCCATGGAGGTCACGACGGACGCGGTGCAAGTCCTTGGAGGCTACGGATACATCAAGGAGTACCCGGTGGAGAAATACATGCGCGACGCCAAGGCGTTCCAAATCTACACGGGCACCAACGAGATCCAGCGCTACATGATCGCGCAGGACCTTCTTCACTGAGTGACCGACCTGCTGGCCAGCCTGACAGCTCTACCACTCCTTACAAAAGAAAAAACGCCCGACCAGTCGGGCGCTGGCCGCAGAGCCTGTCCTTTTGGGCGACATGTGTCGCTCATCTCGGTCTCTTTCGCTTCCTTTGCGGCACGTCAAATCGGTAGCCAACCCCCCTCACGGTGCGAATCAGCACTGGTTCCCCAGGATCGTCTTCAATCTTGCTTCTAACCCAGCAGATGTGCACGTCCAGTGTCCTGGTATCTCCGAGGTAGTCTGTGTCCCACACCTCTCTCATCAACTCCTTGCGGCTGACCACCTTGCCGCGATTCCTCATCAGCGTCTCAAGTAGGGTGCATTCCTTGAACGTAAGATGGGTGGCCACCCCGTTCTTGACAACGTTGCGCTCGTGTGTGTACAGGATCAGACTGCCGGCCCGGAGTCGCCCAGAGGGTTTCTTGGCTTTGGTTGATGAACCTTCCCTTCTCGCCATTGCCTTGCGGCCTCCTCATCCGGGTTATCAGAAACCGCGCCGATGCGAAACATGAATCAGGAAGTGGCCGGGCTACGCAGCCCGTCATCGGGAGGCTGGCTCAAGGGACCGTGTCTATCTCGCAGAGCAGCTGCATTCTTGAGAGGTTAGATGACAACTCACCCACGGTCCGAAGTGAAAGGCATCTCCACTTTAATGAAGTATACACCGTAGAAAGGGCTCTGTCAAATTTCCGTACCCGATTTCGTGCTCCAGCACCCCTTTTCGCTCAGGTCACGCGCGGAACGCGAGCCAGGATCTCAGAGACGACTTCATAGTTGATGGTACCAAGGCGCTGGGCTACCTCACCTACCGTGATTCTCTCGCTACCTTGCTGGCCTATCAGAACGACCTCGTCACCCTGCCTGACCCCGGATATGTCCGTCACATCGATCATGCTCTGATCCATACAGACGCGCCCCACCAACGGAGCTCTCCGGCTTCTAACCAGCACTTCTCCCCAGTTGTGCGGTCCTGACCGAAACCCATCTGCATAGCCAACTGGAATAACCGCAATGCGAGCCTGACCCTGCGTACGATAGGTGCACCCATAGCTGACGTAGCTGCCCGCCGGCAACTCTTTCACCTGAGCCACCTGGGTCTTGAAGCAGAGAGCAGGTTCGAATCCGGGGGGACAAGGCACTTGTGGTGAAGGATCCAAACCAAAGATGGCGATGCCTGGCCGGACCATGTTGAAACGGGACTCGGGGAAAGCGATTATCGCGGCGCTGTTGGCCGCATGAACGAGCGGAATATGAATCCCCTCGTCCTCCAACTCCCGCAACACCTGTTGGAAAGATCTCAGCTGGGTGCGCGTATAGTCTCGTCCCCATCCCGGGACCTCGTGAGCATCCGGCATATCGGCGATGGCGAGATGCGTGGAAATACCTTCCAGCACAATCCCGGGCAAATCGCCTATCTCTCGCACGAACCCCATAACTTCATGGGGTGGGATGCCGAGCCGCCCCATACCTGTGTCCACTTTCACATGCACCCGGACCTCCGAGTCAAGGTCTGTGGCCGCTCGCGACAGGGCCCTGGCTACGTCGCGGGAAAACACGGTGACTGTCAAGTCACTGAGCACAGCATCTCGGGCCTGCCACGCGGGAGTGTATCCCAGGATCAGAATGGGAGCAGTAATATCCGCCCTGCGCAAAGTGACAGCCTCGCTCAGGCAAGCCACCCCCAGGATGTCGACACCGTTAGCCAGGGCAGTCTGAGCAACCTTCACGGCTCCATGGCCGTAGGCGTCAGCTTTGAGACTGGCGATAATACCGACTTCCTCTCCGACCATGCTCTTTAGCCGTCGCACGTTGCTGGCTATGGCGCCCAGGTCTATCTCAACCCAGGTGGGTCTGTCAGGACGAATGATGTAGATCTGCTTCCACGCGGGGCTCTGACGAACGAGTACCGATTCGGCGCTCTCCGGATCAGCCAGGAGCTTCGCCACGACTTCCTCCATGCGAGTTTCGAGAGCCCCTTTGATCAATACAACATCTCCAGGACCAACAGAGTTCACGATGCTACGCACCGCGTCGTCCCTGGTGTAGGTGATGAAAACCTGATCGCGCCCCAGCCCAGCCGCCTGGGCCTCACTGGCTATGAGCCGTGCCCTGTCGCCTTTGGTTACCAACACGTCTGCCACCTCAGCCACTCGGCGACCCACCTCACGATGTCCCTCCTCCTCGTAGGCACCCAGGCGGAACATGTCTCCTAGAATGGCGAACTTCCCTACGCCCTCGAGCTCGTCAAGGGCATCCAGGGCCGCCACGGTGGAGGCCGGACTGGCGCTGAAGGTATCGTCCAAGAGAAGGCTGCCATTGATTCCTGGCAAGGGATTGAGACGGCCCTTGAGAGGCCGGAGACGACCCAATGCGTTCAAGATATCGTCCCAGGCCACACTGTAGGCGAGGCCCACAGCCGCCGCAGCCAGCCCTGTATAGACGCTGTGTCTCCCCAGCAGCTGTACCGTGGCTCCGTATTCAGCTCCCCGATAGCGAATCTGGAATTGGATCCCCTGGTTCGTGCTCTCGATTGTTGTGGCTTGCACATCAGCTCCCGGGCTGGTCCCATAAGTGATGGCCCGGGCCGGAGTCCGCCCCACCATCTCGCGCACTCGAGGATCGTCGAAGTTGAGAATCGCGTACCCATCCTCAGGCAAGGCTTCAACGAGTCTGCCCTCCTCCTGAGCGATATTCTCCAGGGAACCCAGGTATTCGAGGTGAGTATGATTCACCGTGGTCACGACGCCGACGCGAGGCGAAGTCATGCGGCTGAGATCCTCTATCTCCCCAAAGCTGTCACAGGCCATCTCCAAGACCGCCTTCTGATGCTCTGGCAGCAGCTGACCCAGGGCGATGGGGAGACCGTACCGGTCATTGTAGTTGCCGAGGTTCTTGAACACGCTGAACGCACTATCCAGGACAGCGGCTATCGCCTCTTTCGTGCTGGTCTTACCAGTACTCCCTGTGACGCCAATGACTTCAGTGCCGAACCTGCCCAGAATATGCCGCGCCCACGCGGCGAGTGCTCGCTGGGTGTCCTCAACCTGAATGCACGTCACTCCATAACGAGAGAGATCCATCTCCACTTGGCAAAGAACGCCAGCAGCCCCATCCTGGGAGACCTGTTCGATATAGTCGTGGCCGTCTGCTTTCTCGGTCTTCACGGCCAAGAAAAGCTCGCCACGCTTCAGGATGCGAGAGTCGTAGCAGAAGTCGCTAAACTCTCGGGCAAAAACCTTTCCACACACCCTGCCATTGCTGGACTCCAGGATGTCATCCAGATAGATCATCGGTTTCCCCTGACCCCACAGGCCTCAAGAAAGCAGAACGTCCTGAGCCGAGGTTATCTCGCCTCTCTGCCTGCCCACCAGTAGAGGACTGCGCCCACAATAGCTAGTACGGCTCCCACGGCGATGCCTGACATCTGCCTATAGCCCAGAACGTTTGGACTACCCCCTATTCCCAACACGTCGGCGAGCGCCGATACCAGCAAGATCACTATGCCCACTACCAGCAGTCCGACAGCCACGCTCCTCAGTCTTGACATGCCTTCCTCCTTCTCGCGCGCTATCACATTCTAGCATATCCGTGAGGGTCGAGCAATGGGTGCGGGTCGTGGCGAGGGTTTGACAATTGACACCCGCTATGCTACACTGGTCGAAGTGACCGCCCTAGGCGGTCCAATGTGCATGTAGTTGTGCAACAGGAGGCTGGCCGCGATGACTCAGGCAAGCATCGGCGTTATTGGCGGTAGCGGGCTATATGAAATTGAGGGCCTGACGGATATCCAGGAGCACACTGTATCCACTCCGTTCGGCAAACCCAGCGATCCGATAGTAGTGGGGAACCTTCGGGGAAGGCGTGTAGCTTTCCTGCCTCGGCATGGCCGGGGCCACCGCATACTCCCTGGTGAAGTCAACGTCAGGGCAAACATCTATGCCCTGAAGTCCCTTGGGGTGGAGTGGATAATTGCGGTCAACGCGTGCGGCAGCATGAAGGAGGAGATAGCCCCTGCCGACATCGTGATCCCCGATCAGATCATCGATCATACAACAGGACGACCCAGCACCTTCTTCGGCAACGGTCTCGTGGTTCACGTTTCCTTTGCAGAGCCCTTTTGCCCAGCGCTGAGCGACGCGCTCTTCGAGGCTGCGAACAGAGCAGGCGCCAGAGTCCACAAGGGTGGCACCTACGTGTGCATAGAAGGCCCTCGGTTCTCGACCAAGGCCGAATCGAAGATGAATCGCATGCTAGGAGCGGATATCATCGGTATGACCGCGATGCCTGAGGCAGTTCTGGCGCGTGAAGCCGAGCTTTGCTACGCCAGCCTCGCCATGTCCACAGACTACGATGTTTGGCATGAAACAGAAGCGCCCGTCACCGCTGAGATGGTGGCTGAGACCGTACAGAAGAACGTGGAGACAGCCAAGAACGCCATCAAGGAAGTCCTACCTCTTATCCCCTCGGAGCGTGAGTGCACCTGCGCGGCGGCCCTCTCCGTAGCTATCCAGACGGCCAGGGATCGTATACCCGGTCGAATCAAGCGGGAGCTGGACCTGCTGGTCGGCAAGTACCTAGACTAGCGATTCCATGGCCCAGAGTCGGGGTAGCAGCAGCCAAGAATCTGTAGCTCTAGACCGGACACTAGGCGCTTTCGATGCCACGATGATCGGCGTCGGGGCCATGATCGGAGCAGGCATCTTCGTTCTGACGGGCATCGCTGCCGGCGTCGCCGGTCCGGCGCTACTTGTCGCCTTCCTCCTGAACGCCATAATGACCAGTTTCACCGCTGCTTCGTACGCTGAACTGGGTTCGGTGTTTCCCAATGCTGGCGGGGGCTACCTCTGGGTCAAACAGTCTCTTACTCCTCTCCTGGGCTTCCTGAGCGGCTGGATAACCTGGTTTGGGCATTCGGTCGCGTGCAGCCTCTATGCTCTGGGTTTCGGCTACTATACCGCAGATCTCCTGGACCGACTTGCGCTAAGCCCCACCTTCATCGATACGAACGTATTGGCCGTAGCCTTCGCGGTCGTCATTGCTGGCCTCTTCACGTTCATCAACCTCCGGGGCGTCTCGGAGACAGGCAGAGTGGGGAACATCCTGACGCTGGCCAAGATAGCGATCCTGGGCCTCTTCGTTGGCTTCGGGCTACTGAGCATGCTTCGGCAAGGGGATTGGACATCCAAGTTCCAACCTTTCTTCCCCACAGGTCTCGGTGGAGTGGTGATGGCCGCCGGATTGACGACCATCGCTTTCCAAGGATACGAGATTATCGCCCAGTCTGGTGAGGAGGTACGTGAACCCAAGCGGAACCTGCCGCGGGCGACGTTCGCTGCCATAGGCGTTGTAATCTTGATCTACCTCGGGGTGGCCTTCACGGCGTTGGGAGCTGTGATTCCCTCAGTACCAGGGATGCCCACCTGGCGCTTCCTTGCAGAATTCGAAGAGACGGCGATTATTGAGGCGGCCCGCCAGTTCGTGCCCCTGGGAGCCTTCGTCTTGACACTGGGTGGCTTGATGTCCACCATGTCGGCGCTGAACGCTACCATCTATGCCTCTTCGCGGGTCTCGTTCGCCATGGGTCGCGACCGTAACCTGCCTCCACTCTTCGGCCAGGTGCATCCCAAACGCCATACGCCTCAGTGGGCCATACTCATCTCTGGCACTTTGGTAGCCTTTATGGCTGTCGCGCTCCCCGTCAAGTCGGTAGCCAGCGCCGCGGACATGATGTTTCTGCTGCTCTTCATGATGGTGAACGTAACCGTCATCCGTATGCGCCGCCTCCGACCGGACCTCGATAGGGGATTCAAGATTCCCTTGATGCCGCTGATTCCCATCCTGGGCATCGTTTCTCAGGTACTGGTTATGATGTTCCTTTTCCGCCTGAGCCCCGAAGCCTGGTACGTGGGCGGACTCTGGATCGTGGCAGGGCTGGTGTTTTACGCTACCTACGCATCCCGCGCCGAACCCATGAAGGAGCCTTTCAAGATCATACATCAAGAGATAGTCTCCACCAGGAGATACTCGATCTTGCTCCCTGTGGCCGATGAACTCCATGCTCATCTCCTGGGGACAGTGGCGGCGCCAATAGCCAGAGACAAAGATGGAGAGATATTCGCTCTGCATGTAGTGCGCGTGCCGAGACAGCTGGGTATCACCGATGGGCGCTTCTTTCTGAAGCATGGGAAGCCCATCCTTGAGAGCGTCATCGAGGAAGCAAAGACACTGGACGTTCCCGTGAACACGATGATCCGATTTGGACGCGACGTCAGCCAAGCCATCATGGATACCGCGCGAGAGCGCGACTCCAATCTGATACTCCTCGGTTGGCTGGGAGCCACTAGCACTGAAGGAAAAGCCTTCGGCAGCGTGATCGATGCTATCACCAAGAGCCCGCCCTGTGACGTGGCGATGATCCGCTTCAGGAAGCGCGAGGCACTGCGAAGAGTCCTCGTACCCACGGCTGGCGGGCCCAACTCCTCTCTGGCCCTGGAGTTGGGCATCGCTCAAGCGCGAGAATACGAGAGGGAAAACGGAGTCCGGCCGCGCATCACTGCGCTGTATGTGGCCCGCGGGACTGACCCTCGACTGGTGGAGAGGGGAAAGCGGATCCTGGCCCGCGCCACAGAGGGTTACCATTACCCCATCGAACCCAAGGTCGTCTCGGCTCCAACCATTGTGGAAGGTATCTTGCAGCAAGCGAGGGAGACAAACCTCGTGGTGCTGGGGGCCACCGACGAGGGCTTCTTCGAGCAGCTACTCTTTGGCGCTCTGCCCGAACAGGTGGCCCGCGAATGCCCGAAGACGGTGATGATCGTGAAGCGGTACCAGGGACCCATGAAGTCCCTACTGCAAAGGCTCGTCCTCACCGGCCAAGCCTGATCATGCGCTTCGCCGCCCGTCTTCACTCTCCCCAGACATCGGAGACACTGACCTCTGGGAGTTCCTTTGTCTGTCTGCCCCTCGCCACTTTCTGATAGAATCTCTCATCGTACAAGCGGGTCTGAACCGTGACAGGCATGGGTACGGCATGGCCCATCAGAAGCACCTGTTGCCGGGTGTCCAGGCTGGCCAGCGTGCCGCGCAGGAAGCTCCTGCCCTGCAGTCCTGTGAGGACCGCGTCGATGTCCCGCTCATCGGTCAACAGCCCCGTAATGCGCGTACCCAACTGGGACAGCACCTCAGGGTCAATCCCGCTCGGCCGCTGGTCAATTACCATCAGCGTCACGTTGTATTTGCGCATCTCCCGAGCGATGGTGCCGAAGATGGTTTGCCTGGCCACAGCGGGGTTTAGAAACTTGTGCGCCTCTTCCACGGTGATCATCAGTTGTAGCGGCCTATCGGCCTCGGCCTTCGTGTCCTCGAAACGCTCGATCTTCTGCTGGTAAAGCCTGCGGATACGCCTGGTGACGATATTGGCAACCAACATGTAATCCAACGGAGTGTCATGACGACCAAACTCCAGAATTATGCTGCGCCCCCTACCCAGAGCCGTCACCATCTCATCTATCAGGGAGAAAGACTCGTGCTCCGCTAGATAACCACGGCGTTGGACACCTCTCAGCTTGCGCTGGAGAGCTCTGGTGGCCTCGGGATGAGCCCCGGAGGATTGGCAAAACTGTGCCACATCATCGGAAGACATGCCCAGAAGCCGACGCAGCCAATCAGCTCCATAGTGGTCGCCCAATAGGCCCGCTGTAGCGGCTGTTGTCGCCGTCAGGTCTAGCTCGTCAGCCAGAAGCATGATATCCTCGGCTTCTATCTGGTTCAGACCGATGGTTAAGGCCACGTCCACATTGCGCCTGGCGGCAGCTTCAGCATCCAAGGAGTACACCAGCACTCGCGAACCCAGCAGTTCGCGGAGGCCCCTGACCCAGCGGCCATCCTCGGTCTGCTTGTCGAAGGCATACTCACTGTGCATGTCCAGGATCAGATTGGCCCCAGCACCTGTGCTGATGATGCCACAGAGGAGAAGGCGTGCAAGAAAGCTCTTCCCGGTGCCCGACTGGCCGAAGATCCCGTTGGACCGCTCCACAAACCGATCCAGGCGCAAGCAGATAGGTATGTCCATGGTGACCGGGGTGCCTATGGCGAAGTTGCGGTCGCCCTCCTTGCCAAAGACGGTGTCAAAATCCATCTCGCTGGCTGCGTACAGGGCGGCAAAGTGCATGGGGATCGTGCGTACCGGCTGGGGTCCAGTAGCCTCATCCAGGTCATCCGTGAGCTCCAGCATCAGCATGGGCTTCACTTCCACGGTAGCATACGTGGCTGTCCCAGCCAGGGCGTGCGCGACCAGGGGAGCAGCCTCGTGTGGCGGCGAAGCCTGAAGTCTCGAGTCGGTGACCCGCAACTGCATGTCCGAGATCATGCTGAAATAGCGATTGGACTCGCCCTCGATTACGACGAAATCGCCTATGCGCAAATCCTCAGTGGAGCAATCCGCATCCAATCGCACCGTCAGGCCGGCATTGAAAGCCCCATCTGTGACAACGCCTAATCGCCTACGCTTCATCCCCAAGCACTCCTGGCATCAAGTGCTAGCCGTAGGTTGGATGGCATAGAGCACGGTCATCAAGTGCTCATAATCCTGCCTGAGAAGGCCTGCCACCTCCCGCGCCGACCTCTCGAGCCAATCTGCATCCTCTCCCCTCACCCTGTACGTCCGCCGCATGTTCGCCGCCAGGAGTTGGTCAGCTGGCACAGGGGCCGCAACCCCGAGCAGAAGCCGGAGGTAGTATAGATTCTCGGTGAACTGGATCGTCTCCTCGGAGCTGCAAGCGTGAACCGAGTAGTGAAGAGGGGGAGGCTGAGAAGGTAAGCCTTGCGATACCATGCCCCCTTCCTTCACCCCAACAGCAAGGCTGGTGAACTCAGTCCGCAGGACGTGCTCCAACTGCGGACTCTCCCGATAGATCTGCTCATCGAAGGTGTCCTCCGTGCTTCTACGCACTGCCCGTCGGCCAGGATCCAGGCTACCCGTCTCTCCATAGCAAACCACGCCGTACAGATCACGATCCTCCGTGGCTTGAACCTTGACCAGGCTTCCTAGAGCTGGCGGCTGATTCAGCTCGAAACTCTCGGCTACGAAGCGGGTACTCGCACTCTCAATGATCTCCCCTATCCTCATACGGCCCTCCTCCTCTTGCTTCGATCTTTGGCTGAAGTGGCATAGAGGGCTCCTTTCCGAGCCAGAGCCCTTTCCACCAAGGTCTCCACCAGCCGCCTCTCCGCACCAGAGATGACAGCTTGTTCGTGGGCCTCCTGGAGGGCGGGCGGATAAGGAGGATAGACCATGCTCCGACGACACTGATCGAAGAGGATGGCCTGGATTAGACCCAGCATCTCAGAATCACCCATCACCCACTGGGGAGCCTCTATGCGCGCCACCTCGCCTCCTACCTCCATGTAGAAGAACTGAATGCGGTGAACCCCGTACCGGTCCAAGATGGCTGAGGTGCTGTCGAAGATATCAGAGCGCTCCCCGGCCCTCAAGAAGCCGAGTAGCTGCCGGTCCAGAATCCACACCAAAGCCCTACACATATCCATTACCTGCGAAGAGGAACAGTTGGAGCAGTCTATGGCTTCCTGCCTGCATAGCCAAGCCCTGAGGGAGTTGACCACATCTCGTGCCCCGGGGTAGCTGATGTAGCTCGCCACGGGTATTCGCAAAGCGCGGAACTGGTCCAGGCATCGCAGGAACTCCCCCAGAAGCTGTCCTTGCACCCGAGCGTCCTCGTTCTGCAGCCCCCATAAGATGAAGGACCCATCGCCGAGAGCTACGATGGGCGATTCAACTTGCTTGGCCGCTTGCCATAACGCCTGCAATTCCGCCACACTCATCTTGGCACTCAGGCGCACCCCCTCCACCGGAAAGGCCCCTCCCAGGGGATCAAGGCACAGGTCTTCGCTTCGGAAACAGAACCGGGTGGCGTAATCGAGGCGAGCCTTCGGCCTGTCCCCATAAGTGAGAACGGCGTGCCCAGTGTTGATGACGTAGTACCTGACCGGACTGTGTCTGTCTGGCGGCACAGAAGAGCCGTCGGCGGCCACAACCGTGTAGCTCACAGGGCAGTCAGGTGGAGCGAAGATGGCATCCAGAGTTCGCAGAGGTACGGCCACCAGCCAGGGCACCCGCACAGTCCGATCTAGCAGCTTTTCCCTCAACTGGTGTGGATCGGCGTCGTGCAGCAGCCGGCGCGCTCGCGCCACTCCCTGGTTCCGCTCATTGGCGAGAGCCAGGTCCGTCATCTCCTCGAGGGCTCCGTCAAGCGAGGTCAGTTTAAGAGGCATGATCCGGCATCAACGCAGAACCCTCTCGTCTCCCACACGCTTGGTGATGCGTTGCTCATCTAAGTGCTCCATCAGAGCGAGCGCGTACTTGCGGCTCGCTTGAAACATGTCCCGCACTTGAGCCACTGTGATGCTGCCCTCGGCCTTGAGATGATCGACTACCCGCCCCACCATCTCTTCGTAGGTCTCCGCGAGGAAGACGACAGTATCACTCACTCGGACAAGCCGTCCTTCCTCCAGCAGGGCGTTGAACACTTCCGACCCGATGACAGCCTCACACTCGGCCACTGAGGGCGTAGCGTAAGGATTATGAGCGAATCTGGAAAGAAGGTTATCGACCTTCTGCTGCTGCTCCACACTGAATCTGACCTCATGTTCAGCCAGCTTCAATGTACCTTGATCCTCGACCAGGCTACCCTGCGCAACGGCGCGAGCTACGACTCCACTGAAAGCCTGACTGGGCAGGTTCAGTCTACTCTTGAGTTCCTCCCGGGGCATGCCACGTCGAAGAGGATAACGGACATGGTATTCACTCAATAGACCATGAAGGCGATCCTCCAGGTCTTCCCACCCGGACCCCGACATCAGGTATAGATTCCCAACCAAAGCTTCCGCTGCGGAGATGTCATCTCCGCCGATGACTAGGATCTCCGACTGGCTCAGCAGCGCGTCCAGAGCCTCTCTCGCCGTGTCCTCTGCCAGTCCACTATCCCTGAGCAACTCTCTTGCTGGTCGAGGTCGCATATCGTCCGCAGCTTGGAGCAAGATCTCCTCCGGCGTACCACGAGAGAGCGCCTCCAGTCGCTCTATCACTGCCGGACGGAAACGGCGATGCCGCCGCTGTGGAGTGGGCTCCACTATGACCCCACCACCTATCGTCAGGCTAGGTGAAGGCTGCCGGATGATAAAATGGTCGCCTCGCTCCACTGCCAAGGGACGAGCGAGGCGAAATTGCACCCAACCCTCTCCGCCAGGCTGTATCACCTCGTCTCCCAGCAAGCGCGTGCGAGCCATGATCTCTGCTGAACCCACGTAGAACTCCACTTCCACATTGTGTCTGAGAGGCTTGGGAGCACTTCTTAGCAGGCGGAGCCGAGCATCGATCAGCCTAGTGGTCTTCAGCCAACCCGGTACTGCGAGCACATCCCCCCGCTGCAATTGATCACTGCTCACGCCCACCAAGTTCACAGCCACGCGCCCCCCTGGCTCAACTGAGTCCAGTTTTTGCTTGTGAGTCTGCAAGCCTCGGATGCGGGACCTCAGGCCAGACGGCAGTATCTCGACCTCGTGGCCGACCTCCAAGGCGCCATCGATCAGCGTCCCTGTCACCACAGTGCCAAAGCCTGGCATGACGAAGACCCTGTCTATGGGCAGACGCGCCTTCCCCAGGTCCCGCTTGGGAGGCACCGCCTCAAGGAGCTCATCAAGCTTCTCCATCAGGGCTGCCAGGCCCTGCCCAGTCTGAGCTGATACTGGCACTATCTTCGCATCGGCCAGGGTGGTGTCTTTCAACAGTTCAGCAACGTCGTCGGCGACCAGTTCCAGCCACTCCTCATCCTCCAGCAAATCCACCTTGGTGAGTGCCACCAATCCATATTCCAGTTGCAGCAAGTCGAGGATGTCCAGATGTTCACGGGTCTGGGGCATCACTCCCTCGTCGGCTGCAACTACGAAGAGAGCGGCGTCGATGCCACCTATGCCGGCCAACATGTTCTTGATGAAGCTCTCATGACCCGGCACATCGACAATGCTGACCACCGCGCCGCTAGGCAGCGTCAACCAGGCAAAGCCCAAATCGATGGTCATCTCCCTTTCCTTCTCCTCTTTGAGTCGGTCAGGGTCAATACCCGTGAGAGCCCTCACCAAGGCAGACTTGCCGTGGTCTACATGTCCTGCCGTGCCAATCGTCCGAATCCGCTGCCCCATGGACACCTACTTGCCAGGACGAACGAGACGCTTCTCCAGTTCCTTGATCGACTTGCCCAGTTCGCCAACCTCGCGGCGAAGGTGGGCAACATGCGATTCCCATAGCAGTGCTACATGAGCGTCGCGCTTCGCGTTTTCTTCACCGAGTTGCTCCCACCGTTCTTCGTCCCTGAGCCAGAGCAACTCGTTCTCTTTCCGCCAATCCTCGAGTTGCTGTCGCTGCCGTTCCTCTGCCGTCCGCTCAATGTGCTGCAGGGCCTCTCGCTCGTGCTCAAACTGGATGCTGATCTCGTCCAAGGAGCTCAGCATCCTCTCCGCGCTTCTGTACTGCTTCTCGCTCAGCGCCAGCTGTTCTCTAATCTTCGGGGTTTCATCGCGCCACGTCCGCATCTCCTTCGCCCACTGGGCTATCTGCTTCTTCCGCCGATCGTCAACACTCCGCAGCTCGTCCAGGAATCGAGCCTGCTCTTCTCGCAGCCGTTCACCAGAGGCCTGCAGATCGGCCATCTGTTGTGGGCTCCGCTCCGTCCAACCTTCCAGAAACGTCAACCTCTCGGCGATTCGTTCCGACCTTGCCTTTGCATCCTCCTGACCCTGCCGAAGCTGCGCGAGCCTTTCATCATTCCTACGCACGTGCTCGCCGATTGCCAGCAACCTCTCCTGCTGTCCCCTACCTTCCTTCAGAGCTTCATCTATCTGCAGCCTCAGGTCCGATGCTACTTTGTTCAACCGCTGAACCTCAGCCTTCTCGGTGTCGATCAGCTCTCGAACTCGCAGGGCCTCTTTGATCCTTTCCTCCAGTTTTGCCAGGGCCACGACGCGATCCTGCCTCTCTTGCCGTAGCACCTTTTCTTTCCGATCCATTTCCTTGCGAAGTCCTTCTTGCCACCGCCGCATCTCCAACAGAAGCTCATCCTTGAACTGCTGCAGCGATTGCTCGAACCGAGATATCCTAGCCGCCTCGGCAGTAGTCTGAACCAGGCTTTCCTCCAGCGTATCCATTTTCTCCGTACTGGCGGAGAACTGACCCTCGTGTTGGTCCAGCCTTTTCTCTACCTCGGCCAGAAGAGCCTTGTCCCGTCGGCGCTCCTCCTCCAGCCAGTTCAGCAACTCAGTGGCTTCCCTGGTATCCATCTCGTTCTCCGCCTCCCTAGACGTTGTGCTCTTCGACCTTACCTGTCACCAGGAAGACGACGCGCTCACCGATGTTGATGGCACGGTCCGCGATACGTTCCAGATTGTGAGCAGCCCACAGGAGATAGGTCGCCCGAGTGATGGTGCGCGGGTCGTCCATCATGAAGATCAGCAGCTCCCTGAACACCTGGTCATAGAGCCGATCGACCTCATCGTCCTCATCACCAAGGCTTCTGGCCAGCTCAACGTCCCGCTTGACGAAAGCTTCCAACTCCCTCTCAAGCAGCCACCGCGCTTTCTGGGCCATGCGAGGAATGTCTATCAGCGGTTTGAGCGGTTCACGGGGGCCCATCATGACGCCGATCTGTCCGATGCCCTTTGCGTGGTCTGCCATTCTCTCCAACTCCGTGGCTATGTTGGCGATGGCAAAGATCACTCGAAGGTCGCCAGCCAGAGGCTGCTGTGTGGCAATGAGTACCAAACACCTCTCCTCAATGTCGTGCTGGACCTGGTTGATAGCATCATCATCCTTGATCACCTGTCGAGAAAGGTCGATGTCGCGGTCGGCCAGAGCCTCGACGCTGAGGTCAATCGCTCTGTCGACGCGCTGGCCCATCCCCAACAGCTCCTGTTCCAGCTCCTTGAGTTGTTCATCGAAAGCTTCGCGAGGCATGACAGGGGCCCCCTTTCATGGAGTAGCTTGCCGTTATTATAGCATCGCTGCGTGGTCCCAGCAATGGTCACGTACGAGCCCTCACTGATCGTCAGCGCCTTGGAAGCCGAACCCCAGCGCGTGGTGAATACGGAGCGTACGTTGGTGGGCGATGCAAGGAAGAAAGCCGCAGCCGGGGTGCCGGAGAACCTATGCCCTGAGGTCGAAGGTGACCTCGTCGGACACATCGTTCACAGTGCGGAACTGTGGGCCGCAGAGAGGGAATCGGCCCAAGCCCAGCGGTGGCAGGGGCATGAAGTGAGGGTCTTGGAGCTGGGCCTGTTCCTGGACTGTGTTGAAGGGGGTTTTCTTCAGGTTCAAGTTTGGTCTCTCCAGGTTGAAGTATGGCACGTAGGTGAATACTTTGCTGAGGAAATCTGGCCGGTTGAGCACATCCTCCGTTGGCAGAATTCATCTTGAATGCGGCCGTGGACGTTTTCGACTGAGCCATTCAACCGAGGGGTAGCTGGAAGGATAGTAGAGTGGCGAGGGCCGAAGATCTTGTCGGCCACGCGGGTGAAGAAGCTGTCCTTCTTGGCGGTGATAGAGCCGGAGAACTCAGAGCCGTTGTCAGTTTGAATAGAGATGTGGGAGAGATCAAGGGCATGTGTGCGGAAGTGATCCGGGCAGAGGGCGATGAACCTGGCGGAGTTCAGCTCGGTGGTATGGACTTAGTGACCGGAACTACTGAGGCCACGGTGATAGACTGCGTCTACTTCACAATGCCCTGGTTGTTGTTCGTTCCCAGGGATGCGGTTCATAGGGATCTCTCGCGCTACTCCATGGGCTTGAGCAGGGCCTTTACGAGGCAGGCGGGGCTCATCTTGCCGCATACGATTCAGGATACGTCTCACCGTGGAGAG
>CAZBJW010000028.1:0-11389 GCA_964492135.1 uncultured Anaerolineales bacterium
ACCTAGGCCATGCCGGTGCCTTGGGGGAGCTGGAAAGGGGGGACGGATTGCTCAGGGATGTCGATGACAAAAGTTACTTCCAAAAAGCCAAACGAACTCAATCAAGAGTGACTATTTGAGTGACAAGGAGGCATAATGAGAGCTGACACGAGTAACAGCCAAACTGAAAGGAAGAAGAGTGTTGGATTCAGCCGTAGAGAGCAGGTTCTTGAGGTGTCTGTATTCCTCTTTCTCATCGTGCCATCCATGCTGTTCTCCTTCTTGGCGATCAAGCAAGGGACCGTGAGCTTCACACTCACGGCGGTATCCACCATTGCCCGAGACCTTGCCCTGCTGAGCTTGATCCTCTTCTTCATCTGGCGCAACAGAGAGCCAATCCGCCAATTGGGATGGACGTTCAAGCATGGCTGGAGGGACATTGTCCTGGGCATTGCCCTGTCCATCCCTGTCTTCTTCAGCGCCGGTTTCCTTGAAAGCATCCTCATAAGGTTGGGATTCACCGTCCCCTCTACGCCGACGCCGTCTTATCTGACCGCCGTGGACACAGCGCAGGTCTTACTGGCCACGCTGCTGGTCACGGTCGTCGCTGTGACAGAGGAAACGATCTTCAGAGGATATCTCATGCTTCGCTTCAAGGGGATCACCGCGAGCAGCGCTGTTGCAGTGGTCCTGTCCGCCTTCATCTTCTCCCTCGGACATGGCTACGAGGGCTCGGCAGGAGTCGTCACTGTGGGCGCCATGGGCGCAGTCTTTGCCCTGGTCTACCTGTGGCGAAAGAGTCTAGTTGCCCCCATGATGATGCACTTCGTACAGGACTTCGTTAGTATCGTCGTGGTGGCCTTGCTCGGTGGCGCATGACTCACATTAGGCATGCGGCGCAACCATCTCTAGCTAGGTAAGGACTCCAGGAGGTCTGCCCATAAGTGAGAGGTAGGGTATCTACCACAAAACGGGGTGTCCCGAGTTGGCCAACTCAAGCCCGTTGCCAGACGGGCAGGGCAAGGGACGATGAGGCACGGGGTGACAAGAGAGAAGAACGGTCTCTGGCAAGCACGCTGCTCGTAGACTGGCGGCAAATAGCGACCATCCAAGCCCAGGTTTCACCTCCACCACTGGGGTTCTCGGAGACGCTCAGGCCGCTCCCGTGATTTGACAGGATCAGTCCCAAGGCAAGCCTGTTCCATGGCACAGCCGACACATGGACACTGCACCAAGCTGGCGACTCACACTACCAACCAACGGCGGGCACGAGTCCAGGGCCAGTCGGCAGTCCGCGAGCCAAGTCCTGCTCCTGAACAGGTCGTCTCGCTCGATGTCGCTTGCCAGGCCACCTGCTCGACGCGCCCGGATTAGCCTGGGGGCAGCATCTAGGAAATGGGATCAAAGTAGTAGTGAATGGTGAAAGCGGTGCGTGACCAAGGCGCAAGTGGAGGCTCACCTCTTCGACAGCGAAAGGTGCTTCGCACGTTGCGTTGTGCCGGAATATTGGTGGCCCTTCTCTTGGCCCTTGCGGTCGGGCTGGGTGCAGGGGTTCTCGTCGATCGCCAGATGCTGTGGCCTGCACTCCCTCCAGGAGCGATCCCGGCCGATGCCCAAGCCGATTTCCGACTAATGGCGGAAGCATGGGAGACTATTCAACAAGAGTACGTCGATCGCTCAGCCGTGCAACCACGCCAGCTGACCTACGGCGCGATCAGCGGGATGGCAGACTCGCTGGGTGACACTGGCCACAGTCGCTTCCTGAGCCCCGAACTGCTGCGCGCAGAGCACGACTTCACGCAAGGTCAGCTTGAGGGTATCGGCGCCGAAGTGCAGATGAAAGGGGGCCACGCAGTCATTGTGGCGCCCCTGGACAACTCCCCAGCACAGAAGGCGGGTTTGCAGCCCGGCGACATCATTCTTGAGGTCGATGGTGAAAACGTTGCGGGTCTGCCTCTGGACCAGGTGATAGAACGCATCCAGGGACCAGCCGGAACGTCCGTAACCCTCACCATCCTCAGTCCAGGCACGGAGCGCGCCCGCGACGTAACTCTAGTCCGGGCCCAAATCTCCCTTCAGAACGTAACCTGGGCGCCGGTGCCAGGCGCGAGTGTGGCCCACGTGCGGATTACAGCGTTCAGCGAAGGGGTCACCAAGGATCTCGCCCAGGCGCTGATGGACATACAGCGGGAAGGGCTGGGCGGGCTCATACTGGACCTGCGCAGCAATCCCGGAGGGCTGCTGAACGAAGCCGTGGGTGCGGCCAGCCAGTTTCTGAGCGGTGGCAACGTCCTCTTGGAGAGGAATGCCCAGGGAAAGACCGAGCCGGTTCCGGTACAGCCGGGCGGCGTCGCAACCGAGATCCCTGTTGTGCTGCTGATCAATGGCGGGACGGCGAGCGCGGCTGAGATCGTGGCTGGCGCGCTACAGGACGCACAGAGAGCCAAGTTGGTGGGCGAGACAACTTTCGGTACCGGCACGGTGCTGAGCGAATTCCATCTGTCTGATGGATCAGCGCTCCTGCTGGCTACCGAGGAATGGCTGACTCCCAATGGGCGTACCATCTGGCATGTGGGCATCTCCCCTGATGCAGCGATCTCGCTGCCTCCTGACGTCGCCCCTCTGCTCCCGAGCGCCGAGGCCAGCATGACGCCAGACCAATTCGAGAGTGCGGGGGATACACAGCTACTGAGCGCTCTGTCTCTGCTCGAGGACTCAGCTAGGATACGATCCAGCCCGCTTGCCAGGCATCATGCACAGCCAGAGGTCCCAGCTCAGCGCCCCTCTGTCTCTTCTAGTAACGAGATTCTTCGGTACAGCTCGTTCTCGTCCTTCACGACGCACAGGCGATAGGTAGATGAAAAGATACACCCATGGCGAGAAAAGGATGCTGAGCCTACATGACGCATGACAGGTCAATCCGGCGTGTCGCGAGAAGTATCCGCATCACAGAGGCACAAAGCGCCGGGCCCCCAGATGTTCTACATGCTGAAGAACCGGATAGCTCACCGGACGATTTGTCCATTTGCAGGCAACCATCAACTGCTGACAGAGGCCCTGGGTTGAGCACGATGCGGCCCAGTGGGAGAGAACGACATCTTCGGCGTGAGACCCGCACTCTTCGCCGAGCATCACAGCCGCGAAAGGAGTGACGAGAAAGTGGAGTACGAGCACCTTTTCGGAGCCTACGACATCCGTGGAGTGGTGGGGCCCGAACTCGATAGCCGCAAGACTCGGGCTATTGCAGGGGCATACGGAAACTACCTGTCCCCAGACCGACCCGGCCGCTTTCTGGTCGGGCACGACACGCGCATGAGCTCGCCAGCGCTGGCCGAAGCGGTCAGCGTTGGTCTCAGGGAGGAGGGCCACGACGTGGTCCACATCGGGCTGGCCACCACCCCCTTGGTCTACTGGTACGGAGCCGAGGGCAACTTTGACGGCTCAGTCGGGGTGACCGCCAGCCACCTGCATCCAGAGTACAACGGCCTCAAGTTCTGTGAACGGGACGCGAAGCCCTTAAGCGGCACTCATGGTTTGCCGGAAATCCTTGCCGCACTGAAGAATCCGCCAGGCTCACCACCGCGGCCAACCAGCCACTTGCTGGAGCGCCGCTCCCCTGTGCCGCTCTACGCATCCAGGCTCCGGCAGAGGCTCAGTCCAGAGCGCCCGCTCAAGGTGGCCGTAGACGCAGGCAATGGCGCCGGTGGAGTGGAAGCGGCGGCGGTCTTCTCTCTGTTCGACCCCCTCCAAGTCTGGCGCCTGAATTTCCATCCGGATGGCCTCTTCCCAAGCCGCAGCTCGAATCCTCTTGAGGAGGGCGCCTTGGCCGGTGTCGCAGAGACGGTCACCAAACACAGCCTCGATTTCGGCCTCGCCTTTGATGGAGATGCCGACCGGGCGGTAGCCGTGGACGAGCGGGGCGCGCTAGCGCCTCCCGACGCAGTTGGCGGGCTCATCGCCCTGCATCTCCTGAAGGATCATCCAGGTGCGACCATCCTTTACGACCTGCGGGCCTCTCGTGCCCTGCCTGAAATGATCGAGCAGGCCGGAGGGCACCCCGTCCGCACGCGGGTGGGTCACTCCTTCATCAAGCCAGCGATGCGCGAACAACAGGCCATCTTTGCCATGGAGCTTTCAGGACACTACTACTATGCGGACTTACACTACACGGACAATGGTTTGCGCACCCTGATCGAGGTGATCAACCTCGTTTCAGCGGAGAGGAGACCCCTATCCAAGATGCTAGCTCCGTTCCAGAAGTATCCCACCAGCGGCGAGATAAACCTCAAGGTCTCGGATACGGATCGTGTGCTCAAGGCCCTGGAAGCCGAATACCAGGATGCCAAGATCGACCACCTGGACGGGCTATCTGTGGACTATCCTGACTGGTGGTTCAACGCGCGGGCTTCGCACACCGAGCCCCTGCTACGCCTCAACATGGGGGCTACCAGTCAGTCTCGCCTGGAGGAAGAGCGTAAGATCCTGCTCTCGAGGCTAGATCGTCTCGTCAAGAAGACGCGGAGCGAAAGCGACTGACGCCTACGCCGCATACAGTTCTGAACCCGGCGCAAAGAAGGGGAGGCTTAACAAGTACCTCCTTGCCCACCAAACACGAAGTGGTCAGGATCTGCTGGCCCGGCACGCACGAAGAAAGGGTCGAGGCCGCTCGACGAGCTGCCCTCAGGCGAGATGCACTGCACGATCTGTTGCAGCTGCTCGATGTGGGAGGGAGAGAGCCTGTTGCTCGCGACTCTGCCCGATCGAGCGGCCATCGCTTGGTCTCGTGCCGGCCTTTGTTATCAGTCGAGAGCGTGGCCGAGAATCTAGGCGAGTAGTCTCGGCACAGCGAATGGGAAAGGACAGTGACCATGTTCAGTAATATGCTAGTTCCTCTAGATGGCTCAGCTCTTGCGGAATGCGTTCTGCCCTACGCGGTTGCGCTGGCCAGGGCCTTCAGCTCCAGACTCACGCTGCTACGCGTCCTAGAGCGTGTCCATGTGGACTACGACCGGTTGGTTGATCCCCTCGACTGGCACATCAGTAGGGGCGAAGCCGAGGCTTATCTGGCCGATTGGGCTAGCCGGTTGCGGGAAGCCGGCGTCGAAACCGGATACAAGCTCGTCCACGGTCGCGTGACCGACCAGGTGATTGACTTCGTACATGATCATGGAATAGACTTGATGGTCCTCAGCAGCCATGGACAGGGCGGGTTGGGCGGCTGGAACGTTAGCGGAACAGTGCAGAAGATCATCTTTCGCGTTCACATCTCCGTGATGATCGTGCGAGCCTACCAGCCCATTGACGGGGACCTTACGGAAATGCGTTGTCAACGACTGTTACTGGCCCTCGATGGGTCGCAACGGGCAGAGGCCGCTCTGGCCCCGGCTCAGCAGTTGGCTTCCTTCTATTCCTGTGAAGTACTGCTCGCATCTGTGGTGAGCAGGCCCGAAGTGATCCGCAGGAGGCCACTGACGCCAGAAGAGGCCGAACTGAAAGACAAGCTTACCAGCCTCAATCAACTGGAAACTGACAGCTATCTTCAGCAGCTCGCTTCCAGCCTATCTTCAGAAGGGATCAAGGTGGAGAAGCGGCCCCTGCTAGGCGCAAGTCCTACAGAGGCGCTCCAGGATTTGGTGCAACAGGAGCAGGTGGATCTGGTGGTGCTGAGCGCCCATGGCTCCACCGGCGCGGCTAACTGGCCCTACGGCAGCGTGGCCACCAACTTCATTGCCTACGGCACCACACCTCTGCTGATCATCCAGGACCTTGCTGCAGGCATCTTGCAGCCAACCGAGGCCGAACTCGCTGCGCAAGAGCGGAGACGCCACTAGACATCCGATGGAGGCCGGCTCGAATATGAGTCCAGCAGCACAGAGCGTCAACGGCGATAGCGAGAAACCTCCTACCAAGCCGAGCGAACTTGAGGACCTGGCGGTCAACCTGGCGAAAAGCCACAAGGTGTCTGCTCGCCCCGTTAACCGAGTCGCGCTTACGGAACGTCTTCGAGACATGGAGATCCTCCTCCAGGAGGCTTACCGACATTTCTCCTCCGAGGGCCAGAGCACGAGCTCCTACGGGGCCGAATGGTTGTTAGACAACTTCTATCTTGTGCAGCAGGCGGTGAGCGATATCCGCAAAGACATGCCCGACCGCTACTATCGCCAGCTTCCCATACTCGATTCAACCGAACTTGCAGGCCACACCCGCGTGTACGCCGTGGCAGCAACGATCATCAGCTATCTTGACGGTCGACTCGATCTCGGCAGGCTGAAGCGTTACCTTCAGGCCTATCAAAGTGTGGCGGCGCTCACGATCGGCGAATTGTGGGCTCTGCCTACCATGTTGCGGTTCGCTATCCTAGAGAGGCTGACGGAGGCAGTTGCTCGCGTCTGTGGAATAGCGATCAGCGGCGCGGAGCAAGATTCGGGATCTGCCTCCTCGCCCACGAGTCTCTCCACAGGGACAACCACGGCCAACTCCATCTTCGGGTTGCGTGTGGTCGCGGGGGTGGATTGGAGAGCCTTCTTCGAAGCAGTCAGCCTGGTGGAGAAGGTGCTAAATGGTGATCCGGCGAAGGTCTACTCGCGTATGGATTATGAGACGCGTGACCGCTATCGTCACGAAATCGAGGAGTTGGCAAGAGGTTCACAGCAGGATGAAATCGACGCCGCCCGCCAGGTGGTGCGATTGGCCCGCGAGGCAAGGTCAAGCAACGCGGACCCACTGCGTGCCGGTCACGTTGGCTTCTACCTCCTGGATTCTGGTCGCCAGGAGCTTGAGGTGAAACTCGGCTACCGTGCTCCCAAGAGACTGCGTCCGCGCCGCTGGTTGCTGCAACACCCCACTCCGGTGTACCTGGGCTGCATCGCGCTGCTTACTGCGTTGATTCTGGCGACCATTGCTGTCTACGCCACCGCATCTGGAGGATCTTTTGCACAAGTGGTGTCCGCTGGCGGACTTGCCATTGTGCCGTCGCTGATGGTGGCGGTAAACCTCACCAACTGGCTCTTGACCCACTGGTTGCCGCCCCGTTTCCTGCCCAAGATGGGTTTCGAGGAGGGGCTTGCTGGCGACTGCGGCACAATGGTGGCCATCCCTTCGCTTCTCACAGGCGCCAAGGATCTAGAAAGCTTGTTGCAGCAGCTTGAGCGCCACTTCCTGGGCAATCAGGACCCGCATCTCCACTTCGCGCTTCTTGCCGATTTCGCCGATGCGCCTCAGAAGCACCTGCCGGGCGACGGCGCACTCATAGAGCTCGCCAGGGACGGCATTGGGAAGCTGAACAGCAAGTATGGTGATGACTCCGGCGGCCCCTTCTACCTGTTCTTCCGCGAGCGAAGATGGAATCGGGGCGAGGATTCTTGGATAGGCTGGGAGCGCAAGCGGGGCAATCTGCGGGACTTCAATCACCTGCTACGGGGGGAAGCACACAGCAGCTACGTTGTGCAAGAGGGCAAACTGGAGCTCCTTCATCAGACAAGATACGTGATCACGCTTGATGCGGACACCTCACTTCCGAGGGGTACGGCGCGCCGCCTCATTGGTGCGCTGGCTCATCCGCTCAACCAGGCCCAGTTCGACTCACAGGGAGACAGAGTCATCGGCGGCTACAGCATACTCCAGCCGCGCGTGGAGATCAGCCCTAGGAGCGCCAACCGCTCTCTCTTCGCCCGGCTGTATTCGGGAGATGCAGGTGTGGACATATACAGTCGGGCGTTGTCCGACGTGTACCAGGATCTATTTGGCAAAGGCATCTACGTCGGCAAGGGCATCTATGACATCGATGCCGTCGAACGCAGCGCAGCCGGACGTGTGCCCGAGAACTCTATACTCAGCCATGACCTATTTGAGGGTACCCTCGGCCGCGTCGGATTAGTCACAGACATCACCCTCTTTGAAGACTACCCCTCGGACTATCTGTCATACGCGTATCGTTCTCACCGTTGGATCCGTGGAGACTGGCAGCTACTGCCGTGGTTGCTGCCGCGCGTGCCGAATGAGGCCGGCGTGAAGGTACCCAACTACCTCTCGACTCTCGACCGCTGGCTCATCCTGGACAATCTCAGGCGCAGTCTGCGTGCCCCAGCACTCATGGCGCTGCTGGTTGCCGCATGGATGTATCTGCCGGGCTCTCCAGTGGTGTGGACCATGCTGTCGGTAGCCATGCCAGCATCTGACTTGATCACGAATACGGTAGCTGGCCTGGCTCGCAGATCGCCCCACCTATCAGTGCGCCGCAGCATGCAGATCAGCAGGCACGATGCGGCGCGCTGGCTCCTTCAAATGTTCTTCCTCCCCCACAGCGCAGAATTGGCAGTAGACGCGATCGCCTCGACTCTCGTCCGGTTGATGGTCACTCGCAAACGGCTGTTGCAGTGGACCACGTCGGCTCATACCATCAGCATCTTGGGGAGGGAGCGCAAGGTCAGCATAGTCTGGAGACAGATGTACGGCGCTCCCATCCTTGCCACGTTGACCAGCATACTGATCGCGTTGGTCAACGCAAGGACCCTGCTTGTTGCCGCGCCGCTGCTCTTGGCATGGCTGTTGTCCCCGGGAATCGCGCTGTGGACCAGCCGCCCAGTTGTACGAACAGAGCGGCCGCTTTCTCCGGAGCAGCGCCAAGAGCTGCGTCGCCTGGCCCTGCTCACCTGGCACTATTTTGAGGCATTTGTCGGACCGGACGACAACTGGTTACCACCGGACCACTTTCAAGAGCATCCACGCGGGCTAGTGGCTCATCGGACTTCTCCAACGAACCTCGGGCTGATGTTGCTGTCCAGCCTGGCAGCCTATGACCTGGGCTACGCTGGCCTGGTGAATCTGGCCCGGCGGCTGAGCTATGCCTTCGAGAGCATGGACAAGCTGCCACGCTACCGGGGTCACTTCGTCAACTGGTATGACACGCGCTCTCTGAGGCCCCTCTCTCCGCGCTATGTTTCGACCGTTGATAGTGGGAACCTGGCCGCGTGTCTCCTTGCCCTGAGGCAGGGCTTGCTAGCCGCTATGAGGGATCCATTGCTTCGGTGGCAGCGGTGGGAGGCTCTGCATGATGCGTTGACGGCGCTGGACCAGACCCTGAACAGCATAGCCGCCAGCGGCAGAACAACGCCTCTGTCCGAATGCCGCAGCCAGTTGGATCACATTCGCAGGGAGGTGCTGGCAGCGGAGAATCACCCAGACCAGTGGCCATCCTTGTTGGCCAAGCTAGATGGCGAAGAGTGGGAGAGCTTCGAACACCTTCTGAGAGAGGCGCTGGAGGCTGGGCCAGAGCCGGGGGACGTCGCGGCCTGGCGGGATCTGCGCACCTGGCTGGATCAAGTGCGCTACTACCTTAAGGACGCTCGACGTGACATGAACCTGCTGCTCCCCTGGCTGTTGCTTCTTGAACGGCCACCAGCGCTGTTCGATCAACCCGAGACCGACCGCGAGATAGCCCACGCCTGGGAAGCCTTGTCCCACAGCTTGACCATCAACCTATCGCTTGCTGAGATACCACAAGTCTGTAAGTCGTCCCGAGCGCGCCTCTCCCAGCTCCAGCGAAGACTGGTTGATGGTGCCGCAGCACCCGAAGAGTTGACAGACGCCCGCGCCTGGTGCGATCGCCTGGCCAAGGACCTCGATTCCGTGCAGCAGCCTGCGGAGGGCCTGCTGAGGGATTTTGAAAGGCTGAGCGCGCAGGCAGATACCTACTTCCAGGCCATGGAATTCGGCTTCCTGTTCAACCCACAGCGCCAGCTGTTTCGCATCGGCTATAATGTGACCGCCGGTAGGCCAGACCCTAACTACTATGACCTCCTGGCCTCTGAAGCACGCATCGCCAGCCTAGTGGCTATCGCCAAAGGCGACGTGCCTCAAAGCCACTGGGTCCACCTTGGCCGCCCTTTCGCCCAGCTAGATGGGAGACCAGTGCTTCTATCTTGGGGCGGCAGCATGTTCGAATACCTGATGCCGAGCCTGCTCATGCGCAGCTACGAAGGCACCTTCTTGCATCAGAGCGCCCGTGAAGCCGTTTGGCGCCAGATCAGGTATGCCAGCGAGAAAGGCGTACCCTGGGGGATTTCGGAGTCGGGCTATCGTGCCCTCGACGCTGCGATGAGCTACCAGTATGGGCCATTCGGCGTGCCGGGGCTGGGACTGAGGCGTGGCTTAGAAGCGGATCTGGTGATCGCCCCCTACGCTTCCCTACTCGCGGTGAGCCTGGAACCACGGGCGGTCATGAAGAATCTCTCCCGGTTAATCCATCGGGGAATGCTCGGTCTCTATGGGTTCTACGAGGCCATAGATTATACGATGTCGAGACTCCCTCTGGGGCAAAGCAGCGCTATCGTCCGCTCCTACTACGCGCACCACCACGGCATGAGCCTCCTGGCCATGACCAACTATCTGCACGACGGAGAGATGATTCGCCGGTTCCACGCGGACCCTCGCATCCAGAGCGTCGAGTTGTTGCTGCAAGAGAAGATTCCGACGCAGGAACCCACGGAGTACCTTCGCACTGCAGCGGTCCGCCCAGTTCGCCAGGTCGAACACCGGATCAGCAGCAGACCTTGGTCCGCGCCTATTGGTGGACCGGTCCCGCGCCTGCATCTAATCTCCAACGGGCACTACCGCGTGCTCCTGTCCAGTTCTGGCAGCGGCCACAGCCGTTGGCGACAGACCGATCTCACCCGCTGGCACGCCGATGCAACCCTGGACCACTGGGGCACCTGGGTGTACATACAGGACAGAGACAGCGGAGCTCTCTGGTCGGCGACCCGGCAACCCATCGGTTCTCAGGCGCAGGACGAGCAGGTGGTCTACTACACCCACAGAGCAGAGTTTCGTCGCCGCGCCAACAACATCGGCACGGAGATGGACATCACCGTGGCGCCTCTCGACGATGTCGAGATCCGACGCATCACCCTGACCAACCATAGCGCGCGACCTCGCCGACTGGCCCTCACCAGCTACGGGGAGGTGGTGTTGGCCCCGCAGGCGGAGGACCGCAGTCACCCAGCTTTCAACAAGCTCTTCATCGAGAGTGAGTACGTGCCTGATCTCGCTGCGCTGGTGCTCCGCCGCCGTCCGCGTTCCATCGACGAAGAGCCCATCTACATCGGTCACACGGTTGTCAAAAGATCAAGGCGGACACCCTCCATTGCCCACGAGAGCGATCGTCTCCGCTTCCTGGGGAGGGGCGGAACCCCACGCAATCCCGAAGCCCTCCGTCGGAGTGAGCCCGGGCTTTCAGGCACCACCGGTGCGACATTGGATCCGATATTTGCCCTTAGGGAGGAGATCGAGCTCTCTGCCTACGCTAGGGATCAGATCGCTTATCTCACCGTGGCCGCCAGGTCACGAGAAGACGCCATTTCCCTGGTCAGGCGTTATCGGGACTGGTCCCGCATCGAACTAGCCTTCGACCAGG
>CAZBJW010000028.1:11399-20296 GCA_964492135.1 uncultured Anaerolineales bacterium
GCCCAAACTGAGAGCGAACATGAACTGCGCCAGCTTGACTTGATGCCGGAACAGTTGGAAGGGTTCGAGCAGCTGCTTTCTACGCTGCTCCACCCCCACCCGAAGTTGCGGGCGGACCCATCCGTGCTCGCCGCCAACACCAGAGGACAGCGTGCGCTCTGGCCCTACTCGATTTCCGGCGACTATCCCATCCTGCTCGTGCGCGTCCAGAGCGAGGGCGGACTGGCTCTGGTCCGAGAAGTATTGCGAGCACACGCCTACTGGCGCCGGCAGCAGATCGAGATCGACCTGGTCCTACTCAACCAGCAAGATTCGGGTTATGATCAGCCACTGCACCGCCAGTTGCGCCAGCTGATCACCAGCCTGGGCCAGGACTCCTCGCTAAATCAACGTGGAGGGATCTTCCTTCTCTTCGCTGAGCAGATGAGCGAGGAGGACCAGGTGCTGATGGAGACAGTGGCGCGAGTGACCCTGGATGGCGAGAAAGGGCCGTTGGTCCAGCAACTCGGAGAGATACCCACGCAACCATCGCGTCTGCCTCCTCTTTACCCCACCCTAGCGCAGGCCAGAGACGTAGAGGAGACATCGCCGCTGGCCCGCCCCACCGATCTGCTCTTCGACAACGGTCTGGGCGGCTTCAGTGCCGATGGGCGCGAGTACATCATTTACCTCGCACCGCGACAGCAGACCCCTGCGCCCTGGATCAACGTCATCGCCAATCCCGACTTCGGATTCCTGGTCTCGGAAGCCGGCAGCGGCTTCACCTGGAGCCAGAACAGCGGGGAAAACCGACTGACTCCTTGGCGCAACGATCCGGTGGGGGATGCACCCGGTGAGGCGCTGTATCTGCGCGACGAAGAGACGGGTATCGTCTGGTCGCCGACACCTCTTCCCTCTCGCGCAGCGGCCCCCTACTTGATCCACCATGGCGCTGGGTACACCACTTTCGATCATCGCAGCCACGGCCTGCAACAGCACCTGCGCCTCTTCGTCGTCCCGGACGCACCAGTCAAAGTGATTCACTTGCGGCTCGAGAACGTTTGGAATCGGCACCGCCGGATCACGGCAACCTTCTACGCCGAATGGGTTCTTGGTACATTCCAGGAAGTGAGTCACCTGTACATCGTTCCAGAGTTCGATCCAGAGAGCCAGGCTCTCACAGCCCGCAACGCATACAACGAACCGTACGGAAAACGAGTGGCCTTCCTGGCCGCCAGCCAGACACTGCACGGCCTCACGGCGGACCGGACGGAGTTTATAGGATGTCAAGGAAGCTTGAGCTGGCCCGAGGCGCTGACCCGGGTGGGGCTAGCCGGCGAAGTCAAAGCGGGCCTGGATCCCTGCGCTGCTCTTCAGCTGCACATCGATCTGGCCCCTGGAGAGGAGAAAGAAGTCTTCTTCCTGCTCGGCCAAGGAGACGACCGCGACCAGGCGCTTCAACTGGCCAAGCGCTATCAGGACGCCGCTGAGGTGGAAGCCGCCTGGGCAGCCACGCACCAGTATTGGGACGGGCTGCTGGGAACGGTCACGGTGGAGACGCCAGACGTGGCGATGAACCTACTCTTGAATCGCTGGCTGCTCTATCAAGCACTGTCCTGTCGGCTGTGGGCGCGTTCTGCACTGTACCAGTCGAGCGGCGCCTTTGGGTTCCGAGACCAATTGCAGGACGCCATGGCCTTGGTGTTTGCCGCGCCACAGTTGGCCCGTGCCCACATCGTGGAGTCGGCTCACCATCAGTTCGAGGAGGGAGATGTGCTACACTGGTGGCACCCGCCAGCTGGAAACGGGGTTCGTACCAGGATCTCCGACGATCTGTTGTGGCTACCTTTCGTGACGGCCCAGTATGTGGACGCAACCGGTGACGCTTCTATCTTGGACGAAAGGCGGCCGTTCCTGAAGGGCGAGCCTCTGGAGCCAGGGGAACAAGAACGGTACGGTAGCTACGACAGCACCGATGACACTGAGACGCTGTACAAGCACTGCCAACGGGCGCTGCAAAAGGCCACAACGACCGGCGCCCACGGTCTGCCCCTCATCGGGACGGGCGACTGGAACGATGGCCTGAATCGGGTCGGCGCAGAGGGCCGAGGTGAAAGCGTGTGGCTCGGCTGGTTCCTGCACGCCACCTTGTTAGCCTTCGCTCCCCTGTGCAGACTCGAGGGCGAAGAGAGAAGGGCCTCGGCCTACCGCAAGCAGGCCGAGCGGCTGCGCCAGGCGCTGGAGGCCAACGCCTGGGACCACGACTGGTATCTGCGCGCCTACTATGACGACGGCACGGCGCTGGGCACAGTCGAAGCCGAAGAGTACCAGATCAGCACTATCGCTCAGGCCTGGGCCGTCCTAGCCGGGGCGGCCGACCCGACCCGGGCCTCCCTGGCGATGGAGGCTGTAGCAGATCGCCTCGTGGACAAGGAAAACGGCCTGTTGTTGCTTTTCGCTCCCCCCTTCGACAAGACGCTGAGCGACCCGGGCTACATCCGGGGCTATCCCCCGGGAGTGAGGGAGAACGGTGGGCAGTATACGCACGGGGCGTTATGGGCAATCTGGGCCTTTGCTGAGCTGGGCCAGGGTGACCGCGCCGAAGCGCTGTTTCGCATGCTCAATCCCATCCATCACGCTGCCACAGCCGAGCAAGTTGCCCGCTACATGGTCGAGCCCTACGTTGTGGCGGCAGACATATGTAGTGTGGCTCCCCACGCGGGCCGCGGCGGCTGGACTTGGTATACTGGTTCAGCAGGGTGGATGTACAGACTTGGCCTGGAGGCCATTTTGGGATTGAGTACCAAGGGTTCAACATTCATGGTCTCTCCCTGCATTCCCGGAGACTGGCCAGCATACAAGATCAACTACAAGGACGGCGAGACCGTCTATCAGATCTCCGTGCGCAATCCCCAGGGAGTGAATCGGCGTGTGAAGCAAGTCACCCTGGATGGGGAGGTCCTATCTAGCACGCAAATCCCACGTCTCTCCGACGGGAAGACCCACCAGGTCGAAGTGGAGATGGGCTGATCCCTCGGCAGCCGTGGCGGGCTGGCGCTGAGGAACGACTTCTCGCGGCCCGTCTCTGGCTGTGAAGTGGCTCCCGGTGAGTCCCGGAGGAATCCTGCTCCGACGGATTCCAAGTCACCACCACTACGCGAGCTCACACACCGCAGTACATAGTACGTCTCGTCCAGATATGGCCACGCCTAGCGGGTCTGCGCCCACCGCAGGCCTGCGCTTTTGTTAAGTCCGCAGCACTCTTGGAAACGATCTGCTTGTGGGTTAAGTCCGCAGCAGTTTAGTCCGCAGGTTCCATGCGGCAGTGAGTAGAATCGATCGCTGTCATCCCAACCTCGACGGCCACATGTAGTACAGCTGCAAAGGTCCGCTTTGGCAAGCACAACGACTCCCTCTTCTCTAGGGCTGCAATAGTTGGGAACACCTTTCGCCACAGGCGGTCGCTTTCCAGGCCACCGATCGCGGCAGCCACGGGGATCGAACACGCACCAGAATACTAACCCTAGAGGCGAAACTGGGCTCAGCAACGGCCTCTTCTTTTTCATAGAGTCACGAATTCTGAGCATGGCAACCAGAGGATTATGTCAACTCCCAAGTTGAATTCTCAATCCAATGAGGGAATCTCTCGTTGTTTCAATCCGTAAGGCTCATGTCGAGCCACTTCTGGATCGCCAATGAAGTGCTCTCGCCCCAGCGTCACCAGGCAGTCCACCTCCGCTCACATCGCCGTCGCCAAGTGCTTGGCCCATGTCGCGGTGCAGGACATGCTTGGGATGACAACGGTTACCTGCAGTAGTGCCGCTACTGCGCAACAAGCCCACCATCCAAGACCAGGAGATGCCCGGTGACGAAGGAGGACAGGTCCGAACACAGCCACAGGACGGCCTCGGCGACCTCTTCCGGTTCGCCTATCCGCCCCATGGGGTGCCCGCAGGCCAGGCTCCGCCAACTCAACTCCGGCTGCGCCTGGAGAGTGCGGTCGATCATCGGCGTGCGGATGGCAGCAGGGCACACGGCATTGACCCGGATACCAGCTCTGGCGTACTCTAAGGCCGCCGTCTTGGTCAACCCTGATACGCCATGCTTGCTGGCGCCATAGGCTGGGTGGTCCGGGTCGCCAAGCAGCCCAGACACCGACGACATGTTGACGATGGCCCCGCTGCGTTGCTTGAGCATCTGGCGGAGCTCGTATTTCATGCACAGCCACACGCCCTTCAGGTTAACGGCAATAACCCGGCCCCAGTTTTCCTCCGTGCACTCAGCGACCGAAGCGATGTCTCCTTCGATGCCTGCGTTGTTAAAGGCGTAGTCCACGCGGCCATACGTTTCCACAGCTTTGCTGATCATCGCTTCAACTTCTGCTGTCTTTGCAACATCGCACTTGACAAAGATAGCTTCACCTCCGGTCTCTTTGATGAGACGGGCCACCTCTTCACCACCGTCCACAACCAGGTCGGACAACACGACCTTCGTCCCCTCTCGGGCAAAGGCCATGGCCGTTGCCCTGCCGATCCCCGAGGCTCCGCCGGTCACCAGTCCAACCTTGTCCTCTAGTCGTCCTGCCATTTTGGCGCCTCCATTTCTGGGCACCCATCCCGAAACTACTAGCATACCCTCTTGCCTGTCATGCCTGCCCTGAGAGTGGTCGAAGGGAGCGCAGTCGAAGGATGGGCGGGGTTTCACGGGCACCAGGCCCTAGGCTACAGATTCTTCGAATAGGCCTACGGTGCATTTCCTCTCAGCCGAGCCGAATTACGACTGACATCTAGGTTCTATGAAGATGTACACAAAAAGCAAAACAAACCTGCCGAATATCACATCTTACCCCGTGATATCGGGCAGGCCGATCAACTCCGAGGGTCACCCAAGTCCTAGAGAAAGGCTCTACCACATCGGATTGACCACCAGGACCCTCCGTTGCGTTTGCTGGAGTGCCAGTAGATACGCTATCGCCTTTCGATGACTAATTCCTGGGGCAAGGTGGTTCTGATGTTCTCTACGACCATCCCTCCAACTTGCACCCCTGCCGCCTCCAGAGCCAGAAACAGTGCTCCCACCACGGGCTCGAAGTCGGGCAATACAATAGAGGCTCGGGGCGCTACCTCATGGATGACCCCCGTAATAGTATCGATAAGAAGGGGAGCCTTGGCCTTGAAGATGCTGCCTCCCAGGACCACCTCCACATCACTGTCCTGCAGCGATAGCCTGCGGATAAGGGTTCGAGCGGTGACCCCCACCTCGAGGCCCACCTCTCTGACCAACCGGCAGGCTACCTGATCGCCGCCGTAGGCTGCCTCGAAAAGGAGAGGCACCAGCCCTAAGATTCTCTCCTGCTCGATTTGGTGGTGATACAGCATTCGCAACAAGACTTCCACGGATGGTACGCCCAGGGCCTCGAGAACCATCTGGGAAAGCACCGTTGGTTTGCCCCGGCCGTCCCAGGCGCGCATTACGAGGCGTATGATTTGCTGGCTGATCTCTTCGCCTCCGCCCCAATCGCCAGAGATGTGGCCCAAGCCAGGGAGTATGATCTCCCGCTCGTCGGGAGCACGACCAGCCGCATTGGTGCCCGTGCCACAGATGACTACCACGCCCCAAGGCCGGGAAAGACCAGAGCGCAAGGCGGCCACAGTGTCATTCTTCACGACCGCCTGCTGACAGACGCCAAGCTCTTGGATTCTTTGACTGAGCAGGGCATAGTCTTCGGGCAAGTCAGCGCCTGCCAGGCAGAACATGCCCAGTTGAACCTCCTGGGCAGAGGCCTGCGCTTGAGTGAGGGCTTCCCCAACGGAATGAGCGATCTCGCCCAATGCTGCGTCAAGGCCACAGACCTGATGGTTACTTCCGCCACCACGGCCAAAGCCCAGCACACGGCCATCTTCGGTCCCTACCAGACAAAGGGTCTTGGAGTCCCCTCCGTCCACACCTACCGCGCAGTTCATCCCACCTCCGAGAACGTCGCAGCCAGAGAACAATTACGCTCCATTTTCCTTCACCCCTCGAAGAACTGAGGGAGGTACTCCCTATTTGCCTGCAAGGTACTGCTCAACAGCGCCTTCGCCACCCCGAAACTGGGCACCAAGGGGTGGGTGACCAACGCCTGTAGAGCGATCCGGCGGTCGCCGGTCACCGCAGCCTCAATGGTCAGTTCCTCATAAGCTTTAACGGAGTGTACCAAACCTCTAGCCAGAACCGGCACGTGGCCCGCGGTCAAGGGAATCGGGCCCGCTGCTCCTACCAGGCAAGGCACCTCAACTACCGAAGCCTCGGGCAAGTCCGCTATAGCGCCTCTATTGCGGCAGTTGACGATGTGCACCTCGTTCTTGTTGCCGACGATGGCGGCTATGAGAGACACCGCGGCTGTAGAGTATAGCGCCCCTCCTCGCTTTTCCAGTTCTTCAGGCTTGGTGGCGAGTTGCGGGTCGGCGTACATCGCCAGGAGCCTTTCCTCTATCTCCTGTACCTGTTCGCCGCGTGTCTTGTCCGCCTTTTTCTGCTCCTCTACAACTTCATCATGATGATAATAATAACGCAGATAGTAGCATGGGAGCATGCCCAACATCCTTATGAGCTCCGGGCTGAAGGGCGAATGACCTTCCGCAGCCTGGTTCGCTTCCTCAATCGCTTTGGCTAATACAACCTCAGTCACCTCTTGCCCGTCCAGATATGCCCCCTTCATCCAACTCAGGTGGTTAAGCCCCACATAGTCGAGACTGATCCTCCCCGGTGGAACGCCTAGATAGCCAGCCACCTGGTGTATCATGTTGATAGGCAGGTTACACAGTCCGATGACTCGCACCTTGCTGTGCCTGACGAGAGCTTCTGTGATCAAGCCAGAGGGGTTGGTGAAGTTGATCAACCACGCCTGGGTACATAGCTTCTCCATATCTGCGGCGACACTCAACATGACCGGGATGGTGCGCAGAGCCTTGGCGAAGCCCCCTGGTCCCGTCGTCTCTTGTCCCACTATCCCGTAGGGCATGGGTGTCTTCTCGTCTATCACCCGCTGGGCATTGCCGCCTACGCGGATCTGGCTGATCACATAGTCCGCTCCCTCCAGGGCCTGTGTCCGGTCGGTAGATAGAACGAGTCTGATCGGCGAACCCGCCGCCCTGATCATGCGCTCACAGAAGCCTCCCACCACTCTCAATCTATCTTGGTCTATGTCCATCAGAGTGACAGTGGCAAGTCCCAATTCCGCCTGCTTCTCGATGAAGCCTTCCATCAATTCCGGGGTGTAAGTGCTGCCTCCCCCTATCACGCAAATCTTGAGCTCTCTGGCCATCGGATCTCATCCTCCTTATCACTAGATCGGGATGCCCTTTATGTTCCCGCAACCTCAAGAACCTACAGCGAATCTGCGGCCTCTCCTCCCGTGTGCGAAGGCGCGAGCAGGAACAAGAGCAGGGCGAAGGTGGCAGCCAAACCGCAGAACCGGAACAGATTCATCACCCCTACCCGATCATACAGATATCCGCCCAGCATTCCACCCACTATGCCCGCCAGCCCTAGGGCTGTCCCTGAGAAGAGCGCCTGAGCGGTGGCACTCAATCCTTCAGGCGCACGCTCCCGCGTATATACCACTCCAGCCACGTAATAAGCGCCAAAAGAAAGCCCATGCAACAATTGTACTAACAAGATCATCTGCAGAGAGGTGATTTGAGAGTACAAGAACCACCGCAAGGCGTAAACCGAAAAGCCAACCAAGAGGAGACCTCGCGCAGCTAGCCTTCGCATGAGAACTCCAGAGAGCAACATCACCGGCACCTCGCTCAGCGCGGCGATGGCCCATGATAAGCCTACCAGACCTTCGCTGGCTCCTAAGGCATCGAGATACAGGGCGAAGAAATTGTTTGCCGCCGTCTCCGCCTGGCATGTTGAACGCTGAATTCCGCCCCCAGCAGGATGATCACGCCGCTGAGGTAGGACCACAGTAGGAGAACGATGACTGCCGCCAGCGAACCGTACACTAGGCTGTACAAAGCGAATTCGGTAACGTAGAAGGCAAAACCGTGCTTGGCCACTTCCCATACGAAGCTAGCCAGCAGAGCGCCGGGCAGAACGTCAGACCAGGCGACCTGGGCATGGGGCAAGATGCGGTAAAGGACCCAGAAAAGCAGCAGCGTGAAGAGGTAGGGGATGACGGCAGCCAGCAGCCTTGGCAGAAGATCGCCAGAGGCTGTTGCCTCTCCCAAGATGATGCCGGGCAGACGAGTCCTGACTTCGAAGAGCGCGGTGGAAAATACGGAGAGAAAGAAGAGGAGGACGACGGACAGGACCATACCCAGCGCAATGGCTCTCTCCTTCCAGGCCGGTCTCGGCCGCTCCACTTCCCAGGCCGTGTTGATGGCTCGGCTGAGGGCACCGAACACCCCGGCGGAGGACCAAAGAAAACCAAGTGCCGCAATGAGGCCGAAGGCACCTCGCGCCTGTAGCACCTGTTGGATATTCTCCTCCACGAGGTCCACTATCGCAGGAGAATAAGCGGCGACTAGCCCCAAGACCGCGTCATGGGCTTCCGCCGAATCCAGTACCAGACTTCCCAGGGATACGAGGCCCAGCGTCAAGGGGAAAACGGAGAACAACGTGTAGTAGGCGATGGCGGCTGCACTGGCGTTACCCTGGTGCTCAGCAAAGCGTTTGTATGCACGCTCACCGACGCCCAGCCAGCCCCCGCTCCACGCGTCGAGACGCTCCCACATCTGCACTAGTCGCTGTCTGACCTGGGAGAGTCGTAAGTTCCAGCGCTCCAGCGCCTGGCTGAGACGGTCCATTGTGTCCTCCTTCTCGCGACTGGCGAATAGACATAGCACCCATGCCTTTCGGGATCTGGTGCTCTTTCACGGAGCCATTGTGGTTCTTGTTCCTGTCCTCTTTGATCTTGGGGGGCCTTGGGG
>CAZBJW010000028.1:20306-26690 GCA_964492135.1 uncultured Anaerolineales bacterium
CGCCCTGCGGCGCGCGAACACTGCTTCGTTTTCATCTCGCCTTCTCGAACTCGTCGAACGTACGGAGCGTTGATCTTCGGACCCCAACACATTCAATCATTCGAGGGGCTGTGACTCAGTTCCTCCCCGGATTCCTCGATGGAGTCAGCCATCTGTAGGCCGAGCCTTGCACGACTCAGACATCTGGCTTGTTCGTCTGACAGTCCCGCGGACGGGAGAATGGTGCTCGAGCATGTTGGTTTACTTCTTGGACCGCAGCGAGTTCATCCATTCCTCTAGCTGCCGACCAGCGATTTCCCGTCCACCCAGTCCAAAGGCCAAGGCTGCCGCCAGGGCAAAAGCCGCCAGGATCAGACCGAAGGCCAGGGTGATGATCTGGTTGGCCAGACCCATCTCCGTCAAGGCAATGGCACCAGCCATTATGAGGATGGAGACGCGCGCCGCCATGGCGAACAAACCCGCCTGCGCCGCCCCACTGGCCTGCACAGCCTGTGCTGCGAAATTCGCCAGCCAGAGGCCAAACCCGAAGATCACCAGTCCCAGGATTACCTGCATCAGGAAGACGGTGAACCCGGAGATCATGACGGCCAGCGAGGTGAAGCCCATCAACTGTGACGCTTCCATGCTGGCCAAAAGCATGGTCCCCACCAGCACCAGGTATCCGGCGATCTGAGACGGCGCTGGCTCCCATTTGGTCGCCTCGGCGGTCAGGCCCAACCGCATGAGAATGGCGTCGAAGCCGATGCCCGCCAACACTCTGGCCACCAACTGGGATAGCAGGCGCCCTACGACGTAGGAGATGGCCAGCACCAGGATGGCTGCAAAGATGCGGGGCAGAGCCAGGAGGACAATGCCCAGCATATCGCTAGCTGGCGCGGTGATGGCATCAAGCCCCAGGGTGTTGAGGGCAGCGATGATGACCGGAATCAAGACCAGCACGTAGCAGATCAGGCCGATCACCCCGGACAGCGTCTGCTTGCCCATGGCCTCGTCCAGCCCCACCTTCTCGCCCAGCTTGTCGGCGCCCACCGCCACCAGCAGGTTGGTGACGATGCGCTGCACGATGCGCGCCGCGAACCAGCCGATGGCCAGGATGATCCCTGCCGCAAAGATGTTGGGCAGGTAGGCCAAGACCACGTTGATCATGCCCTCAACGGGGATCAGGAGCCCTTCCACAGCCAGGGCGCCCAGCACCGCCGGCAGGAACAAGAGGAAGACCAGCCAGTAGGCGACGTCGCCCAGCGCCTTGGCCAACCGAGCACGATCCTCCTTCTCGACGCCAGCTACGCTGCCCAGCCTGTCACCCATCTCAGCTGCCTTCAGCACGCGCACCACGAGGAAGCGGAGGATGCTGGCTGCGACCCAGGCGACCAACAGCAACAGTGCGGCACCGATGATCCTTGGGATGTAGGCCGTCACTGCCGTCAGTAGCTGGTTTAGAGGTCCTGTGACCACCGTGAGACCCAGCACCTCGAAGAAGGCAACGAGGGCGAAGAGGAAGATCAGCCAGAACACCGCCCTGCCGATCCACCTCTCTATGGGGATGACTGCGCCTTCCTCTTCATCCGCAGCGACCCAGGATGCGAGTCGGTTGTCGAGGGTCGTGCGGTGCAGCAGCCTGCGTACAAACGCTCCCACGATCCAGGCGACAAGCCATCCAATGAACAGCACCAATCCCGCTGCGATCAGTGTCCCTGCAGCACCCAAAATGGGCTGCACGAGACTCGTCACTAAGTCCATCTTTCTAACCTCCTCTACAAAGCGTGATTTGATTCGGCACGCATGCTCGAGCACCTACCGTCCGACACTCGGTGTGCGGTCACGGCTCTTCTGCCGTCCACCCTACCCCGACCCGAAGCGCCCTGGATGGAGAGAGGCCGGACTGGGCGCGCACGCACCCAAGAAGAGGCAGTCGTCTCCAGCTTTGGCTTACCAGCCGACCGCTCCGGTCTTTTGTCGCAACGAGGCTCATTAGCCTCGGGCTGTGCCCGCCAGCACGACAAGAGCCGTTCCCCCGCCTTACTGTGATTATCATATCGAAATCCATGGCCCAACACAACCGGCATTCGTTCAGTTGTCGACCTGTACGATTGTCTAGTTCACGGCCTGGACATCCATGCAGTCAATAGCCTTCGGCACATCCAGCGTCTTTGGCCAAGCCGCGTGAACATAGCTGGACCTCGCCCGGCGGCCACTAGGCTTTCCACGGACAGGCTGGGCCGTCAACCGGTATGAGGTGAACTTGCGAGCGGTCTGGCGCGGTGCTAGAATACTGAGGACATTTTCTTGAAACCCTGTCTCAATTCCGGCAAGCCGATGTGACCGAGGCAGAGGAGCAAGACCCATGAGCGGGAAGCGAGAAAGCAAACCGGAAGCGCCCAGTGAGGCGCTGTGTGAGTCGGAAGGTTGTTGCAGAGACATCTTTGAGACGAGCACGGTTGGCTTCTATCGAACCACCCCTGATGGTCGCATCCTTATGGCAAGCCCTGCGCTTTTGCAGATGCTGGGATACTCGACCTTCCAGGAGCTGGCTCATCGCAACTTGGAAGAGGAGGGCTACGAACCAGATTATCCTCGCTTGGCTTTCAAGGAGCGCATTGAGAGTGAGGGACAGATCGTGGGGCTGGAGTCTGCCTGGGTAAGGCGTGATGGCACCACCCTGTTTGTGCGTGAGAGTGCCAGGGTCATCCGCGATGACGCTGGAGACACGCTTTGTTATGAGGGCACAGTCGAAGATATCGGCGTGAGCAAGCGGGCGGAGGAGGCCCTGCGAGAAGCGCACGCTGAGTTGGAACGACGGGTCGAGGAACGCACGGCCGCACTCATGGCAGCAAACAGGCAGCTTCGTCAGGCGGCCGAAGACCGCAAGCGGGCGGAGGAGGCGCTGCGGGAGACCACGCGACTCCTCGAGACCATTCTCGATCACACGCACATGCTAGTCGCCTACATGGATCCGGACTTCAACTTCGTGAGGGTGAACCGGGCCTATGCTGAGGCCGACCAGCGCGAACCATCCTTCTTCCCCGGAAAGAACCACTTCGATCTGTACCCTGGTGAAGAGAACGAGGCGATCTTCAGGATCGTTGTGGAGACCGGCGAGCCGTATGTTGTCTACGCCAGGCCATCCGAATACGCGGAGCATCCTGAGCGCGGTATCACCTATTGGGACTGGACGTTGGTGCCCATCAAGGAGAGCGGCAGGACCGTGACTGGACTTGTGCTCACCCTGGCGGATGTCACCGAGCGCAAGCGCGCGGAGCAGGCACTGTGGAAGAGCGAGGAAAGACATCGTGACCTAGTCGAAAGCATAGAAGACGTCATCTATGCCCTTGACGCAGATGGCGAGTTGACGTATCTGAGTCCATCAATCGAGGCGTTCGGATACTCACCGGCAGAAGTCGTTGGTCACACTTTCGCGGAGTTCATGGTCCCAGAGGATTTGCGGACTGCCGGGGAGACTCTTCAGCGCCTCCTTGCTGGCCAATCCGTCGGAGTGAATGAATATCGCATCCTGAGCAAGTCTGGCGAAATGCGCTGGGTAAGAGTTTCCAGCCGGCCTCTGCTCACCGACGATCGCGTCGTTGGAGTGCGAGGGGTGCTATCGGACATCACCGAGCGCAAGCGGGCGGAAGAGGCGCTAGAAGCGAGCCAGGAGCGGTACCGCGCCGTCGTGGAGGACATGCCAGCCTTGGTCTGTCGATTTCTGCCAGACGGTACACTCACCCTTGTCAACGAGCAGTACTGTAAGTATTTCGGCAAAAGCCGCGAGGAACTGGAAGGGCAGAACTTCTTTGACTTCATTCCGGAAGAAGAGCGGAAAGAAGTGCTTGACCGCTATTCCTCTCTGACGCCAGAGAGTCCGGTCACATCCTATGAACATCAGGTGCTGGTCCCGGACGGCACTCTTCGCTGGCAGAGATGGACCGATCGAGCCCTTTTCGGCGACGGGAGTCGCGCGGTGGAATACCAATCCGTTGGCGAGGATGTCACCGAGCGCAAGCGGGCTGAGCAGGAACTGCTGCAAGCCAAGGAGGCCGCCGAAGTTGCCAGACGTGCGGAAGAGGAGCGAAGGCAGGAAGCGGTACGCCGGCGCGATATAGCTGAGAGTCTGGCCGATGTCATGAGTGTCCTGAACTCCAACCAGACCTTGGATGAGGTCTTGGACTACATCACCTTGCAGACGGGACGGTTGCTCGACAACCAGGCGGTGGCCATATACAGGCTTGAAGACGATGGGAAGCTGTCCGTCCAGGCGGCCCAGAGTCTCCTGCTCACGTACGTCGTGGGTCGGGAGATGCCCCTTGGCCAGCAAGCGCTCCAGCAGGTTATTGCGTCGGGCAAGGCCGTGACTGTCTCCCCCCTGGGCACTCAGCTTGTCCGCGAAGGCGAGCCACCCAGAGATGCGGAGAGCGAGGCACTCGCCAGGACGTGGGCCGATCTCTATCAGGCGTTACTGGCCGTCCCTATAACCGTGGGGGATGAACCATATGGAGGCATTGCCCTCTACTATACGGAGCCGCGCGACTTCCCTGGGGAGGAGGTTGAGCTGGCTACTGTCTTTGGCGATCAGGTAGCCCTGGCCATCGAGAACGCCCGGCTGAGGGATCAGGTTCAAGAGACAGCAGCGATCGCGGAGCGGGAGCGGCTTGCGCGCGATCTACACGACGCCGTCACGCAGACTCTTTTCTCGGCGAGCCTGATCGCCGAGACCCTACCGCGGATCTGGGAACGCAACCCGGAAAGAGCCGAGGAGGGACTCGAGGAGCTCCGCAAGCTGACACAAGGCGCGTTGGCCGAGATGCGCACCCTTCTGTTGGAGTTGCGGCCGGCAGCCCTGACGGAGAAGCCGCTGGGGGAAATACTTGGTGACTTGACGCAAGCCATGACCAGCCGATCCCGCATTCCTGTTACGTTGACGGTGGAGGGGGACAGCTTCCTACCCGCAGAGGAACAGATCGCACTTTACCGGATTGCTCAGGAAGCCCTCAACAACGTGGCCAAGCACGCCGCAGCGACCGAGGTGTCTGTGCACCTCTGTTGCCGACCAGAGCGAGTGGCGCTCAGCATTCAGGATGATGGACGCGGCTTCGATGCCAGCGAGGCCTTGCCGGACCAGTTGGGAGTGCGGATCATGAGGGAGCGAGCAGAGACAATCGGAGCCGCATTGGAGATCAGTAGCGACCCAGGTCACGGCACCCAGGTCAGGGTCGACTGGGTGGTTACGGCGAGGGGGCAATCCAATGAGTGAATCCAAGACAATCCGCGTCGTGGCTGTGGATGACCATGAGGTGGTGCGCTCGGGCCTGCGCTTCTCGCTTTTGGCCTTCGATGACATAGAACTGGTAGGCGAGGCTGGTGATGGAGAGGAGGCCCTTCGCGTCTGCAGCGACCTGAAACCAGATGTGGTCCTCATGGATCTGAAGATGCCCGGTATGAACGGCGACCAGGCCACGGAGGCTCTGCGGCAGGCCCAGCCAGAAGCAAAGGTCATCGCCTTGACTAGCTTCCAGGAGCGGACGCGGGTCCAGGCCGCCATGCAGGCGGGAGCTATTGGGTACCTACTCAAGGACGTGAGTGCCGATGAGTTGGCCCGCGCCATCCGGGCGGCTCACGCAGGTCAGGCTACTCTATCTCCCGAGGCGGTGAAGGCTTTGGCCGAGCCTGGCACGAAGCCGGACCATTCCAGGCAAGACCTGACCATGCGAGAGCGAGAAGTGCTTGCCCTCCTGGTCGAGGGGATGAGCAATGCCGAGATCGCGCGGACACTGAACATCAGTCACCACACCGCCAGATTTCACGTCAGCACGATTCTCTCCAAGTTAAACGCGGTCAATCGCGCTGAGGCCGCGGCCCTCGCCATCAAGCACAACCTCTTGAGTTGATCGCAGCCCACCTTGTCCAGCGTTCCCGCCCTGCCAAGTGCTTCTCAGGCATGGATTGTGCCCGTGTCTCCGCTTGGCAGCCGCGGTGATTCCATGGCACCCTACCCCTCCTCAGGAACGCTGTACTCGATGATTGGGACCTCGCGCCCCGGAAAACCCTCCATCAGCTACTGATAATCCCCTGCTGTGTGGAGGCACCTGCAAAGACGTCTCTGTCTTGTAGCCGAAACCTAGACATTCGTACAGTTCATAAACTGAACGAATGCCCGATGTGCCAGCGGTGGATTCCCTATATTATGAAGGTGGCCAATCCGTCCGCGAGTCGGAGCGTCCACTTCTATTGTCGCGGCGAGCGGTGAGGGGCGAGCGCCCAACCACATAACCTGTAGCGGAGGCTAGATTGTGGCTCAGGACATGCAGACGCGCGCGGTGGTGGCGGACAGTGACCCAAGGGTGCGGTCGGCTCTGAGAATCCTACTTCGGGAGGAGCCAGCGCTGGAAC
>CAZBJW010000029.1:0-26641 GCA_964492135.1 uncultured Anaerolineales bacterium
CCTGGAAGAGGGTCCACCTTCGGAAAGGTCGCGCAATGGCAACCGGTAGTTGAGCAAATTCGGGGAGGCTGATCATGTCAGAGAACATCAATCTGAAAGAAATCGAACGTAGAGCTTTTAGATCTACTTTCGAGGACGGCTTGTGGGACATCTTTCTGGGGCTCCTGCTCTTGAATATGGGCATCGGGACAATCCTCGGCGGACTGCTCGGCGAAACCGAGATGTCCCTGACGTTCCTGTTGGGGAGCATGGTTGGATTGACTGCGTTTGCCGGGCTGGTCCTGCTGGGTTTCTGGGCCGGCAAGAAGTTCATCACCACGCCGCGCATAGGGCGGGTCAGATTCGGGGAGCAGCGGAAGGCGAAGATGAAGAACTTCCGAGCAGTGCTGTTCCTGTCAGTGCTCCTGGGTGTGATTATGCTCATCCTGGGATGGGCGGCCGCGGGAGATGGGCTCCCCGAATGGATGGCCGAGATACCCATACCGCTGTATGTATGGCCGGTGCAGACTATAGTAGTCTTCGGCTTGGGTGCGTACTTCCTGGATGTCACTCGCTTCTACGCATACGGCGTGCTATATGGGTTGCCTCTTCCGGTTGGCATACTGCTGGTCAGGAACACGGACCTTAGCGGCACTGGGAGCATGATCATCACATTTGGTGTCACCGCGGGCGTCATGGTGGTCATCGGAGTGGTCTTATTCATCCGCTTCCTACGCGACTATGCGAAGCCTGCAAAGTTGATTTCTACAGGCCCCTTTGAGATGAGGGACAATTGAGGGTGTAATAGCTTGTGGAGGTTCGTCATGGCGCAAGGAATGTATTTGAAAGGGATCGAGCGAAGGGTGTGGATGCTGTATTTCGACGATGGCCTGCTGGACATCTCTCTGGGTCTATTGCTTCTGGGAATAGCCATCAGTGCGTGGCTTCCAGACTTCGGCGTATCCGCGTCGCTGCAAGTGCCGGTCTTGATCGCGTTGGAATTCCTGGCTGTGCTGGTCCTGATCGGTGGCAAGAGACTGATCACCACTCCCCGCATGGGTCACGTGAGATACGGCCGGGGGAGGAAGGTCAGAAAGGTGAAGGCAGTAGCGTCCATAGCAATGGTGACCCTTGTGTTGCTGATTCTGCTGGTCGTGGGGACGACTGTCGGAGATCTGCTCTCTTGGCCGTCAATGGGGAAACTCGTTCGCCATATTGTCATCGGGGCTGCCATGACAGCCGTCATCAGTTGCATGGCCTATTTTCTGCATTTTGCCCGCGGATACATTCACGGTGTGTTGTATGGCTTAGCTTTTTCCACATCTTTTTACCTCGACACACCGATCATCATGGCTGTTGCCGCAGTGGTCATTCTGCTCATCGGACTGGCCGTGTTGCTCCGCTTCCTGCGCGAGTACCCCATGGCGTCGACGGAGATGCCTGGAAGCGAGGGCTAGGGAAACAAGCGAATGACCTTGTCTTGAGTTGATGAGGTTCATCATGTCAAAGTTTGTCAATTTGAAAGAAATCGAGCGTAGGGCCTACTTGTCTTACCACCAGGATGGCGTGATAGATCTTGGAATCGGTCTATGTCTTCTGGCTCTGGGCAGCACGCTGGTCAACCAGGCTTCGGACTTTGCGTCACTAATCTGGATCCCTATCCCATTGTTACCGCTGCTCAAGAAACATATCACCATACCACGGCTTGGATACCTCAGGTTCGAGTCAAAGCGGGACCCTTCTGTGAAGAGGAAGTTCGCCACCGTGGCCGCCGTGGTGATCGTGATAGGGGTGGCAGGTCTTGGTCTCTGGGCGTACTCCGGCTACATGCCGCCTGAGCTGGCAGACCTGCTGGGGAACCACCTCTCATTGAACTTCGGGCTTCTTGGGGCAGGCATCTTCGCGGTCAAGGGCTTCTGGCGAGAGATCGACCGCTTCTACGCCTATTCCCTATCGACTGTGATCGCGTTTGTCGGTGGCCACTTGCTTGATATTCCGCCCTCTGTTTCCGTGCTAGCCTTGGGCGGCTTCGTCTCTCTGATGGGTCTCGGAATGCCTATTCGCTTCCTGCGCAAGTATCCTAACCCTGACATGAGGCGCGCTGCTGGAGGCGGCGTTCGATGACCATTCCTGAAGCTGAAAACGAAGACCTACAGCGCATCGCGGCGATTGACCGGCTGATTCACGAACCAGCGCGGCTGATGATCATGGCCCTTCTGTCTGTCGTGGAGAGCGCCGACTTCCTCTTCCTGATGCGCCAAACCGGGCTGACATGGGGCAACCTGTCGTCCCATCTTAGCAGGTTAGAGGACGCTGGCTACGTTGGCATTGAGAAGGAGTTCAAGGGCAAGAAGCCGCACACCATGCTCCACCTGACTCAGGAAGGCAGGTCTGCTTTCCAAGAGTACCGGCAGAGCATGAAGCACGTTCTTGACGAGCTGCCTGACTAGCGGAGAGGCATGGTGGGGGCGGTTCGCAATGATCACTGACCGGGCGTTGTTTGACTATTGAGAACTGGGAGAACGCAAGATGGCAGACAAGTGGGAATACCATACGACCTTCCTGTACGCTGATGCAGAGAAACAGCGACCCTTCCTGGAGGGAAAGTGGCCGGAGCAGCAGGTGCCGAAGTACGCGCCCGAGGCGATGATCCCGGAGCTGAATGAGCTCGGAGAGCAGGGCTGGGAGCTCGTGCACATGGAGCCCGTCGGGGGCGTGGGCAACAAGGGCGATGTCAGCTTCACCCGCGGCTACGGGACGATGACCGTTTGGAGCAATGCGTATTTCTGCGTCTTCAAGAGGCGCAGGGAGTGGTAGATCTTCGAATCCTGCCCCTCTCTTGCGCCAGGACTAGGTTCGGGAACGTGCTGCACGTCTCAAGCCCGAGAGGCTACGGCCGAAATAAGCCCTTCAGCAGGCGCCAGTAGCGCCGCAAGTACAAACGGGCGGCGAACTTCATCATGTATCTCCAGATTTCCCTCTTCCAGGGCATGGATGAGGCGAGACCCCTGAGCATCATGACGGGATCAGTGTAGAAGGACGCAAAGCAGCGATTGTATAGGCCCATCACCTGTTTGCGCGACAGGTGCTCCGTGGGCATGATGGGGTATGACATGTCATAGAGGGCATAGTCATCGGTCTCTAGCCATCCTTTGTCCTTGGCCTCGTCGTACGCCTTTGTGCCGGGGAAGGGAGTGTAGATGGTGAAGACGGGGAAGTCGATGTCCAGCCATTTGAGAAGATCCACTTTGCGCAAGATAGAATGGGCATCGTCCTGTCGTGTACCGATGATGATCATCCCCTGGCAGACCATGTCGTGCTGCCTCAACAGGCTCACCGCTTCCTTGACCTGCTCTATGGTGAGGTTCTTCTGCAATCCCTGCAACTCCTCGTCAGAGGCAGCCTCTATGCCTATCTGGGCCATGAGGTTGCCGGCCCGGCGCATCAACGGCAGATACTCCTGGTGCTTGATTAGCAGGTCCGCCCGTCCCTGATAGTACCAGTCGAGGCGCAGGTCTCGACGCAGGATCTCTTCGCAGATGAGCCCCATGTGCTCTCCATCCACGTTGAAGCAATCGTCCCCGAACCAGATGGACTCTCGGCCGTACCTGCGATGGAGGAGCTCCAGTTCGTCCCCGACCATGGCAGGATCTCTGGGTCGCCACCCAGGGCCCCAGAAACCACGCTCCGCGCAGAAGGTACACTGGTAAGGACATCCTCGACTAGTGAGTACGGTGCAGAACTTCTGGAAGACCGTGAAAAAATAGACGCTCATAGGTAGGAGGTGGTATGCAGGCAGGGGCAACTCGTCCACTTCCACGGACTCAGGCGGCGCCGTTTGAACGATCTCACCGTCTCTGCGGAAGGCGATGCCCCTGACCCTGGCCAGGTTTCCATCGCTCTGGAGACAGCGAGCCAGGTCCAGGATCACATACTCGCCTTCCCCACGCCCGACGATGTCTATCTCAGGATGGCTTTCCAGCGTCTCCTCGACCATGAACGTGACGTGAGGCCCGCCAACCACGGTGACGATGTCCTCATCCACCCGTTTGGCAAGCTCCATCACTCGCAGGGCCGTGGGGAAGAAGGTGGTCATGGCAGAGGCACCGACCAAGGTAGGCTGTGCGTCAGCAATAGCGCGCTTCAGGTCGGACCAGGTCAGCCCAGAGGCGTTGCAGTCTATGATCTGCACGTCGACCCCGTTGACCTCGAGCACCGCAGCCAGTTGCGCCAAGCCCAGGGGTGGGGCGATGAAATCACCCATCATCTCCCAGGACTTCTTTGGGGGTTCTACGAAGAGCACCTTCATTGACATATCTCTTCTGTGCACGATTATACCATACGTCGGCAGGCCCACCCAATGTCCCCCTCCGTAATGGCCATGGGCCTTGCTTTGGAGTGTTGCGGATGATAGAATATTGGCGCTCGCGCGACATCGTGGAGGGCCGGTCGACGCCCTTGGGCTGTCATCAAGAGCGCACCGCGTAGGGGAGTCTCCTTGCAGCACCATCGCCTGTCAAAAGGCAACCGCTTTCAACTCCTGTTGATCCTGCTCCTTGTCGTAGGGGCAGCCCTGCGCCTCTACGGAGTGAACTGGGACGACAACCACCACCTCCACCCTGACGAACGGCAGATAGCCATGGTGGTCTCGCGCCTGGGAATGCCGCCGCTGAGGCAGTGGCCGGCCTTCTTTGCACCACCCATGCTGAGCAACCCCGCCGAAGAGAACCCCAACTTCTTCGACCCTGATACGAGTCCCCTCAACCCACACTTCTTCGCCTACGGGTCGTTGCCCTTCTACATGCTCCGTTTCACCACTCATTTGCTGACCCTTCCCGCAGGTCTCGCACCCTACTGCCAGTTCTCACCCTCCGTCGCCCAGGCCATGGAGGGCCTGCGGCGGATGTCCGACTACGACCACATCACGCTGGTGGGACGTGTCCTGTCGGCCCTCATAGACACCGCAGTCATATTTCTCACCTATCTGATAGGCAAGCGGGTATATGATCGCCGCGTAGGGCTCCTGGCAGCCGTTTTTGTGACCTTCACCGTCTTCCACATCCAGGCGGCTCACTTCTACGCCGTGGATGCCCTCTTGACCTTCTTCGTTCTACTGTTCTTCGTCTTTGCTATCGACTTCGCTCGGAACGGTGGCGTTCGCAACAGCATCCTGGTGGGGGCGTCGCTGGGACTGGCGCTGGCCACCAAGTTCAGCGCGGCACCGCTCGCGCTCGTGGTCTTGGTCGCTTACGTGCTTCACGTCAGGCAGCAGGGCGCAGGATACGTGCGGCAGGCGCTGCGTCTGTTCCTCTTCACGGCCCTGGCCTTGGCGCTGACCTTCTTTATCGGGCAGCCCTACGGCGTGCTGGATTTCAATGCCTTCTGGGCCGGCATTGCTGAGCAGGGGAGAATGGTGAGGGGTATCGCCGACTACCCGTATACTCGGCAGTACATCAATACGCCGGCCATTCTCTATCAGATACAGCACACCGTCCTGTGGGCCATGGGCCTGCCTCTGGGTCTAGTGGCCTACTGCGGCTTCGGATTCTTCCTGTGGCGGCTGGCGCGATACCGACGGGGTATGGAGGCATTGCTGTTGGCTTGGGTGGGACCGTACTTTCTGATCACCGGTAGCTTCATGGTCAAGTTCATGCGCTATATGCTGCCGCTATTCCCTTTTCTCCTCATCATGGGCGCCAAGATGCTCTACTCGTTCCGAGGGTGGCTGGGCGAACGGGCCGCCGACGCCAGGCGCGTGCCAGCGATTTGGTACGGGATCACCGGATTCGTGATCGCCTCGTCGGTGTTGTATTCGCTGGCCTTCGTCACCATCTACTCCCGACCTCACAGCCGCATCCAGGCCTCGGAATGGATCTACCGCAACGTGCCCGCTGGCTCCACGCTTGCTCTGGAACACTGGGACGACGATCTTCCGCTCAGACTCATGATAGACGGTCAGGGGCGGAGCATCTCCGAGTATCAGACCCTCAAGCTGAATCTATACGAGCCGGACAACGAACAGAAGTTCTGGCACATCGTGAGCAACTTACGGCAGAGCGACTATGTCACTCTCTCCAGCAATCGTCTGTACGGATCCATCCCGCGTCTTCCGTGGCGCTATCCCATCACCACCCGCTACTACGAACTACTCTTCCAGGAGAAGTTGGGCTTTGAACTCCTGGGCACTTTCACTTCTTATCCGGGCGTCTTCGGCTTTTCCATCAACGACGACGCTGCGGACGAGAGCTTCACCGTGTATGACCATCCCAAAGTTCTCATCTTTGGCAAGACCAGAGAGCTGAGCGATGAGGAGTTTCGAGAGCTCTTCAGCGAGGCGCTGCAAATCCAACCTCGCACTAGTGCTTCGGATGCCGGAGTCTCGGAGGCGGCTGGGTCGGGGAAGAGTCTCCTTCTGGACAGACCGGTGGATGAATTGCCTGTCATCGCCGAGTGGGGTTGGAATCCCCTGGCTAATGCCCATCCTCTGCTGTCGGTCATCACCTGGTGGCTGGCTGCTCAGGCTCTCGGCCTGCTAGCCCTCCCGTTGACCACCTTGGTCTTTCATCGCTTGTCCGACCGGGGCTACGTTCTCTCCAAGACCATGGGATTGCTGATCGTCAGTTTCCTCGTGTGGGTGGTGGCTAGCTATCGCTTGCTGCCCAACAGCCTGCCCACTGCGCTCGGCGCTTGTCTACTGCTCGGTTTGATCTCTCTGTACCTTTTCTGGCGCAGGAGGGACGAAATGCTAGGCCAATGGCGGCGGCTGAAGGGGCTCATCCTGTTCAGTGAAGCTCTCTTCGCCCTGGCCTTCCTGGCATTTGTGGGCATCAGAGTGCTGAACCCGGATCTGTGGCATCCCTGGAACGGCGGCGAGAAGAGCATGGAGTTCGCTTTCCTCAATGCCATCACCAAGAGCGCCTACTTTCCTCCCTACGACCCTTACTATGCGGGCGGGTACATCAATTACTACTACTACGGCCTGCACCTGATCGCTATCCTGATCAAACTGACGGGAATTATCCCCTCGGTAGCCTTCAACCTGGCCGTGCCTCTGCTCTTCGCGCTGACGGTGGTCAATGTCTTCTCTGTGGGATACAACCTGACGCGGCGACGACTGGCTGGGCTTCTGGCTGCGGTCTTCGTGGCGCTGATGGGCAACCTGGATGGTATGGTGCAACTGGCGGAGGGCTTGGGGGAGGCTGGGGGATTGGCATTCCAAAGCCGCATCCCTGGCGTGGAAGGGCTGGTAAAGCTGGTGCCCGGGCTGGTGCGAATCCTTCTGCGTCAGGCTCGGCTGCCGAGATTCGACTATTGGCGCAGTTCGCGGGTGATCCCGGCCACCATCAACGAGTTTCCCTACTGGAGTTTTCTCTTCGCGGACCTTCATCCGCACATGATCGGCATCCCTGTGACCATCTTCCTGCTGGCGTTGGCGTTGAACATCGCGCTGGCCGCCAAAGATGCGGCGGGGGGGCGTAGTGTCAGGTCAGCCCCCACGGACGATGTGGGACAGGTAGGTCGCTCATGGGGAGTCATCAAGGACGGCGCTGGAAGCTTCTTGCGCAGAGCGGGGCTGGACAAAGAATCGACACTTTGGGCCGTGGAGAACCTGGCTGGGCTCACGATGCTGGCCATCACGCTGGGGGCGGTGGCGGTGATCAACACCTGGGACATGCCGTCCTACTTGATCATCGTCCTGGGGGCTCTGCTGCTGGGCAACAGGGGTCTGTGGCGTTGGGAGCGCGCCGTAGGCGCACTGATCGTCTTCGGCACAGTCGCCATCCTGAGCCTCCTTCTCTACCTACCTTTCTTCACCCACTACCAGGCGCTGTATGTAGGGTTGGGGCTGGTGCGCACGCGCACCGAGTTGGAGCCTTTCCTCAGCATTTGGGGGCTGTTCATCTTCTTGGTCGTCAGCCTGTTGTGGTACCGGTTAGCGTGGGAGCGTGCTCGACAGGGCCCGCTGCGTTGTCTGCGACTATGCTTGAGGTACGGAGCGCGTCTGCCGCGGCTGTTACACCTTCATCAGGCGCTGATCCGAAGGCCTCGGGCCGGCTACGTAGCAGGCCTGCTTGTGCTGGGGAGCATGGCCTTTGTGGTGGTCGGGTTGCTTCTGTTCAGACTCTGGGTCCTGGCGCTCCTGACGCCTCCACTGGTGTTGTATACGTTCCTGACGTTGAGGCGCAGAAGTACAGTCGAGGATAGCTTCGTCTCCTTCCTCGCTTTCATGGCCCTCGGTATTCTGCTGGGGTGCGAGGTAGTGTTCCTCAAGGATTTCCTGCAGGGAGGCGATCACTATCGGATGAACACCATTTTCAAGTTCTACACCCAGGCCTGGGTCTTGCTGGGCGTCGTCGCGGGCGTCAGTCTCCCCAGGCTGTGGAACCGGTTCTCCAGCGTCAGACCCAGGTGGGTTGGCTACGCCTGGAAGGGGGCCTGCGCGTTTCTGTTTGCCTCGAGCACCATTTTCATTTCGTTGGGCACCCTGCAGCGTGTGGATGACCGCTTCCCTGGTCCCAGGCCACCCTGGGGTACTCTGGACGGCTCGGCGTTCATGACGGTGGGCTCCTACACCTGGCCGGACGGGAACAACCCCATACAACTCGTTTACGACTACGAGGCCATCAAGTGGTTCCTGGAGAATGTGAGGGGGACGCCAGTGGTCGCGGAAGCCCCGCTGCCCTACTACCGGGAATTCGGCTTGAAGGTAGCTAGCTACACCGGCCTGCCGACGCTCCTGGGCGCGCATCAGAACGAGCAGCGGTACGATTGGCAGGTAGGGGAGAGATCAGGGGACGCAGACAACTTCTACAGGACCACGGACCTCGACGAAGCGCGAGATCTGATGGCCAAGCTGAACATCGGCTACGTATATGTGGGACAGCTAGAGCGCACGATCTACCCCGACAGGGGGCTGGAGAAGTTCGAAGACATGCGTGGCTTCGGCGATCTGGCGCTGGTGTATCAAAACCGTGAGGTGAAGATCTATGAGGTCCTCGGCGAGTGATCGTTTGGGGAGCGGTAGCCGGGCCGAGTTGGACTGGCGGGATAGTATGGCATAGGAGGCCATGGTGGTTTACGTATTGAGTTGGTGGCTAGCCGTTGAGATTCTGGGCTTGGCGGTGCTCCCGCTGGGACGGCGGCTCTTCCGCAACCTGCCCGACAGCGGATACGCCCTGGCGAAGCCGCTTGGCATCCTGTTGACTAGTTACCTGTTCTGGCTGACGGTGAGCTTTGGCTTGCTTGCGAACACGCGTCCAGCCATCATGGTCTGCATCCTGCTGCTTGCGGCTGGGTCCTTATCTCTTTGTCTGTGGAACGTCGACAGACGAGACGCCCTGTTGTCCTGGCTCCGGCAGAATGTGGGTCTGATTCTGACCCACGAATTGCTCTTCGCCGTGGCCTTTGGAGTGTGGGCCTTGGTAAGGGCATACAACCCCGAGATCGCCGGCACCGAAAAGCCGATGGATTTCGCCTTTCTGAACGCCATCCTGCGCAGCGAGCAGTTTCCTCCCCTGGATCCGTGGCTCTCCGGTTTCGGCATCAGCTACTACTATTTCGGCTACCTGATGATGGCGGTGCTGACGAAGCTCACTGCCGTGCCCTCGGAGGTGGGCTTCAACTTGGCCATCGCCTTGCTCTTCGCTCTCACTGCCAGCGGCGCCTTTAGCCTCACGTACAACCTGGTGCAACGGCATGCCGAAAGAAAGGGGACGGGGCAGGGACTGGCCACCATCTTCGGTGTCGTGGGAGCCATATTCGTGGCGGTCATCGGCAACCTGGAGGGGTTGCTGGAGGTGCTGCACACGCGCGGCCTGGGAACAGCTGCCTTCTGGGGGTGGATAGACGTCAAGAACCTGGCGACCGCTCCAGTAGGTGGGACGTGGATTCCTACAGACAACTGGTGGTGGTGGAGAGCCTCTCGCGTGGTGCACGACGTTGTCTTAGGAGTTGAGCAGGAGGTTATAGACGAGTTTCCATTTTTCAGCTTCTTGCTGGGAGATATGCACCCACATGTGCTGGGACTGCCCTTCGTGCTGTTAGCCCTCGGGTTGGCCCTGAACATCTTATGGTCCGGGCGGGAGGCCCCCTGGTGGCACGCTCTTTTGTTGGGAGTGTGCATCGGGGGACTCGGTTTCCTCAACAGTTGGGACTTGCCGCTCTACTTCCTGATCTGCGTAGTGGCCTACGCCCTCGCCAACTACGGGCGCTTGGGGCGGTTCGACCGCCAGTGGATAACGGACGTTGGCTTCTTCGCTCTGGTGTTGATGGCTCTCAGCATCGTGCTTTATCTTCCTTTCTGGCTGGGCCTACGCTCGCAGGCCAGGGGAATAGGGTTCGTGGTCCTGGTCAAGACGCGTCTCCAACAATATCTCCTCATGTTTGGCACCTTCATGTACGTCATCATGGCGTTCTTGGGCTATGGGCTGTGGCGCACAGTCAAGGCCTTGAGAACCGATGCGGAGCTGGGCCGCCTGCGGCACCCAGTGTTCGTCGGTGCGGCGGCTCTGGTCCTTCTCTCATCGGCTGCCCTGCTTGTGCTTGTGAAGCTGTATCTCTTGGCGCTACTCGTGCTGCTCATCGGTGGAGGCTGCGTCGTCCTTTGGGAACGGTTGCGCTCCTTCACCATCGGCTCTGCGACGTCGGGTGCAACCTTCGTATTGATCCTGATCCTGATGGGACTACTACTTACCTCCAGCGTGGAGTTCGTATACCTAAGGGACACCTTTGACACGCGCATGAATACGGTGTTCAAGTTCTATTATCAGGCCTGGGTGCTGTTCGCCATCTCCTCTGCGTTTGGGATCTACTATCTGGGCCCGTGGGTGAGGGCCCGGCGCAAGGTCTTGTCAAGCGTGTGGATCGCGGGTCTCGTCTCCCTCTTCCTGGCCGGCATGCTCTATCCCACTCTGGCCACCCACAACAAGACTGGAGGGTTTGCCGGGCCGCCAACGCTCGATGGTATGGCCCATTTGGAGGGAGCGTACGGCGACGACTTGGCGGCCATCCGCTGGCTGAGGGACCATGTGGAGGACGCGCCGGTGATTCTCGAAGCCACCGGAGGCTCCTATACCAACAGCGGACGCGTCTCGGTTCACACCGGTCTCCCGACCCTCTTGGGCTGGGGAGGTCACGAGCTCCAGTGGAGGGGCAACTACGAGGAGCCTGACAAACGAGAGCCGGACATAGAGACGCTATATGAGTCACCGGACCTGGGCCGCACCTCAGCTTTGCTGGAGGAGTATGACATCCGTTATGTCTATATAGGGGACCTGGAGCGCTTCACGTACGACATAGATGAATCGGTTCTGAGGAAGTTCGACGTTCTGATGGATGTGGTTTACCAGCAGGGCCAGGTGACCATCTACGAGCGAAGGGAGTAGCCGGCGAGGCCTATCCTCGCTCCTCAGGGGGCAAAGACAAAGGGCCATCCCTGTGGACGGCCCGTCGCTATCGTGACCATCAGGTGATACAATCCGCACGGTCCTAATCGGTATGTCTGCAACACGAGAGGCAGGTATTCCCTGGTTCCGGACGAGACTGCCCTGGCCCGTTCCGCGTCGGAACCAAGTCAGGGCTCCTGAAATCGAGGATCTGGCTGTTGGCCGTACTGGTCAGCCCGGGCAGTGCGTCCGCAAGCAGGTGCTTGGATCAGCAACCTGGCTGAGCCTCAACGTTCTGGAATGGGCGCGGTAGCACCGACACTGGAGTGGGGTGCCCAGGCGCTGCCCCAAGCTCATTCCTCGAGCTTGTACCCGAATCCCCGTTCCGTGACGATGTAGTGTGGATCGCTGGGGTCGTCCTCTATCTTCTGGCGCAAGTACCAGATGTATCGCTTGACGTATCCGGTCTCGCCCACGTACTCGGGTCCCCAGACCTGGCCTAGCAGTTGCTCCTGCGAGAGGATGCGACCCGCGTTCTCCGCAAGCGTAAGCAACAGTTGATACTCGGTGGGAGTCAGGCTCACGGGCTTTCCACGCACGCTGACTTGGGAGTTGTCGGCATCGACTACCAAGTCATCGAAGACGTAGACCCGCCGCTTCTTGCCAGAGGGAGGTGTACGCGCACGCTGGAGTATCGCCTTTACCCGCGCCGTCAGTTCAGCGAAACTGAAAGGCTTGGTCACGTAGTCGTCCACGCCACACTGGAACCCCTTAAGGGTATCTGCCTCCTCATCCTTGGCAGTGAGCATGATGATGGGCACGTCAGATATCTCCCTCATGCGACTGCACGTCTCCCAACCGTCCATACGAGGCATCATCACGTCCAGGATGACCAGATCCAACTTGTCCTTATACAACGTCTGCAGGGCATCTATGCCGTTGGTAGCACTCAGCACCTCGTAGCCAGCTTTCTCCAGCGATTGGCTGAGCAAATCTATGAGAGTCAGGTCGTCGTCTACGATCAGGATCTTATCGGTCATCGTTCCTAGCTCGAGCTATGAGGCGACGCGCCGGAGGAGATGCTTGCAGTAGTCTGGGGCTCACGGGCCACGGGCAAAGTGAAGCTGAACGTCGAACCTTCCCCTTCCACGCTTTCGGCCCATATCCTGCCACCGTGAGCCTCCACCAAGCCCTTGGTTATGTACAAGCCGAGGCCGGTGCCGTATGTTTCACGCGAGTCGTCACTGTCCAATCGGTGGAATTTCTGGAAGATCCTGTCCAGCTTCTCAGCAGATATCCCGATGCCGGGATCGGTCACGGAGACGGTGATTTCTCCATCGCCTGCTGCTAGCTGGATCCTGACGGGGCCACCCGATGGCGAGAACTTGATGGCATTGTCCAAGAGGTTGAAGAAGATCTCCTCGATCCGATCTTCATCTCCCCACACCGGGGGCAGGTGGTCGGTGGTGGGAAGCTCGAACCAGTGGAACTGAGTAGTTGGCTGGAGGCTACTTACCACGCGCTGCACTACGGGTAGGACGTCCACCTTGGTGTGATCCAGATATAGCCTGCCGGCATCTATGCGCGAAACGTCCAGGACGCCGCGGACCAATCTGATGAGACGGTCGCTCTGCTCGCCTACGACGCCCAACATCCTGCGCACGTAGTCGTCGCTTAGTTCTTCTTGTGTGAGCATGAGTTCCACAGCGCCGCTGATGTTAGTAAGAGGTGACCGCAGTTCGTGGGAGACCATGGAGACGAAATCGGATTTCAAGCGATCCAATTCTTTCAGCCGCTCGTAGGCCGTATGCAGCTGAGCGTTTCTCTGTTCCAGTTCGTGACGCGCCAACTCCAGCTTCCTGGTCCTTTCGCGCATCTGCTTGTCCAGTTCTCTGTACAACCTCCGCATCTGCTCCTGGTCCTGCCTGACCGCCGTCACCTCCCTCAAGACAAGCAGAAAGCCGCTCGGTTTCCCTCCATCGCCGGGCAGGACGCTCCCCGCCAACTGAACCGTCATGCGCTTGGCGTGCTTGCTGACGAGTTCCACATCACGCTCCCGGACGTAGCCCGCCTCTGCGATCTCTCGGCGAATGGTCTCCAGTTGCGCGGCTTGGCTCGCATCTCGCGGGATCAATGTCTTGCAGGGTCGTCCCATAACCTCACCGGGGCGGTAGCCAAACATAAGCTCGGCACCTCGATTCCAGGTCCTGATTGCCCAGGTTTCATCCAGGCTGATGATGGCGTAGGCCGAGTTCCTGACCAAGGAAGCGAGTTGTTCAGCCTCCTCCGGGCTTTCCCGCACTCTCCGTGCGATCAAGGTCAGACCTACCCACGCTACCAGACCGCTCAGCAGACCATAGAATAGCACGTCAACAGCCCAATTGAACTCGGGCCACTGACTTCCCACGTAGTCCTGAAGGAGCAAACGATAGGTCAGTGCTATGCCGACGATAGCCGCCCCCATGAGCCATCTTAGGCGTCTTGGGTATACCATCGTCCGTTCCTCGAGCCAACTCTTCACTGGCGTACGCTACCCTTCCACCACAAAGATTATACCTCGCGGACAGGCAAGAAACAAGGGCGATTATGACCAAACTTTGACCCTCCTTTGACCTGGTTTCAACCTTTCCGTGATTGAATTGTAGTAGCGATCGGAAGAGGCAGAATCCATGGCTCGAAGCGCCAATCAGCATCCAGACCAAATAGAGGAATTGGAACGAGAACTCCAGAGAAAGTCGCTCTTGCTGGCAAACCTGGAGGTAATGATCGAGGACTACCGCCGAGAGAAATCCAGGTTGCTGGCGGAGTTCATGTCCCTGAGGGAGAAGCTGCTGGACCTCACCGGTCGGGACGGGGAATCTGACGAGGGGTCCAAGGCTGGTGATGAATGAGCATCTCTCGGCGAGGCATGCGGTGACGGACTGGTGAAACAGAACCCCCACCTCCACAGCGGGTGGGGGTTTCTGGTACCCGCCGCTGAGAAATCGCATCGAGGGCACGGACTCTGGCGGGCACAAGCATCGGGCCACTGACATTGCTCGACGATTGCCGCGTCAGGAGCGATGGAGGATGGTGACAGAAGGCCATCTCACGAATAGAGTTGCCTGTGCTTGCGAGAGGGCGAAACGCAAGTCATAATCAGGTTCGACGAGACAACTCGGAACGGCCATCGCAGATCAAGCTACGAAGCAGTGCGCGAGCCCAAGAGAGGCCTGATGCAGACATTGGCGGAAAAGGCGATGAGTCATCAGCTACCTGTCTACGCACAAGAAACTGCTCCTATAGCCCGACACTTCGTGCAGGCCCTGAAAGTGCAGGATGAGGCCGCTATTGCTCCACTCTTGATGCCTGACGGCGAGGCCGATTGGGCCTTTCGCATGTTCGGAATGGGACCTCTGATCTTCTTCTTGTACATGCACCTGGAATGCGACGCGTTCGTCTTGCCCCGCTTCGGTCGGTGCGGCCGCAACGAGGTGCTGGTAGAGGTGGGCTGGGTAACGGGCGCGGATGGCGAGGGCAGAGCGGTCTACGATCCCAGACGTGTGTCTACCCTGACGCTGGGTCACTACGAGGGCACCTGGCTCGTCGCCGATGTGAATCCAGGTCCACTGCATGCGCCAGTCTCAGTTCCTCAGGCGCAGCAGTTGTTGATGCGAGTCGCGGAAGAGGGCAGAGGAGGTGACCCCCTGTGCTTTCCTCACGGGGTGCTGACGGGGGCATTTCAACTGAAGCGCCTGGGCACGGAGCCACTGGACGATGTGGAAACCCTCTTCGTCAGGGGTATGGAAACTTCGGAGTTCGGGGTACCAGAGGTGATCCGAGCAATGCGCCTGTGGCGCGAATTCAAGGAGAGGGCCAAGCCGCGATATCGCAGACCGCAGGCCTATGCTGCCGCCGTCGAGTATATCATGGTGCTCTTCGGGTTCTATGGCGACTCAGAGGCGGACATCGCCGAAAGGTACGATGTATCTCCATCGAGCATCTCCAGCAAATGCCTTGAAATTGAACTCGTCATGGGGCTTTCGCAGTTCGACCCTCGCTACTCCATTCATCAGGATCCAGGGGCGGGGCTAGAGGCGATGCTCAGGCAGCAAGGAGAGGAGCCGCCACCGCCGGTACCTTTGGGCACAGGGCGTGGGGGAAGAAGTTACGATACGACCGGGCCTTGAAGGGTCGCCGCGGAATGGAGTTCCCCCGTTCAGATTGATGGCTGCTTCTGGGACCTGATGTCGTAAGCCGGGGAATGAATTCCCTGGCCATAGGTGGCTCGGCTTCAGCTCCTCTCACTCCTGTAGCTCAGCTTCCATTGGCAGAATAGGTCCTCGGGATGGGGATCGGGAGGAGCCATGACGCACTGCACCTCAACCCTCTCATCTATCTCCTTGGCAAAGCTGGCGAACTCTCCGAGGTGCATGGACTTGCAGGGGAATTCCCCCCGGCCCTCCTTGAGGCGCGCCGCCTGAGGGGGACAGTATGGCACGCGGATCATGGCTTCGTCGTCGGTCTCCTCCATGTCGTAGCCCACGATGACAGTCCAAGGGAAGTAAGACAGCGCTTCCAGAACGCGAGATACCCCCTGCTCTTCCAGCTGGAACCGTTCCTTGATCTCCTTGGCCCCCAGCCCACCCATCCTGGTCCAAATGTCCTCGTTCAGCTTGACCGCCGCCTCGGTGCCGAAGGTATCCTCCACCCCGAGGAACCAGTAGGCATCGGTGAGCCTGTACTGTCTGAGCAAGAAATCCAAGTATTCTCCTACATCCTTGTCTCCCATCTCCGAGAACTTCATCTATGCCTCCGGATTCGAATATTGGCCGGCGCATGGGTCGATGCCGCGTCGCCTCGTCGCAGTCTTGCGTCAGTGTTATCCCTCCTGGAGCGCCTGCCGCGGGTGGAGCATGCTGACTGGGATAGGCAAGGGCGCGGCCAGCGATGCCACATCGTCTCGATCTGAGTCCAAGGTGGACTGTCACTTGACCTCCGTCCCCACCCTTTTCGCGCGATTCGGGGCCTACTCATTGCCTAGATCCTCTTCCACATCAGCAGCTACTTCTCTGGAGAGCGTCGCAGGAGGGAGGGCTGGCTACTCGACCTCGGCCGGCAAACAGTCGATTTCATCGCACGCAGCCACCTGAGGCGACGGGCGGCTGGCCCTTCTCGTCAGATATGCTAGGACTACCGCCATGGATATGGTCAGCAGCAGCAGGAACCCGAGGGAGCCCATGGCGATAGAACCAGCAACAGTCCGCGCCAAGATGTCGTCTGGCTTAGTCACCACCAGCAGTGAAGGCACGGCTACTGCAATCGCGGCCCCATTCCAGAGGGCATGAATACCCATACTGGCCGCGTACGCGGCCACCAGCCTCAGACGACGTCTCCCCACGAGAGCCTGATACCAGCCCAGTCCCATCATGCCACTTCCCACACAATGCATCAGGCTGGCGCCCCAGCGCATGATCATCACTACACCCCAACCCTCTAGCACAACGGAGCCGTTGAACAGGCTCTCGCCCAGGGCAAAACCGGCGCCACAGGCCACGCCCCACACTAAGGCTTCCCCCTGCCCCCGCAAACGGTACGCCAGCAGAGGAACCCCTATTCCCTTTAGGAACTCTTCAATCAGAGGAGCGATGATGACGAAAATGGTGACAATAGCTGTCAGCACCCATGGAGAAAGGACTAGTGGTGCCAGGTTTGTCGGATCTTCGACCCAGGCTGGATCCTGAAGGTCGAGGTATAACTGCACCATTCTCTCCAGCCCTCCTGGTGCCAGGGCGACGAGAAAAGAAATGATGAGGCCCAAGAGGAGCAAGACGACGATCTCAGCAGAAAGAGCTACGACCGGTGCCAGAAGGCCGCCATGGGATAGCTCGAGGCTGGCTGTCCTCCAGGATGCGGCTCTCGTTCGCCGACCAACGAAGGCCAGAATGGCCAGGGCGGGGCTGATGGCGGCAACCACATGAACGGGCGGAAAGGCTAGCGCAGTAAGGATCGGCGACGGAAGGACGGAGATTAGCGCTTGGCCAAGGAAAAGACATAGGATGAATAGCACCGCCAGCAACCACGGGGAAGGGGGAAAGAAGATTCCCGACGGATACCCCTTGAGAGAGTTGCGAGCGTGATAAGTCAGTGGGAAGCCCAGGCCGAGACTCAGAGCAGCTGCGGAAGCGACTGTGACATTGGCTCCCACGACATCTGGTTCATGGTAGACGAAGGGCAGCAGAAGGTAGAGTAGGACACAAGCAGCTCCTCCGGACAGCAAAGCCAGTCCCACAAGCAGTGTAAGAACCTTAAGCACTTTGAGCTGACGAATCAGAACACCCCCTTCGTAACGGCGGTAGATCGGCATATGGTTCGTCCAAGATCCTGAAGTCTTTCGCCGTCTTCCACCGCTTCGGCTAGGTGGCTAGGTATGTTGCCGGCTCCGTTGTATGCCGCGCTGATGGCTCCAGCGATGGCAGCTGTGGTGTCCGTGTCGCCGCCGCCCATGACTGCGGAGGAGACGGTGCTCACGAAGTCCCTCGGTGTCCGAAAGAAGCAGTAGAGCGCGCTGGCAACGGTCTCCACGACGTAGCCACTGGTGCCCAGCGTAGCTAGTGCTTTTCCCGTCGGGACGTCGTGTAACAGAAAGGTGCGAGCAAGATGCAGCTTGTCCGCAACCTCGGAGTCCCCGATGAAGGCTACTACGTCCGCCAAGAGTCTCTGTGGGTCGAGCTCTTCGGTCAACAAACGTGCGATGGCGTATGCCACGGCAGTGGCGCCGGCCACGGCCTCGGAGTTGTTGTGCGTGATGATGCTGGTCGCCCAGCAGTCGTCTCTCAGTCGCTGCAGGTCGTGGTACTCCAAGATGCCCACGGGCGCGATGCGCATGGCCGTCCCGTTACCTGCGGCCCACTTCCCCTGGCGGCCGCTCTTTCGCCATTCTACGCCGCTCTTGAGCTTGAGGATGCTCTCCAGGCAGGTGTGTCCGATTCCGCGCAACTCACCACCATCGAACCAATCCACGAACCGGCCCGCTATGTCCTCAGGGGCCACGTGGCCCCGTTCCACGATGCTCTCGGCAAGACAGAGCATCATCTTGGTGTCATCGGTGTACCGGCCCGCCGCCGGGTAGCGCCCCGCAACAAAGTCGGTTACCACTCCACACTGCTCTCGTATCCTATGGGCTGGCATGCCCTCAAACGGCATCCCCAGGGCATCGCCGATGGCCAGGCCCAGCAGACATCCAGCGAATCTATCCTTCATTGCCCCTGGCTGGTCTTCCGGCTCCTTTGCATGGTGATAGTAGGCGTCTTGGACGACTCGCCGCCCCAGTATGGGGCGGCTTCCTCTGTGGGGGCCAACCGGCACCCTCTTCCAAGCGGCTCCGAACCTGTCCGGCGGCGTCACCGGCAAATCGGCTCCGGCTGCACGCTGATCGACCATACGAGGCTTCGGTGCTACCCTACGTCCCAGTCGTGGACCATCTCTCCAGCGATCCAGGCGGCAGCCAGCTCGGGCAATTCCCCCAGCGAACCCCGGCGGACAGTGCACTTGGGTACGGACTCAAGGAACGCTGGGCCGTAGGATTTGGTCAGCACCCTCTTATCCAGTAGCACCACCACGCCTCGGTCAGTCTTGCTCCTTATGAGGCGTCCGAACCCTTGACGGAAACGCAAGACGGCCTGAGGGACAGCATAATGGTGAAACGGATCATCGAAGGTCTCACTCCGCGCCGCGAAGATGGGGTCATCGGGCACTGGAAATGGCAGCCGAGCAATGACCAGGCAGCTCAGCGCGTCCCCGACGACATCTATTCCTTCCCAGTAACTCCGGGTGCCCAGGATCATAGTCGCGGGATTGGCCTTTAGTTGCTCCAGCAGGATACGCCGTGAACCGTCCAGGCCCTGTCCCAACACCGCTATGCCCTCATCCCCCAGCGAGCGACTGATCGCTCCGTAAGTGGCCCGCAGCTGGCTATGAGAAGTGAAGAGAACGATGGTCCGTCCTCTCGTGGCCCTGCCCAGATCTGCCAAGGTCTTTTCCACGGACCGCTGAAAGTTGGACTGGCCTGGTTCCGGGATGTTGGTGGGCATGTAGAGCAATGTGGAGTTCTCGTAGTCGAAGGGAGAACCAATGATCATCTCCTCTGCTGACCAGAGGTTGAGCCGCTCTTTGACATACGCGAAATCCCATCCCGTGCTGAGCGTTGCGGAGGTCAGAACGATGCAGCGTTTGTCGGTATAGAGCCGGCTCTCCAATTCCTGGCCCACATGCAACGGCGCCGCATGGAGGGCGATGGTGGCATCGTTAGCTCTGATGGAGGCCCAATAGATGCCATTGGCGACAGGCTGGGCGACTATGGCCTCCAGTTCCTCCCCCAGCTGCCTGATCTGGCGCAGTTTGCCGCCCAGTTCCTGCATCAGCTCTTCATATTCCAGAATGCCAGAGTTACCCACACCCGCCAGGGCCTTGTAGAGATACTCGAGGTGGTCCCCTATGCCCCTCAGTCGTTTGGATAGATCCTCCCAGGCTATCTCCACGTCAGACCATGCCGGTTGCACCCTCAGGCCACTGGTCAACCGGATGCGCTGGTCGTATTGGCTTCCTGGTCGCTGATACTCGTCGAGGAAGAGAGACAGGCTGGTGAAGAAGTTGTACAGCTTCCTCCGAGTCTTCTCTACCTCCTGGACGGTTTCCGCCACGTAACGTTCTACCTCCGCCTGGATGTGCGCGGGGAGAGTGCTGCCGCGTAGATGGCTCGGTAGCTCAGGAAGGAGACCGTATTCTTTCCTCCCTGTGGCGTGGGTGAGTTCGCTGAGTAGAGCCAGAATCCGCGCTTGGTTGACCTCGAAGCTCAAGTGATTGGTCGCCGCATTCTCCAGGTGGTGGGCCTCGTCGATGATGAGGTGCTGGTAGGGAGGAAGAATGCGGTTGTCAGTGATCATATCCGAAAGGAGAAGCGAATGGTTGACCACGATGAGATGAGCTTCCTCCGCCTGCTGTCGAGCGCGGAAGAAGAAGCATCTGCCGACGTACGGGCAGAGGTCAGGATTGCAGGCCTCATCCTCGGCTGAGAGCCTTGACCAGATGAGGTTCTCCTCACCCATCAGGTTAAGTTCGGCCTTGTCGCCCGTGGTCGTGCCTGGCAGCCACACCAGGATCTTAGCCAGCACTCGAATCTCGTCCACCGTCAGATCAGCCTGCCGCCGAAGGGAGGCCAGCCGACGCAGGCATAGATAGTTGCCGCGTCCCTTGAGCAACGCAGCTCTTACGTCCAGCGACAGGAGTTCTTGGAGGTCGGGGATGTCCTTGAGAAAGAGTTGGTCCTGGAGGTTGATGGTGTTAGTGGAGATGACCACGTGTAGGCCATTGCTGACAGCCCAGTAGGCGGCCGGCAAAAGATAAGCCAGAGATTTGCCGGTACCCGTACCCGCTTCCACCAGCAGGTACCGTCCCTCGTTGAAAGCCTCGCTGACCTGTTGCAGCATCTCCACCTGTTGAGGGCGATACTCGTATCCGGCAAACCGCTGGGCCACCAGCCCGCCCTCCTCGAACATTGCTCCAAGGGAAGCCACGTCCAGAGGCGCCATGTCCGGCGAGGGCTCCAGAGGTTGCCTTTCCCGAACCTGGGCGAAGATGGGTCCCGGCGTCTCCTCGGTCAAGACGCCTTTGGCGGCCAGTTGCTCGCGAATGGTGCCGGTGAAGGCCGTGCGAGCTTTCTGAGCCTCCAGATCTAGGAACAGCTGGCGCAGCGGCCAAGCACTCCGGTTTGCCAGCTTGTTGATCTCCTGGATAGTCTTGATGTCAAGCTGGGAGGCTCGCTCCACGAGGGCGAGGAAGAGCTTCCTAGTGGTCTCGGCGTCTGTGAGAGCGCGGTGCGCTCCACTGGCGGGTACGCCCAGCTCCACGGCCAATCTGGCCAGGCTGTAGCGTGACGCATGAGGCAGCAGGATACTGGCAAGTTCGAAGGTGTCGATGGTTTGATTTGCGAGGAGCAGGCCCCGTCGGCTCAGGAAACTGAGATCGAAATCGATACTGTGGCCCACCAGGGGATAATCCTTGATGAAGAGAGCTAGGCGCCCGATGACGGCGGACATTGAGGGGGCTATGTCGGCCTCGTCCTGCCGGATCCCGGTAAGCCGGATTATCCTGTAAGGAATGGGGCGCTCTGGCCTGACCAAGCTGGACCAGGTTTCGAGAACCCCCTCGGCACGGAACTTAACCGCCCCCACCTCGATGATGGCATCTCGATCGGGGTTGAGTCCAGTAGTTTCCAGATCAAGGGAGACATATGTGCGAGCCACGCAATGATTATACTACAACGGCTTATTGTAAGGAAGCGGCCCTTCGTAGGATCGGGCAACATGGGCAGGGGCAGGTTTGAGACCTGTCAGTGCGTGCGATTCAGGGGGACGGACTGTCCCATATCTTGAGCAGCTGTCGAACGTAGCGGAGGAGTGTGTGATAGGATGCGTGGAGCCCACACCATCTCGTCCGAGTCGACGACCTTGCGCCCGTCGAAGAGACCCGCAATGTGCTACGATGGTAGACGACGCAGCGGAAGGGGATCGAAGCAGGGCCGATGCGGCCCTTCTCCACCAAAGCCGCCCGGGACTCGAACTGCACGGCCAAGCCAGCCGCCGTGAGGCCAGCTGATCCGCCACCAAGATTATCAGATCGTACGTCTCACTGATGCGCACCTCCACTCATCCGGAGTCGCTTGCTACCGACGAGAACGGAATAGCGATCGACACTGCGTGACAGTCTCGCCGTTTTCACAGCTATCTCAGATGCAGATCCAGAAGCAGAGAGCGTACTCGGGGGACACGGTAACACGCACGTCGGAGGGCATATGGATATGATTGCCTCCAGGTCCCATGTTACCCATCTCGTAGACGAACCCGCAGCGTCCGTAGGACTCTGGCTCATCGATTTGCTCTACGTACTAGGTGTCCACAGGGTCGGCGCAGCCGATGCCCTCGTACCAGGTCAACTTCAGGCGGGACAGTTCTCCGTCTTCCCCCAAACTAAGGAGCGCATCCAGACCTGTGACCGCGCCGGGCTGGAGTAGGTCGCTACGCAGATCGTGGGCGCTGACGATGACGTCTTGGAAGACTCGGGTCCAATCAGGGCTGCGGATGGTTATGTCAGGGATGATCACCTGTCCTCCATGGCTGGCAAGCCGATCGACCTCTTGGCGGAAGCTCTCGAGAATGGCATCGAGTCGGGCATCGTTCTCCTTGTGTACCCGCAGTTGGGCGCCGTTCTTGTAAGGGTACATGTCCCTGCGAATGGCATTGGCCTCCGTCCACCCTCCGGAATACTGAGCTCGATACCACCAAGCCGTGTGGCCGTTTATGGCATCAATGACGTGGCTGTCCATGGCCTCTTCAAAGTGGTACTCCAACTGCAAGTCGCTGTGCTTGGCTGCCTGAACCAGGGCATCGAACATTGAGAAGTGCCCTGGCTGGAAGATGTCGGGTCGCAGCGTCTCCACTTGGGCCGTATCGAACGTGAATTCGCCCAAAGCCTCACTGCCCAGCGTCCCGACGCCAGCGGGCATCTCCCCGGCGTGGGATGGCGGCGCACCCAGGCGTCCTCGTCGGTGGGCAGCATGTAGGATACGGGCTGGGCTGGTGTCTGCTCTGGGACGATGGGAGTCGCTGTGGCTCAACCTGGTTCAAGGGAAGGGCTTGGCGCTGGGGTCGGTCCTGGGCGAGGTGTACACCGAGCCAACAGCACAGCGCTACCCCCTGCTGGCAGCTGCAGGAACCGCCTCCTGGTGATCGCTGCATGTTGTGCCATCACTGCACCTTTGCCTTAAGTTATCTTCATGTCTTTGTTGAGAGCATCAGACATCGTTCCCACTACCGCATCGAGGACGGCGGGCGGCGACATGCTCGGTCTTCGACCCTGTCCGCCAACGTACGATCCTGTCTTTGACCGGCCTCACCCGTATCACCAGAAGGACCACCAAGGCAGCAGCATAGAGAAGTGGCCGGGTATATGCCTGCTTCACCAGCCAGGCAAAGTGCACCACCGCCACTATCGCCGCCAGGTATGCGAGTCGGTGCAACAACTTCCAAGTATTGCCAAGTCTCTGTATCGACCAACGGTTGGAAGTCAGCGCCAGTGGAATCAGCATTAGAAAGCCGGTAAGGCCAGCGAGCGCATATGGTTTCTGGAAAATCGCCTCCGCAATCAGGCGGACATCGAACCAATAGTCGAGCCCCACGAAGATGAGACCATGCAGCGTGGCGTACAGGAAGGCATACAGTCCTAGCGTCCTTCTCAGAGGCAACAGCTGCTTCCACCCAAAGATAGTATTGAGCGGTGTGCACGCCAGCGAAAGAATGAGGAGGGTCAAAGCAGACTTCCCTGTTCTGAGGGTCGCTTCCCGAATGGGATCGGCGCTGAGTTGAAAGCTCCAATAGTCCCAGACCAGTAGAGCGAGCGGCAGGAACGCGCCGATGTGCGTCACAACCCTCAGGAGTCGGCCGATTGACTTGCGCTCGATTCTTCGCCTTGGCGCCATTCTCCGGTACCGATCCAGATCCGCTGGCGTGCTGACACGGTCTCGCTCACCATGGGGCACCCTCGCTTGGAGATCTCACTGCATCTTGCGTCGTGCTTCGCGGTTTAGAAGTTCTCCCTCAAGTCCATGCCTGCATAGAGATGAGCTACCTGTTCCTCGTAGCCATTGAATAGGAGAGTATCGCGGCGCTGGAGTTCTCCAATGCGGCGCTCCGTGGCTTGGGACCAGCGTGGGTGACTAACTTCGGGATTGACGTTGGCGTAGAAGCCATACTCTCGAGGGCTGGCGGCCATCCACAGGGAGACAGGCATGTCTTCGACCAGGTCGATCTTCACTATCGACTTGATACTCTTGAACCCATACTTCCAGGGCACTACGAGACGGATGGGGGCTCCATTCTGCGGCGGTAAGTTCTCCCCGTACAGACCGGTGGACAAGATTGTCAGGTCGTGCATAGCCTCATCCAGGCGGAGCCCTTCAACGTATGGCCATGGATACCAGGTCCTCTGTCCGGGCATCCGGTCTGGGTCGTACAGCGTCTCAAAGCGCACGTACCTCGCTCTGGAGTCTGGTTCCACCTCATTCAGAAGCTTCCAGAGGGGAAAGCCCAGCCAGGGAATGACCATCGACCAACCCTCCACGCAGCGCATGCGGTAGATGTGCTCTTCGTCATCGAACTTGCGCAGATCATCGAGGTCATACATCTTCGGGTTCTTGAGGAGGCCACCCACCTCCACCTGCCAGGGGGACGTTGAAAAGTTGGCTGCCCGGGCAGCCACACTCTCCTTGTCCGTCGTGAACTCGTAGAAGTTGTTGTAGTTGATGACGTTCTGGTATGGCGTCAGGGGATCCCCCAATTCGTCAGTGGTAGCGCCAACTGGACTGCCCTGTGGCTCACCTCCAGTGCCAGGTTCACTTGGGGTTTGGCGACAGCTTGCCAGCAGCATACCAACTCCCAAGGTCGCCACACCTGCCGTTGCAGTCGTGACGAACTGACGGCGTGAGAGATACAAGTGCCTTGGCGTGATTTCGGACGCAGGGATTTCTTTGCCTACAAGCTTCTTGATCAACATACCTATGTCCTCGCTTTGTATAGTGCGGCTAAGGGTGCGAGCAGTTTATCCTGGGGGCGGATCGGCGGCCTGGTGACTTCTGTATGCCGGCTTGGTGACACCGTCCGCGTGCACTATATGAAGTCCCCGCCCACCATCATGCTGCATCCGTCAGTGAGCCCGCAGATACCCCTGCAGGTACCCACCTCCACGAAGTGCAGCCCCGCTGTTTGGGTATAGCGGCCCGGCGCATGGTGTCGCTGCAATTGCTGTTGCCACCGTCGATCACGATGTCCTCAGGGACCAGGATCTCGGCCAGGCCGTTGACCACGGCCTCCGTTGGCCACCATGACCCACACGGCGCGGGGGGCGGTCAACTTGGCCCTAGGTCCGCTATCGAGTCGGAGGCTGTCCCCCCACTGGCTGCGGCGGCCTGCACCGGCTTTCGACTGTGATCGTATACTACTAGCCGATGTCCACCTTTCAAGAGGCGCTCCGTCATATTGGCCCCCATCTTGCCCAAACCGATCATTTCCAGTTCTATGCTCATGCTCCTGGTATCTGCGCCACACTTGCCCGGAGGGCGGCAACATTCTCGGCCACTGACGCTTTGCTGTTATAGATACTGGATCCGGCCATCAACACTGTCGCCCCAGCCTCAATCACCAGCGGCGCAGTGTTCGGATTTATTCCGCCGTCCACAGCGATGGGGATGTCCAGCCCGCGCTCGTCTAGCAACCGCCGGAGACGACGGATCTTGTCTACCTGGCTGTGTATGAATGGTTGCCCACCGAAACCTGCGTTGACCGTCATTACCTGGATCAGGTCGGTCTGATCCAGCACCTCTTCCAGAACACATACGGGTGTACCGGGGTTGATGGCTACACCAGCCTCAACCCCGAATTCGTGGATGGATTGCAGGACTCGGTGGAGATGGACACAAGCTTCCTGGTGCACTACCAGGCGGTCGGCCCCGGCGTCCGCGAACTTCGCTAGATAACGCTGGGGCTCGAGGACCATCAAGTGTACGTCTAGGGTCACGCTCACCAAGGGACGCAGCGCTCTTACTACTTCCCATCCGAAAGTGATGTTCGGGACAAACCACCCGTCCATGATGTCCACCGCGAGTCCCTCGGCCCCGGCGGACTCGGCCTCACGAGCCTGCTTACCTAGACGTGCGAAATCAGCGGACAGGATTGAGGGTTCAATTGCGATCATTGCCTTCTCCTCTCTTGAGATGGGTGATCCCTTGATCACTGGCGACAATGACATCCGTCGCCAGTCCCAGGAACAGTCCATGTTCCACGACGCCAGCGCGTTCGTTCAGCTTGGCGGCCAGTCGTCTCGGCTCCGAGATAGGGCCGAATGCGCTATCCAGAATCAAGTTGCCCTGGTCCGTCCTGAAGGGAGTCCCGTCGCTCTTCTCCCGCAAGGTCACGCTGGCCCCCAGGGATTCCAGGTAGGCGAGGTGAGAACTCCAGCCAAAAGGTGTGACTTCCACCGGGACCGCCCAGTGCGTGCCCAGCACTGGTGAGAGCTTCGAGTCATCCACCACGATGATCTCCCTGAGGCTGGCCTGGGCCACTATCTTCTCCCGCAGGAGCGCGCCGCCGCCGCCCTTGATCAGGTCCAGGGCAGGATCTACCTCGTCTGCGCCATCGATGGTCAAATCGACCACTGGGTTCTCCTCCAGGGTGGTCAGGGGGATACCC
>CAZBJW010000030.1:0-20370 GCA_964492135.1 uncultured Anaerolineales bacterium
CAGTGGATGCGGGCGCTGGCTGCCGGCTGGCGCGTGGCCCCGGCCAACAACAGCGTTACACCGTTCACCATCCTTTTATTCTAACCTTTAGCTTTGCGCTAGACCCAAGTCAACCAGCAAGCGTGTGAACTTTCTGAAAACGAAAAGGATGTTCAAAAAAGTCTCTGAGAAGTTTGGAGAGCAGTTCTTGTACTTGTTTGATACGCGGTAGCATACGCACCAGACACCGCTCTGCCCATCCTGAACCTTGTTCATGGAATCCCCAGCTAGCTCACCCAACCATCCGCTTGGGCGCAATTAACAGGGCCACAATTGCGGCCCTGATTTTGTGAGCGTCTGGCCTGCTCATACGGTCAAGGTAGTACCTCCGCCTCGCTCCGGTCTCCACCTTGACCTCAGTCCCAAACGGTGTTCTGGCCCCAACCAGTCTGACTTGGGTTGACCATGGAACTGATGATGGGCTATGCTGGTTAGCATCTGCACGAACGAGAGGAGCTGACCAGACTCAATCAGCCGAAGACCTGGCCCAGGAGGCGCATGAAGCAGCTATCAGACTACTTCGGGTGGAGCCCAACTGCCCAGCAAGTCACTGGCCTGGCTGCGTGCCAATGTGGGTCGGCTCATGTGCCATCCCTCCAGCTACTTGAATCTTCCCTCCAGGATGCTCTTCTCGTCACCAGCCGGAGTGTAGATCCAGAACATGCGAATTGGCTCCTTGTTGGTATTGACAATCTGGTGCTTGACGCCGCGTGGCAGGAAAATGACGGACTCCGGCCCCACCAGTTCGCATTCCTCACCTACCCGCACCTCTCCTGAACCGGAAGCGACGATCCAAGTCTCGCACGCAACGTCATGGCTGTGGAAGCTACTGGCTTTGCCAGGAGGCAGAATCACCATGCCTACAGCCAACCCTTCAACGCTTTCTTGTAGGCTGGGCGAGATCAGAACTTTCAGCTCCCGCTCGTGGGGCGAGGCCATCACATAGCTCTTAGCTTCGCTAGGTCTTGCGGTAATCATTGCTCGGCTCCTTTCATGGACTCAAGGTTCCTTCGCACGATATGTATGCCTTGGCGAGGAATCGCAGGGATAATGACTAGTCAGTCAGAGCCGGTCAGATGGCCAGTTCTAGTCCCCGCGTTGCGGCGAAAAGCGACTCCAAAGTGGAAGAGTGTTGTCCAGGCCCTGTGGCGCCTCAAGCTCGCATGTTGTTTCCGCGGGGCTCGGGCCAGCTGCCAGAACTCCAATGCGCGACGTTATTGCTCTGCTGGGTTGCCGGGGGGCCCATCGCTTTGCTGGGTCACACCGTTCAAGCACTTACTACCCCAACGACTACAAGTATGAATCGTTCGGCTTCATATGTCAGGGCCAGTGCGCTGTCAAAGGAGATCGACCTGCACGCGATGGACAAGTTTGTATGTCAAAGCATTGCCCCGGACCAGGAAAAGTACTCAGAGGCCCCAACCGCCCTCAGTCTGGCGCGACAGCACTCCAGAGATTGAAAGGTGATGCTGCTCAACGGTCGCCTGACCACAACGCGCAACCAAGTTTGCTCTCAAGGCGAATGCTCATCGGCCCCGCCATCCTACGCATCACCAGTCCATAGCAGGCCAGGATCTTCCGATCTAGATGGTCTTTCTGCTTCACCTACCCTCCAGGCGGAGCGCCCTGTTGTTGTGAGTCGAGGCATTCAGAGTGAACTGTTCAAAGTGGCTGCACTACGTCTCATCTTGCTTGCCCATGGCCCAGTCGGCGTACTCATCGGCCAGTGGGATCAACCGATCACATCCGATTCTTTGGCGCCTACTCTGGATTGGGACTGGTGATTCAGCGTTGAGCCCGCTTCGAGTTCACGCCCATTGATCCCAGCCTGAGCCCTATGGTCTCGTTAGTTACCCGTGTCTCCGTCGGCCCTTGTTTGAAGCTCGCCTCGGCCGCTAGTTTCAGGATCGACACACTGGTCGGCTTGTCAAGATCCCGCGATCTGATGTTGAAGAACTCCCGAGGCGGTTCTGCCCTTTAAGGCGTGAACGCCGCTTGGATACGGCGGGGACGCCTCGACGCCTGCTGTGCCGCATCCGGCCTTACTCGTCAAAGGCTTGGATTATGTCTCACGGCGTTTCTCACAGCACACCGACAGGGCGATTGCCGGAGTTTGCTCCCCCATCGTGCTAGCCAGAAGAATCCGCAGCGAGGCAAGACAAAAGCGTCTCTTGAACGTAAGGTAGCTTCCAACTGATCGTGCTCGTATCGCGTCATGGACGACCCAAAAAGCACTTGCCTCAAGCCTATAGCCAGACCGACGCTGGCGGATATGCTTCCAATCCGATTCCTTGTCGGATACTGCATTAGGCGCGCCCCCACTTCTTATGGGCCTCATCAAAAGGCATTCCTGCAACGAGATCCTCCCGCATGCCTTGTTCTCGCGCCTCCATTTCCTCCGCCTTGATAAGGGCTTCCAAAGAGATCTCTTGTGGAACGACAACGACACCATCTGGTCCGCCCACAACCCAATCGCCCGGATTGACGCGCGTCTGGCTGGTCAACGTGCCGGGCATAGCAATGGGTATGTTGAAAGCCTGAGGTCGCCAGCGCTTGGATGATTCAATCGGCGACGTGCCACGCGCACATACCGTATAATTTGGAATAATCTCCAGACCCGGGAAATCACGGATGTGAGAATCCAAGACGATCCCCCTGGCACCACGTTGCTGAAAACCCCAACTGGTCATCTCGCCGAATTTACCTGTCCAGGTTTCCCCCCCGCACTCGACCACCACCACGGAACCTGGGAACACCAGACCCTTAATGGCTAAGTATATTGAGAAACCACGTTCCTTCTCGTCGAGTTCCTCTCGCAAGCGTGCCTCGCGCCCCCCCTTAACAGTGATGGCCTTCCCGGCCAGGTGCTGATGGGAACAAAGGGGCCTGATGCCTAGGTCAAGGCACTGGTTGGGATACCCCATGCTGTCAAGGACATCGTATACGTTCGCTATGCGAATCGTGTCCCAGCGCGCCTGTAGCTCGAGTACCGAGTAGTCTTGCTCGCTCCGTGACATGTATTTCCCCTTTTATCTGGATAGCTGGTAACACCCCATCAAACCGTGGTCGGGGTGCAAGTTGACGAAAATGGAGTCCACTGGCAAGCCCAGTTTGGGATCAATCAAACGAGGCAAGCCAATGCATCCACAGACCGTATTCTGCCACAATCCGCGCTGTCCTGCAGAGGACAGATAGGTAAGGGCAACATGAGTGATGACAGCCGAAAAGAGCCCCACTACATCTTTCATGTGCGTGAGTCCATCTTCAGCGGTTGCAATGGGTAGAGCCCCGCAGCAAGAGACAATAGAGTCCATTATGTCACCCTCGGGTGTTGGACATACGAGGATCACCCTATCAGATACCAGCGAAGCCTCCTACTCTAGTGTCACGGTCTCTTGTCTCAGCTGCCTCTCCTCCAGACGGAGGACAATACTTACTCTCCACGCGTTGTCATTCTGTCGCGGATAGTCTTCCCGGTAATGACTGCCCCGACTTTCTTGACGCATCAACGCGGCTCGTGCCATTAGTTCCGCAGTGAGCAGCGAGTTCTCGACCTCAATCGCTCGTCGCAGAGAGTAGACGTCATTGGTTGCTACTTGGGGAAGCCACTCCACAGTCAATTCCTGGATCCTCGCAATCAGGTTCTGCAAACCCTTGGCGTTCCGCAGGACCATTAGGTTATTCCCCGTCATCTGTTGCAGCACGCCCAGCATAACTTTGGCACTCCTCTTTCCCCTACCGTGTCGCCTCAGTCGTGCCAAAGGCAATGCCACATTTTCTGGCGCCAGATCCCTACCACCCGCATTGAGAGCACATCGAGCAGCGAACTTGCCTGCTCTCGCTCCAAAGACTTGGCAGTTAGTGAGCATCCCACCCCCCAACCTGTCCGCGCCGTGAGGGCCGGCGGCTACCTCTCCACACGCGAAAAGCCCGTGCAAAGTGGTCTCGGCTCGGTCGTCAATCCTTGTCCCTCCATTAATCGCGTGAGCCCGAGATCCTACCTGTACCCGTCCCTTGGGCAACACCACAGGCTTGTTATAGTCCTCTGGGATGTGGTTCGGTCGAGAAGGTCTATAAGTGCTGAGATCTACTTCGGAGAAGTCCAGTATCAAGCCGCCCTCAGGGGTACCTCGGGCTGCCCTGATCTCGTTGGCTATCGCAATGTCCAGCCACTTGGATGTATCCCGGCTCGAGAAGGGAAAATGCAATGTGCGCTCATACATCACTCGCTCCTTGCTAACTCCAGGGGGCAGATAGGGTGTTAAGGCATCTTCGCCATTACGATCCCTGAGTTTCGGGAAGAGGGCCCATAGTGATCCAGGTACTTGCACTGAAAGGCGAGGGTGGAGGTGCAGCATGAACTGGGCATACTCCATGTTCGCAAGCTCTGCCCCTGCGCGCAAAGCCATGGCGTAACCATCTCCAGTGGTGTCTATTACGTGCTGCTCCTCTGTTGGAAATATCTGCCGCGCTCCGCCTGTACCCAGCACCACGGCCCCAGCCCGGTAGGCTATGACCTCTCCGTCCGGCCCCAGGGCCAAGGCACCAATGCACTCGCCGGCCTCCACAATCAGGTCTGTGACGAATACATTCTGATGCACCTCGATGTCCCTCATTTCCATCTGGCGCCTGAGCACCATAACGATCTCACCGGCATGACCATGTCCCGAATTCAGGATGCAGTGGGCCCGAGGCTGATCGGCAAAACAGGAATAGGCGCTGAAGTGAGGCTTCTTGCCTGTTGGATCAGGTACGAACCGCAGGCCCCACTCCTCAAGTTCCTCCATTCGCTCAAGAACCTCATAAGCCAAAATTCGTGCCAGGCGCGGATCAGCCATCCCGAGTCCCGCGTCGAGGATGTTGCGGAAATGCACATCCGGGCTGTCCTCGCCACTAGAACAGGCATCTGCCGCTTGCCAGGCTGCCCCGCGCCCCGGCGCCACTGTGGCGCCAGAACTGCCTAGCTGCCCCTTAACGACCAAGATGCTCTGAGCCCCGGCGTCGTGAGCTGCCACGGCCGCCCGGCACGCTGCGCCCCCGCCCCCAACCACCAGTACGTCCGTACAGATCGTTCTATCGATGTCCATATTCTACTCGGGCTCCATTTCTTGATCTTATTACGAAAGCCATTATGCGGTTACCTACCTTGGTCACTACCAGTCACGATTCCTTTACCGCGCCTCAGACTAAGCTGTTGGCCCAAGATCCATGCTGTGAGTGAAAAGGGAAGCAAAGGGAATACCCTTTGCGACAGTATTCCCGCCAAGTCTTATCCCGTTGGGCTAGGCGAGCCAAAGCAGGTGCGCTGTATTGCCCGCTGAACCGGGGTTCTCGAGATAGACTGATTTCGACGCGGGTTTGATTTTCGGTTCGAAAAGTTCGAAGCCTTTCGCTCGTAAGTCCTCCACTGCAACCTCAAAGTCGGCCACCTGCACGGCGATATGGCAAGGACGGTCCGGCTCGCTCTTGACACCTCAATACGACCGAAACCATCGCTGCTCAGGACGAAGGAGCTTCTCCCCTCCTTCACCTTGAGATCAAAGGCCTGCGGATACCAGTCCACAATTTCCTCAGCCGAGGCCTCAGAGGTAGGATACAGACCCACATGCTCAACTCCCCTGTAAAGCGCCTGCCCTCTTGCCTTGCGGATCCAGGCCAAGCACTGACTCGTGAGGGCCTTGATTCCCTCCCAGTCCTCAGCAGCTACCATGTCCTTGCGCACCAAATTGGAACCCATGCCTACACAGGCAACTCCTGCGTCGAACCAGCCCTTCAGTTTCTCCCAGGTAGCGTCCACCCTCCCGTGGGCATGATCTTCACCCACGGACAGGGGGCCTTAATAGCTCTAACGAAACCTGGCCCACCTACTTGGCTGCCTGGGAATACTTTGCAAAGCTCAACACCCAGTTCTTCCGCTTCCGACAGCTCGGAGACAGAGCCGCAACCGGGCCAATACACGACCTTGTGCCTATTGCACAACCTGGCTACTTCAGCATTCATCACGGGCCCGACAATGAAATTCGCCCCCAGATTGATGTAGATTCCTGCCGTAGCGACGTCCAAAACAGAACCCACTCCGAGGATTACACCGGGATCATTGTCTTCGACATGGACGATGAGTTCACGAACACCTCGAAGGCTCGATCTCCGCGATTAGTAAACTCGATTACTTTGGCGCCGCTGGTCGAGAGGGCCTCCACAATCTTCTTGGAGACCTCCGCTTCCCTATCGTAGAACAGGGGCACCAGGCCCTGTTCTTCCATCTTGCTCCAAACGCGAACTCTCGAGAAACGTGCCATCTTTTTTCCTCTCTCATGTCTTGGGCGCTGAGCAAACGCGCAAACACTTTTGAGGCAGCCCGAACACCTTGCTGCTAGCGCAGGGCCCTGCCTGAGACGTCGCCACTCATAAGCTTTTCCACCTCGGCCACTGTTGCCAGGTTGAAGTCTCCAAAGACCGTGTGCTTCAGGCATGAGGCCGCTACGGAGAAGTTAAGAGCCGCCTGCTTATCATCTCTATATGTCAGCAGACCGTAGATCAATCCACCCACGAAAGAATCTCCCCCGCCGACACGATCCACGATGTGAGTGATATCGAAGGAGGGACCCGCATAGAAATTCCCCCTGTCCCATAACACGCCCGACCAAGTATTATGGCTGGCAGAGATTGAGCCACGCAAGGTGATGGCGATGGTTGTCAACTTAGGGAATCGTCGGTGCAGCTCGTCACATACGAAGCGATACTTCGCCGCATTGACCACGCCCGAGGTCACGTCAGGATGCGGCGCATGTATGCCAAAGACCTTCGCAGCGTCCTCTTCATTGCCAATGGCGGTATCGCAATACTCTACCAGCTCAAGCATCACCTCACCAGAGGACTTGCCCCATTTCCAGAGTTTGCTGCGATAGTTGAGATCACACGACACGGTCAACCCCATCTCTTTGGCTGTCTTCACAGCCTCCAGGCAAACGTTGGCCGCCCCCCTAGAAATAACCGGCGTTATGCCCGTCCAGTGAAACCAATGGGCGTCAGCAAAAACGCCTTTCCAGTCGACCATACCGGGTTCAATGCTAGCAAAGCACGAGTTCGCCCGATCGTAGATTACCTTGCTGCTACGTGCCGCAGCCCCTATCTCCGAAAAGTAGATGCCCAGCCGATCGCCGCCCCAGACGATTCTGTCTACACCTATACCGCGCTGGCGCAAGAACCCCATACAGGCCTCGCCAATGTCGTTCCTGGGCAGGCGTGTAACATAATCAACAGGAATTCCATAGTTGGCCAGCGAGGCGGCGACGTTCGCTTCACCGCCACCATAGATAACGTCAAATGAACAAGCCTTCTCAAAGCGCAAGAAGCCAGGCGGCAAAAGACGCAACATAATCTCGCCAAAAGTAACAACCTTCTCGGGCATTCAGACACCTTCTCAAACAAGAGCCTGCAAATCACCAGGAGACATTGCCTGGACGCTTGTCTTATCGCCTGGTTCTTTCACACTCAATATCGTGCACGATTCTGCCAGTCATCTCGACCTAACCTTGCTTCAGGAGTCTTCAGCCACCACCTATCATGGCGATCACCTTGATGCGCTCCCCGTCTTGCGGCCGATAATCTATCGGAACGAGTGTGTTACCCCGCACTACCGCCGCCACCAATGCCATTGGGATGCCGGCTGCCTGGAGCATCTCGGCCACCGTGGGACCTGCAGCTAGCTCCAGCCGATCATGAACCCCAGCGTACTGCTTCGGGAATCCCACCAGTATCAAAGTGACCTCCATCGCGGCTACGCTCCTACCAACGCTTCCGAATTGCCCACTGCAGAAGTACAGGTAGATCCGTTCAGCGTCTCGCCCCCGTCAAAGCACGCCAGAGCCCTAGTCGGGATTGTCTGTCTCCATCTTCGGGTTTACCAACCACAGCACATCTCCCGGCCCGGCCCAGGCGAAAAGTTCGGCCGAACCAATCGGCTAAGCCAGCACTCATCCTCGGAGCCCAGCAGCTAGTCCTGGAGTGGCTCGATCACCGAGTCAACAGGTCGAGGATGCTTCTTTACCCCCAGATTGCTCATGCGGACTCCGAGTCCTCTTCTTAGCTCGTTTCCAGGAGGCTTCCAGTTTCCCTAACGCCCAACAGATCGTCTCATCACTGACTCGCTATGCTGTCAACCTCTCGGCCCAGCATACTTTCGCTAACAGTCTCCAGTTCATGGTACAGACACTGACCTCCTGACCAAGAGCACGAGAAGGGTGTCGGATGCTCTCCCGCAACCGCTTCGGTCTAGCATGCCTGGAGCCGAATAGGAATCGTGAGATGCGTGGGACTTCCCATGTACGTAGGTCAGCCCATGTCGATGGTGGGCCCGAACGGCACTACCGACACCTTGATCATTGCAATGTAGACACTCCGCTATCTGCTGTGGCTTTAACCGCCTCCCGGTACTGGTTAGCAGCATCTGTCCGGCTCTCAAGGGCGCCCTGGCTGGAGAAGCCTCAACATTCAACCGCCGATTCCTATCCGAGCACCCCCTCATCTTTCAGTTGGGCTATCTCCCCTTCGGAGTACCCAAGCTCGACGAGTACCTCGACATTATGCTCACCCAAGTCAGCAGGCGGTTCGCGGAGGGTTGCAGGGGTGCCGTAGAGCCTGAGGGGTGTACCTAAGAGACGCAGCCTTCCCAGCCTGGGGTGCTCCATTTTCACTACCATTTTGTTCGCCTCTATCTGAGGGTCGTCAGCAGCTTCTTCAAAGGTCTTTATCTCGCCACACAACACCCCCTGAGGCTCCAAGGTTGCTATCCACTCCTCTGTGGTCTTCTCCAAGAAACGATTTGCCAAAACGGAATTCAGTTCCTCTTTGCGTGCGAGCCTGCTCTCTTCAGTGGAAAAGCGAGAGTCCTTTGACAGGTCACCCAAGCCCATTGCTACAGAGATGTCGCGCAGGGCATTGGGCGAGAAGACCGGTGACAGTTCTATCACGCTGTCCTTAGTCCTGAACGCCTTCTCAATGGCCCGCTCGGTGACGCCTACCCCGGTCCTGTCCTGAACTCGCTCTTTGTTCAAGACCGCACCGGATTCCCATGCATGCGCATGGAAAGCGACGCTGAAGAGATCCGTGGTTACCAGTTGTCCACGGCCAGTCCGCTCTCGACCTATGATGGCCATGAGTATGCCCAATGCCAGCATCAATCCGGCTGGATAGTCAACGGACGGTCCCACAGGAACGGGCAGCTCGTCCGGCACCATAGTCTGAAACCAACCGGCTGCGGCCCGTGCCAGCATATCGTGTCCGCCTCGCTCCCGATCGACGTAGGGCCCCTCGTCGCCCCAGCCGCTCGAACGGGCATAGATGAGCCGAGGGTTAAGCTCCTTCAAGTCATCATAGCCCAGTCCAAGTCCATCCATGACACCGGGACGGAAGTTGTGTACGAGTACGTCCGTGGTTTGCACAAGCTTTAGCGCTATCTTCTTGCCCGCTTCCGCTTTCAGGTTCACCGCCAGGCTCCGTTTATTGCGATTGAGACTGGCAAATGGCATGCTTACCCCTTCAATAAAGGGCCCCCAACTCCTGCTCCAGTCTCCCCTTCCAGGTCGCTCGATCTTGATGACGTCGGCGCCACAGTCCGCTAGGATCTGAGTGCCCACGGGGCCTTGGTAGACATGGCTGAAATCGATGATACGAATTCCCTCTAGAGCACCGGTCGTTTCCCTCATTTATTACTATACCTCCATATCCCAGTTGGATTCCTGCTATTAGTTTGTCCAAGCTCCTTGGTCGGGTCCGCAGCCACCTAGAGAGTTAGCTATCTGCCTTTCCAGATGGGTTTTCGCTTCTCTGCAAAGGCCTTGGGACCTTCTATATAATCCTCAGAGTCTCGAAGCCTCCGCACAGCGTCGAGACTCTCGATGGAGCTTACAGCTACCTCCAGGGGCAGGTCTCCAGTTCTCATGATGACTTGCTTGGCCGCCTGTAATGATAATGGAGCACACTCCAGGATCTCATTGGCCCACCGCTCGGCGACTGGCATCAGATGGCTCATAGGTGCTACTTCGTTAACCACTCCCATTCGGTAGACCTCCTGAGCAGAGGCCAACCTACCAGTGAGTATTAGTCCCATGGCCAGATGATAGGGAATGCGTCTGGGCAACTTCGTGACACCGCCAGTGTCCGAGAGCAGTCCTCGTCGTGGCTCCGGCAGTCCAAACTGGGCGTGCTCAGCGGCAATGATGATGTCACAACGAAGGGCCATCTCCAGACCTCCGCCCACTGCGTATCCATTTACCGCAGCAATGACTGGTTTCTGACATTCGTCGAGGACGTGGCCTTTGCGCCTTCCAGGCCGCCTAAGTTCTTGTTCATCGGCCTCTTCTACGCGGTATTTCAGATCCGAGCCGACGCAGAAGGCCCGCTCTCCAGTACCGGTGAAAATGGCCACCCACAAAGCATCGTCTGCTATGTAATCAGCCCAGGCATCATTCAACTCCGCAAGGGCAGGAGGGTGAATGGCATTCAATACTTCGGGGCGGTTAATGGTCACGTAAGCAATGCGGCCCCTCTTCTCGTAGAGGATATGCCGATATTCCCCTTCCCTCTTCTCTCCCATGCTTGATTTCCTCTCATCTCTTTGTCTTTTCCGGTCACGGCAAGCAGCTATCACGGACCGAGCTCAATGTTATCTAGCCATTCCAACTCGATGAAACGGATTCATGACATCATTTGCCTGATGCGGTTGGCTATGCTCTCTCTAGTAGGGATCGAAATCCTCTCCAAAACGGGGCTGTAGGGGGGCGGTACATCAGTTGCTGCTATCCTTACTGGAAGAGCTTTGAGAAGATCCTTCCTTGTTTCGCAGACTCTAGCCACAACCTCAGCACCAAAGCCACCTGTCTTCCAAGCCTCATGGACTACGACCAGTCTTCCTGTCTTGCTCACCGACTGGAGGATGGTATCAACGTCCAGTGGGACCAGAGTTCTGGGATCAATGATTTCTATGTCAATCCCCTCTTTTTCCAGCTCGTCAGCAGCAGCTAAAGTCTCATCCACCATCCTGGAAGTAGCTACCACGGTGACATCGCCTCCCGACCTCTTCACGTCTGCTGAACCAAACTCGATCAGGTATTCTTCTGCAGGCACCTCTCCCGTATTGCGGTAAGTCAATTTGTGCTCGATGAATACCACAGGATTCGGATCCCTGATTGCTGTTTTGAGCAAACCCTTTGCGTCATGGGGCGTTGAGGGCATAGCTACTTTCAATCCAGGTATGTGGACGAGCCAGGCCTCTAGACTCTTAGAGTGCTGCATTCCCAAGGGATGACAACCTCCTTGGGTCCTGATGACGATGGGTACTTGAACTTGCCCACCGTACGCATATCGCATACCAGCACAATTATTGACAATAACATCTAGAGCCAGCGTGATGAAGTCAATGTGTTGGATCTCCACGACTGGTCTCATTCCGCCAATTGCTGCTCCTACACCCGCCCCCACAATGATCTCTTCGGAGATTGGAGTGTCAATTACCCGTTCAGGGCCAAATCTATGATACAACCCTGAGGTGACTTCTAGGTGTCCTCCGTAAACACCTACATCTTCTCCCATCACGAATACCGTATCGTCCCGTGCCATCTCTTCGTTCAGAGCCTCATTCAGCGCTTGCTGGATCCTGATTCGCCTCATCCTTACCCTCCTATTTCCTTTGATAGGCAGATGGTTTGGCCATCTCACTCAAGCATAGAGGTCTTCATACAGCGCACTCGTAGCAGGATAATCCGCCTCTTGACCGTACGTTACTGCATCGTGAGCGTCATGACGAGCCCTTTCTTCCTCAGCACGGATTTCTGCCTCTTTCCCTACGTCAAGAAGAAGTAACTGCTCTCGAAAACGAGCAATCGGATCCTTGGCCATCCACCTCTTTATTTCCTCATCAGGTTGATATCCAGACTGGCGATCATTCGTAGAAAAAGGACAGAGTCTATAGGTCTTTGCTTCAACCAGAACTGGCCCCTTGCCCTCTCTCACATTTTTGCCTATCTCTACCAAGAGATCGTAGATGTCCAGTACATCATTGCCGTCAACAATGAATCCCTCTATGTCATAGGCTATTGCCCTCCTTGCGATGTCTCGCACCGAAGTTGAACTGGTTACCTTAATGCTTAGAGCCCACTGATTGTTCTCACACAGGAAGATTACGGGCAGGCTGTGCAGAGCAGCGAAATTGAGCGACTCATGAAAGGCTCCTGTGTTAGCAGCTCCATCACCGAAATAGCACACGACAAGTTGGTCCGTTTTCCTCATCTTGAAAGACAGTCCCAGACCAGTCGCTATGGGCAAACCGGCACCTATGATCGTTGTACTTAGAATCCCTTTGCTCAAGTCCGTCATCAGCATCTCACCTCCCTTTCCTTTGCAGCAGCCTCCTGCCTTACCGAAGATTTCGGTGGTCAGTTTCTTCAAATCGATCCCCTTCCCGATCCAGTGGGGATAGCCGCGGTGATTGCTGATAATGTAATCGTCTTCTCGCAAAGTAGCACCGACCCCAATACCAATGGCTTCCTGTCCTGTGGTATGATGAATGGGGCCATAGATTTTTCCGTGATTCTTGAGGTCAACAAGCTCATTATTCAGGAATCTGGTCACATTCATTCTGTAGTACATGGCAAGCATATCTCGTTGGGCGGGCATAACTAGATACTTCCTCCTTCCTTTGCTGTGTTGTATACACATTCAACAGATGAGCAACAATTCATCCTAAGATCTCTCGTCCTCCTTTTTGCTGTCTTGTAGGTAGCGGTTCATCAAAGCAATGTAGTCCTGTATGCCTTGTCGAAGATCATATCCAGGACTGTATCCAAGCACCTCCTTAGCTCTTGTGCAGTCTAGCATCCCCCTAGCCTTAATATCACTTTGTTCGATGATACTCAGCCCTGGGCCAATTTCAAGCCTCGCTGTCGGGACAAGTTCCTTGACAATGTCCGCCACCTGACGGGCTGAATAGAGTCTACCCCCTGAGATGTTGAAAACCCTCTGGCTCAGTTGCGTACTATCTGCTTCAACCGCCCCCAAAACCGCTCTTGCGCTGTCCCTGACATATGTGTAATCTCGCTGCATATCACCACCAGTTGGGAAGTTACATGAAACGCCCAGAACAGCACTTTCAACCATCGGCTTAACATAGAGAGGATTCTGCATGCCGAATCCATAGATTGACGACATTCTCAACGCTATCAGATCAACACCATTGAACATACAATAAGTCAGGCCAATGATTTCCGCCGCAAGTTTCGAGGCTCCGTAATGGGCGGCAGGGTTTCCACTGCTGGGAGAAAACACTGGGTGTTTCTCATCAATCGGTTCATACTGTTTTGCCTGATAAACCGCATTACTGCTGATCAGCACCACCCTCTCCATGTTGAGAAGACGAGCTGTCTCATATACTACAATGGCACCTTTGCTGTTCACCTCATAGGTAAAATACGCTTGTTCAACTGAATCCTCTACACCTACGAACGCCGCCGCATGGACAATTGCGTCAACATCCATTCGCTGGCAGACTGCTATGACATGTGATAGATCGGTAATCTGACCTCTGGCATAAAGGATTGAGTCCCTAACGGGTTTATGAACATAGAGTCGTTTCCCTTGCAGTGGCACAATATCATAGGATACTACCCGGTATCCTTGTTCGGCCAACAAGCGACACACGTAACTTCCAAGAAACCCGCTTCCACCTGTTACCATTATCGTTTTGGGCACTGCTGCTTATCCTCCACTCGGTGCTGCAACAACACTCAAAAGAGCAAGTAGCTCACTTCTCAGGCAAGAACTCGACAGCCCAGGACACACCCAGTTCGTGGAGTTTATCGGGCAAAGGTATCCCAGTCTCCCGATCCCAGCCCATCATACCGTAGTAGGTGCGGATCGCTTGTTCCAACGCTTCGCGATCAATGCCCCCATTGGCTAATGGTCCCCCTCGAGTCGGACCAAGGCTCCGTTCCGGCAGTCGGTCATCGTGCACGCCAAGCCCTTCGCGCACGTTGAAAACTCGAGCTAATGTGAGAGCCCGCTCACCCACCTTGAGCAATTCAAAGGCCCCAACATCCCAACCAGTCGCCGCGGCTACCAATTCGACTCTTTGTTTAAGACCCCAAAGAACAAACACACACGTGAGCAAACAGTTGCTCATAGCATAGTTCATCATGCTATACGCAGTGGCGCGGACCTTCTCGGGGCCAAGACTCTCTAGGGCAACGGGTTCCAGCACCCCCATGCTTCGCAACGTCTGACCATACCACGGCTCAGAGAGCAAGAATCCGTCCTCGTCAGCGTGCGCGAGACTTGTGTCCTGGAGGGCATGAATATGATCCGGGCCAGTTGGGGAGACTGAATAGGAGATGGCCAGACCACGTTTGAGCCGAGGCTCGTGCATGGGGTAAGCTTGGTTCTTGACGTGCATAGCATAGCCTTCTGCTCCTCCCCCAATCCGCCTAGCTGCTTCGCCGGGTCCCTCTGCCAAGATTGCCCCAAGCCCCTCGCGCCGCGCGATTTTCTCCACCATCTTAACCACCGCTTCTGCATTGCCGAAGCGCAGATCAATGCCGTCTGTGTCGCTCAGCGTAAGGATATTTCCCTCGAAGCATTCCATGGCGAGGGCAATGGTCACTCCTGTACTGATAGTATCCAACGAGTACGCATTACATAACTGTCCGGCTCTGGCCACTGCTGCGATGTCGTCCACACCACAACAGGACCCCAAGGCAGCAATGGTCTCGTACTCGGGCCCTCCGTAAGCTGGGTCAACCCAATACGGTTCTTCAAAGCGAACTACCTTCTTGCAACGGGCACTGCAAGCGTAGCAGCCCTCCCTGCCAACACTCATTTCCTTCAACAAGTTTTCCGCACTTATATTGGCCGCTCCTTCGAACTCCCCGTCGCGGAAGTTTCGGATGGGCAGATTCCCGGTGGCCACCATACTGGCCAGCCCTATGCCTGTGCCTGTTGCGTACCAGGGAATATTCCGCAAGAGTTTTGCCTTGGCACGTGCCAGTTCCCCAATCTGTTCGGGGTCAGCCCCTTTCATTTTCAATGTGCCTCGAACAGCAATGGCTTTAAGATTCTTGGAGCCCATAACAGCACCCAGGCCTGAACGACCGGCGGCATCCGACAGGCCATTCATGATGTTGGCAAAACGAACCTGATTCTCTCCACCCGGTCCTATCATTGCACACTGAACACGCTTGTCTCCAAGCTCCTGCCGAATCATTTCCTGAGTCTCCTTCGTATCCTTGCCCCACAGTTGTGACGCATCATGGAGCTCCGCAGCCCCGTCCCTAATCCATAGATAGACCGGATTGGGGGAAACGCCTTTTACTACCAAAGCGTCGAAACCGGCGTGCTTGAGCTCAGTTCCCCAGAAACCACCCACTTCACTCGCCCCCCATGCACCAGTTAAGGGAGACTTTGCGCCAATCGCATTACGCGCGGCCCCCGCAACCGGAAGCCCTGTTAAGACCCCCGGCGCAAACACAAGTTTGTTCTCCGCACCCAAGGGGTCAGCTCCAGCGGGGACCTCATGGATAAGAATATCAGCGATTATGTTCCACCCACCCATGTAGCGTCGGAAGTAGATGTCCCCAGGTTCGTCGATACTGGTATGCCCGTCCGACAAATCGACTCGCAGGATCTTGTTGAAATAGGAGTGTGTCATAGTATCTCCCTTTGAGTAGAAATCAAACTGTGAACAACGACGTGATAGCCTTCTCAAATCTCTTGTTTGGGCTCCCAGACTCCGCGCTCAAAACGGCGCATGGTACCTGGTTCTGGGAGCTCTTGTGGACCGTGTGGCTGTCGACTCCAGGATCCACAAGCCCGCAGGACGCACTTGCGCTTCCTACAGCTCAAGTGAGCGCATCAATATGCGGCCGTACTGTCTGCGCATAAACTCGGGTGCGTCTGACTTCTGCAGCTCGGCCTCAAAGGCCTCGACATCCTCGGCCGTTGCCCCCGTGACTTCCTTAAAGGTGGGCATGTCGATGTCCCGCTGAAGCTGATCGATCGCATCAAGCCCCGCTTCGGCGACTTCCCGCACACTTCGTCCGGCGGCCACAACCCCGAATACCTTGGCCACCTCAGCCAACCTTGTGGTCTTGACGGGTAACAGTACCTCAAGCGACGCCCTCAGAGTGACAGAGACTGCCACTCCATGGTCGAGACCCCACCGGTCGTAGACCTTGGCAGCCAAACGGTGAGGGAAGGTCAAACCAGCGTTGGGGAACGCGGCGGTGGCCATCAATGCGGCAAGGCTCATATTCACCCGCGCTTCGATGTCTTGCCCATTATGCACTGCCTGCCTGAGGTTCGTGGCCACCAAATGGATGGCGCGGACGGCAATGACATCCGAGATGGGGTTGGGAGTCGGACAGAGATAGCATTCAATTGCATGGCAGAAGGCATCCATGCCTGTAGTGGCTGTGAGCCTGCGAGGCATCGAGACCGTCAGCTCCGGGTCCACAATGGCCACTTTTTGGGCATCGATGAACTCCCCGGCGTTGAAACCTACTACTTTTTTCCCGGTTTCGGTGTTGGTGATCATCGCCCACGGATTGACCTCAGCGCCAGTACCGGCTGTGGTCGGAAGCAAAATAACCGGCGCCATCCCCTCGACATCTTTCCACGTCGGCGGTGTATATTCACGTATGCCTTTTGCACTGCCAGCGACCACCACAGCCACTCCTTTGGCGGTGTCAAGGGCGCTGCCGCCCCCGATGGCCACGACGCCGTCGCAGTTATTCTCCTTGTACACCCTGACCGCATCGTCAACGCTGACGTCCGTGGGATTAGGAACCACGCCATGCCACAACGCGATATGCAAGCCTTCGGCCCCGAGCACCTTCTTGGTCTCCATAAAATACTCGGTGTCCAAGAAGTAAGGGTCTACAATCAGCAGCGGCCGCTTCAGCCTCAACTTATTGGCATAGTATGGTATCTTGGTCCTCAAGCCTGGCCCGAATTCAACCACGGGAGGGAGGAAAAACCTGAAATGATCGCCGGAATTTGCATACATACACATAACGTCTCCTTTTTGATTGTGCTCATAATGCGCCACCTCGGGCACCAAGTAAGCACAAACTATCCTGGGCCGTATGCCCCAAGTCTAGAACAGCCTGCTAGCCACCCAGGTTAAGCGGCTGAAACGTCAGCCGCTTCATGGTCAGCTGCCCGACTCGACTTCAAGTTTCCGTGCAGCACCAAGCCGATTTCACTTGCATCGATCACTGGGCTGTATTGGTGCAAAAAACAGGCTGAGGCGCGATTCTCTTCAGTTCTGTATAGCGATGGCCGCCTCTCCCAGCATATATCCATCGCGTGCGGACACCGTGGGGCAAAGGCACAACCCCGAGACACTCTCTCCATCCACGCTCTCCCTAGGCACTCCGCCTCTCCCCACCTCCGTTCTGGATCAGGCCAAGGTATGGAACCCACCAGCAATTGCGTATACGGGTGCTCCGGTTCCATGATCACTCTGTCGACGTCACCAGCCTCCATCACCTGCCCCTGATATAACACAAGAATGTCCTCACAGATGTGATACGCCGTGGCCAGATCATGTGTGATGTACAGGATCGATATCCCCATGTCCTCCTTCAAGCTACGCAGGCTCTTCAGAATGGTCGCCCTCAGCGACGCATCCACCATCGACACTGGCTCGTCCGCGATGATCACCTTTGGCTGCATAATCAACGCCCGCGCCACGGTAATCCTCTGCCTCTGTCCCCCACTCAGCTCGTGCGGGAAGCGCCCGAGCGTCTCCTCAGGCCTCAGACCTATGCTCCTGAGTGCCCCCTCCATCATCTCCCGCCACTCTTCCTTCGACTCAGCCAATCCGAACTTCGATATTGGCACCGTCATTACGTGGTCCACCTTGTAGAACGGATTGTATACCTCAAATGGATCCTGGAAGATCGCTTGCACATCTCGCCTGAACTCCCTCCACACAGCTTTCGGAGCCTTCCACAGGTTCTGTCCCTTGTACAGAACCTCACCCTCTGTCGGAGTGATGAACCCCAGGAGGAGCATCCCCATTGTGGTCTTGCCACTGCCGCTCTCCCCGGCAATGGCCAGGATCATCGGATGATCCCCACCTATCGTTACGCAACTGTTCTGCAACGCTACCGTTGATCGACGTCGGAATAGCCCACCCCTGTATACTTTCGTCACCCGCCGTAGCTCAAGCAGTGCTGTCATGGCCATACCCCTCCCAAGTGGCAGGCCACCCATCTGCCGGGCCGAATCTCCTGCCAGTCAGGAACCTCCTCGTAACAAGCATCCTTCACTTCCGGGCACCGTGGCGCAAACAAGCACCCCTTCGGCGGATTCAACAGCAGCGGCGTGATGCCTGGTATTCCCTCGAAATGCCCCTTCCGCCCCAGCGTCGGCAGAGTGCTTATCAATAGTTTCGTGTAAGGATGTAGCGGGTCCTCAAAGATCTCATGGACCATCCCAATCTCCGCCAGCCTCCCCGCGTACATCACCGCCAACTCATCCACCGACTGCGCCATCAATCCCATGTCGTGCCCGATTAGGATCATCGAAATACCCATTTCCGTCTGTAATCGCTCAATTGTATCCATGATCTGCCTCTGAACTACCACGTCCAGCGCACTTGTTGGTTCGTCCGCCAGCACCACCTTTGGCTTCATCGAGATCGCCATTGCGATACACACCCGCTGCTTCATACCCCCGCTCAGCTCGTGCGGATACATGTCTGCTACTTGGGGGGCCAGGTCCACGGCGTCCAGCAGCTCCTCAACCTTCTCCGCAGCCTGCTTCCTGCTCATGTGCACGCCATGATCGTTCATCCCATCCAGAAACTGACTCCTCACCTTCACTATTGGATTCAGCGAGTTCATCGCCCCTTGCGGTATCAGGCTGATCTCAAACAAGCGAGTCTGCCGCATCTCCTCCTCTGACAGCTTTGCCAGATCGACGCCATCGAGTAGTATCTCTCCCGACTCCAGCTTTCCGGGTGGCTTCAACAAGCGCATAAACGCCATGGCTGTCGTAGACTTTCCGCATCCCGATTCACCCACCAATCCCATGGTGCTCCTCTGTGCCAACTCGAAGCTGATGCCATCAACAGCCTTTACTGGCCCGAGTTCTGTGTGATAGTAGAAGCGCATGTCCCTAACCTGCAAGATTGGCTCGCTCATACTTTCCTCCGCAGCCTCGGATTCGCCAGCTCGTCAAGACCCGCAGACACCATGAAGAGCCCCATGAACAGAATCACTATGATTGCAACAGGTGTGAGGATCCACCACCACAGACGCCTCACAAATGCCCCATAGTACATGATCCAGTAGAGCGTCATGCCAATGGTTGGCTCTCGCATCGGGCCTAGCCCCAGAATTTCCAGGCCTAGTGAGGTGAAAATCGCACCTGTCACTGAAGCGACCAAGCTTGCCCCCAGGTAGGGCAGGAGATTGGGCACCAACTCCTTGAAGATGATCTCCAGATTGCTCTCGCCGCTGAGATGCGCCACTTTGACAAAGGTCCTTTCCCGCAGAGTGAGCACCTGGGCGCGTATGATCCGTGCCGGCCATCTCCAGGTCAACAGGCAAAGCACGAGAGCCATGCCATTGGCATCCATGGCTTTCTTCAATGTGGAAGCAATAACGGCCAGAATGAGTAGCCCAGGCACGGTAAGCGCGACGTCTACGACCCATCTGACAACCGCATCCAGAACACCACCGTAGTACGCAGCCAGGAATCCGACAATCGCACCGGCAGCGACTCCAATTGTCCCAGCGATTAGGCCTATCCTCACTGTCAGGTAGGTCCCCATCACCGCGGTGGCCAGCAAATCCCTTCCCTGGCTATCAGTCCCGAAAGGGTGCTCCCAAGAGGGAGGCCTACTAACCGGCGCGGCCAGGGGGTATGCACCTTTCACGTCGATCAACATGAGCCCCACAGTGGAGAAGAGAAACAGTACGAGGAGAAGACCAACGCCCACCCCCAGGCGCTTGTTGCGCCGGACATAGCCGCCTAGACTGCCAGTCTTTGCCACATCAGCTCCTTTCGTAGGTAATTCTAGGATCCAGCAATGGATATATCAGATCCAGTAGGAAAGTACCCAGGCCGACCCCCATGATCACGAAGAACACTACGCCATAGATGGTGAAGTAGTCGAAGGTTTTGATCGCCTCAGCGAGGACAGCACCCATTCCCGGGTACGCGAAGACCGATTCTACCAGCACTGACCCCGACACCAACATGCCAAGTGATAGTGCGAGATCGGTGATCTGTGGCAGAAGAGCATTACGCACACCGTAGCCAAGGAATATC
>CAZBJW010000030.1:20380-26102 GCA_964492135.1 uncultured Anaerolineales bacterium
GCGTAGATCATGTAGTCCTCACCCTGAATCGTCACCAGCATGCCGCGCATGCTGATGAGTCGGCTGCCAGCAAGAGCGATGATCATCGACAACGCTGGCAGAATGGCATGGTGCAGAATGTCCAGATAATACGACAGGGAGCGTGACGGCACCGCTCCCACGCTTTGTCCCCCGGAAACGGGAAACCAGTGCAGACTGACTCCTAGAAAGTATATCAGTACCAGACCGAGGACGTAGAACGGAATCGCTGAGCACATTATGAATGGCATAGCCACGTACTCCACCCATCGCGGAGTTTCAGGCCAAGCCACCAACGCTCCTAACAACGACCCAAACGCGAAAGCTATCAGCGTACTCACGGTCAAGAGGCCAATCGTCCAAGGCAGTGCTTCCCCTATGACTTCCTTCACTGTCTTTGGGTAGTTCCTCAGGGAGGGCCCAAGATCAAAACGGGCCAAATCGCCTAGATAGGTTATGTACTGCTTCCAGAGGGGCTGGTCCAGTCCGAACTTCGCCTCATAGATCGCAGCCATTTCCTCGACCCCTGCACTGTAGCCTGAGTACCCCGCATAACCCATCACTTCGTCCAACTTTTCTTTGATCGGGTCGCGAGGCGCCAGCCTGGGCACGATGAAGTTCATCGTGGCCGCCGTCCAAAGCACAAGCAGAAGTAGCGCCAGTCTCTTTAAGGGATAAGCTAATCGCACCTCTCGCCTCTCCTCTCCAGCTAATTCCCGGAATCGACGGATGTAGACGCTCGCTATCTGCGGGCACCCTTCACTTAGGTCCACGAGGAGCCCTGCTGTGCAGGGCTCCTCGTGTGGTAGCCCTATAACCCGATCTCAGATCTACTTCTCGCGAGGGTCGGGCATGGTTGGCTCGAGATGATCTAGAATGCGAACCGCGGTCCAGTACCACAAAGCACCGGCGACGTAAGGATCTTCATCGGTGGGCCAGCCGGTCCAATAGGTGGTGTTCTGTGCTATATCATGGGTCCACTGTATCAGTGGAACAAAGGGCAGATCACGCAGCCATATCTCCATTGCACGGTGAAATTGATCGTAGGTCTTCGGATCGGAAGGAGGCGTTACGAGCATCTCATCCAGCACAGCATCGAACTCGTCATTTCTGTAACGCCAGTAATTCTGCCACTCGTACTCGCCCGTGGGTGCTGCCTTCCGGCCATCGAAGTTGTCACTGAGCGTGATGAAGGGATCGGCGTTGACGCTGCCACCAACTCCATTGATGAACATGTAGCCAGGTTCCCCAGTACGCATTCTATCAGCATGATCCGGAGGCGAGACGTACTGTACGTCAAAGCCACCCTGACGCAGAAGCTCTGCCAGGACGGGGCCGATGTCGGAGAAAATGGCCCAGCCACCAATCTCATAGGAGAACCGTTGGCCGTCCTTCGTCCAGAAGCCCTCGCTGTCCTTAGTCCAACCGTTCTTCTCCATAAGCGCCGCACTCTTCTCCAGGTTGTACTCGTTAGTGGAATACTTCTCGAGCAGATCACTGATAGAATCAAAGAACGGCCGCAACGCTGGGAAGTCCGGGTAGGGCAGGTTGTCGGGAAGGCCTGCCCCATCATATCCTACCTCGATCAGCTTATCACGGTCGATCGCATAGGAAATGGCCCAGCGGATGTCCGGATTGTCGAAGGGTGGCTCTGAGTTGTTCCAACCTAGGCCAACGGGCCAGTAGGTGACGTAGCCGTACGGCTTGTCCATTGTATACGGCCTGATTTTGGGGTTCGCTTCCATGATCGCTACGATGGTGGTGGGACGAAGGCTAGAGGTCGTGTCCGTGACATTGTTGATCGACAACTGAGCTGTATTCTCGTCGCTAGTGTACGGAACGATCACGATTCGCTCGACCTTGGGTAGATCCCAGAACCCTGTCTTGGCCGCCCACCAGTCATCGCGACGATCATAGAACCTCTGTGTCGGAGTATCGTACACGATGTTGTAAGGCCCCGTGACCACTGGCCAGCCCTTTGCCGGATCATAGAACGTGAACGCCGTGACGTCTTCTACATCCTTGTAGATATGCTCGGGAACCCAGTAGATGCCGTTGTCGGTCCTGGCCGTACAGTACTGGAACCAGAAGCGAGGCTCCGGATTGTGGAACTTGACCAGGACTGTATGGTCGTCGACCACCTCGGCCTCCTTGACCGCTGCGTCAACACCGGCAGACCACTTCAACGCTGGAGCATATTTCTTGAGCAAGTTGATGGTGAAAACCACATCGTTTGCATCAAATGGCTCTCCATCGCTCCACTCTGCACCCTTCCGGAGATGAATCGTCAGCTCGGTATAGTCGTCGTTGTACTCGTGGCCTTCTGCTAGCCATGGGATGTACGTGTCGGACTGGGGGAAGTAGTACTCGAGGGCTTCGAGCTGGAAGACGCCACCTCGCTGGTGGGTGTACCCAGACGCGTAAGGATTGTGGATCTGCGAGTCCGTCCAGTAGCCGTAACCACCGGCAGCTTGATAGACCAGCGTCCGCTCGCGAGGTACGTACTTGATCGCCTCCTCTTTCACGGCCTTTTCCTTCTCGACGACCACGGTCTCGACCACCGGCTTCTCGACGATTTTCTCCTTCTCGACGACCACGGTCTCGACCACCGGCTTCTCGACGGTCACCTCCTTCTCTGCCACCTCCGGAGTAGGCGCAGTGCAGGCGGCTAACACCACAAGAGCAAGTAACAACGCTGTTAGCTTTTTCACTTTTTACTCCTCCTTTTTTGACAAAATCGACCTATGGGACGCTTCCTTTATGAAGCATCCCCCTCCCCACTTACTCAACAAGGTTCGATATCCCACCTCCTTCCAAGCCACTGCGCTGGCTCCCTGTTCGTTCATCCCTTGAGGCCAATTAGGGTGACGCCCTCCATAAAGTATCGTTGGGCTAGGAGGAATGCGATATCAGGAAGTGCGACCAACAAAGATGCCTCACCAATGGTCGCGGTGCTTGTACAACGCCTGTCGCATTGCCTATGCCATTCCCACCCGGCTCCCACCTCGGCCGGGGCGAGGGCCATGCCCCGTCCCAACCCCCGGCTGGCCCCCGTAGCTAAGGCAACCCGACCTGTGCGGCCCGGATGGCGCACTCCGACGATGGCTCCACCTGTCTCATGATTTCGGTAGTCAGGTACAAGGTGGAGCTTCAGGCAGGTTCTCGGGATCGGGCATGAACTCGAGCCTATCGTACCCCAAAGCGACCGCCTTGTGGACAAGCTCTTCGAGGGTATCAAGAAGCGCCTATACCACGAAGTCCATCACCTCGAAATCGGATACGTCGACGCCTACAGACCGAGTTTAGCATCCTCTCCACTTCCTCACTCAGCGCACAGACTAGTCAGTCTCTTCAAGTTGGCCGGCAGCCTCTGCTTCTACCTCATGGGCCCTTACTTCCACGTCCGAAAGTGATTCGATGATTTTGATCACCGCTGAATGATCCAGGTCACCCCAGCCCTTGGCCTGCATAGCACTGAATAACTCGTGTGCCAAGGCCGACGCCGGCAGACTGCAGCTGAAAGCCCGGGCGGTCTCGCGAATGATATTCAAGTCTTTATAGTGGAAACGACTACGGAATCCAGGCTCAAAATCCCCCTTGATGATCCGCGGGCCACGCACATCCATCACGCGTGACTGTGCGTACCCTGCACTCAGCACCTTGACCACGATAGTAGGGTCTACCCCTGCCTTGGCGCCCAGCACGAGTGCCTCAGCCATGCCAATGAAGTTCAATGCGACCTGAATCTGATTGCAGGCCTTCACGGTCTGTCCCGCACCCGATGAGCCGCACAGCGTCGGTGTGCCAAGCAACTCGAGGATCGGCGCGGCCCGCTCAAATGCGTCTAGTTCACCGCCCACCATGATCGACAACGTGGCATTCTTTGCTCCGACATCGCCGCCGGACACTGGCGCGTCCAGCATCGAGCAACCCCTCTCGGTCGCTGCTTCAGCCACTTCAACCGCCGTCACTGGTGAGATGGTAGACATGTCAATGAGCAGCATACCTGGCTTGACCCCGGTCAGCACGCCCTGCTCACCCAAGTATACCTTTTTAACATCTGGCGAATCTGGAACCATGGAGATAACGACGTTGCTGCACTCAGCTACATCCTTACAGGACTGCCTGGCCTCGGCGCCCAACTTCAACAGCGGCTCCATTCTTGGTGCAACAATGTCATACACCACTAGCTTGTGCCCGGCATTCAACAAGTGCGTAGACATAGGTCTTCCCATGATTCCAAGACCAATGAATCCGATTGTCTCCTTGTCCTTGCCTGTTGTGGTCATTTTCTCGATACCTCGAACAGTTTAATGGCAGCGACAAACACCGAGTCGCCTCCAAGTACCCTCCCTTTCCGACAGCGCTTCTGCGGCGCGGTTACTGCCGTACGTTTGCGCATCGCCGAGCTGACAAATCTCTACAATGCTGGTGGATAGCGCCTAACCGACGAACTCGCACTCTTCCAAGAGCTCTTTCACCCTCACCAGAAACGGAGCCGCCATTGCGCCGTCCAACACACGGTGGTCCACTGACAACTTCATATTCATCATAGGATGAAATCCTATCCCGTCCTTGGTATGTACAGCGGTTTCACGAATGCGCCCTGTTGCCAGTATTGCGGCCTGTGGAGGATTAATGATTGCCTGAAACGAATCAACTCCAAACATTCCTAGGTTAGAGACAGTGAACGTGCCGCCAGCCAGATCTTCAGGCCGGAAAGTGCCCTCCTCGGCCTGGGCTCGCAGCCTTCTCAGATTCTTATCGATTTCGCGGACGTCTTTTTCATCGGCTCGCCGGATGACCGGTACGATCAAGCCATCACTGACGGCCATCGCCACGCCGACATTCACTTCATCAAAGATCTTGATTCTTTTCCCATCGAGTGCAGCGTTTACTTCGGGATATTCCTTCAAGCTCATACCCACAGCTTTCACTATCAAGCTTGTGTACGAGACGGTGGAACCGTCGCGCTCCACGAGACCCGCGCGGAAACGCTCTGCGGTGCCCATGTCCGCCTCGACCTCAAGGACGAAGTGAGGTACTGGCCCAAGACTTCGAGACAGCCGTTCGCCTGTGGCCCTGCGGTGGTGTGATAATTCGACATACCGATACGGCGGCTCCGCACTCGGACGCACTGCTTCCTGCTGCTGGCTTTCGAGCGCCCTCATGATATCTGCCTTGACAATCCCCCCCCCAGGCCCACTTCCCACGATAGTGGACAGATCTATGTTGTGCTGTCTCGCGATTCGCCTGGCAATGGGCGTAATCCCCACTCTAGGAACAGATCCCTTGCCGGAGAGAGTCTGGCGCACATCGATGGAAGTCCCAGTCGAGGCTTCCACCCTCTCAGCCGGAACATGCTCCAGCTGGGGTACTGACTCGCCAGGAGCACAGATGAACGCCACGACACTTCCCGTCGCCGCTGGCTGGCCCGCCTGGACACGGATACCGCATAGCGTACCTGATGCTGGCGCCTCCACCATTACAACAGCCTTGTCGGTCTCTATCTCGAAAAGGGCTTCACCTTCTTGGACCTGTTCGCCTTCTGTTTTGAGCCACTGCAGGATGTTGACCTCCAACATCTCATAGCTTGTCCTAGGCATAACAACCTCTGTGGCCATAGTCGAGTCTCCTAATACTGCAACCGTACTTTGGCGAAGCAGCCTGATATTCTGGTCAGCGGGCCAGGACTGGATAGCGA
>CAZBJW010000031.1:0-3489 GCA_964492135.1 uncultured Anaerolineales bacterium
GGGAGTGCGGGCAAGGTAGTAGAAGATCAACCTGGAATAGAAATAGACCCCCACCACCACGACGTTGCTGGGCTCCTCGCCCCTGGGTGGCTTCTCCACGACAGCCGCTACTCTACCATCCTCGAACCTGAAGACGCCGAACTTCCAGGGCTTCTCCATCTCCCGCCCCACAAGGACCATGTCTCCGCCTGTCTGCTCCGCTTCATGGATCACGTTGTCCAACAGGTGAGGCTCGAAGATGTCGTTACCATTGAGCATGAGGAAGCGGTCTTCCAAGAGGTCCTCCGCCGCTTGCAGGGCGTTGGCCATACCCAGAGGCTGTTCCTGAGTGGTGTACCGTATCTTGGCGGCGAACCCTTCCCCTGAGCCGAAGTAGGTTCTTATTCCCTGGGCCTCGGGCCCGGTGACGATGATCAGGTCGTCAATACCTACCTGGCGCAAGTTCTCCATGACGTACTGGAGCAGTGGCTTTCCCAGGAACTCGAACATCGGCTTGGGCTTTCCGGTAGACAGAGGGAAAGCTCTCTCTCCCGCGCCCCCGGATAGGATCACGGCTTGAATAGTCAATGGCGCCTCCACCCCATACAAAAAAGCCAAGACCACCTCGCGCCTAGCAGAGGCAAACTATGGTCCCGGCCCGGGGCCGCCTCAGGGCGGCCATCTGTTACTCTCCTGACTGGATGGTTCGTCGTCCATCAATGCTCTCTACCACGAAGTGCTCGTAGTAGGGACTCTGTGCTTCGCAATTCGAGCTGGGGCGGAAGGATTCGAACCTCCGAATGGCGGCTCCAAAGGCCGCTGCCTTACCGCTTGGCGACGCCCCAGTGCTCAGCCTACACATATTCTACCACCTGGCGTGCCTTTCTGCAACCTCGCAATACAGTTCCTTCCCATGGTCGGCCCGCTGGAATACGCAACTCGCCATGCCGCAGCTTATCTTCTGAAATAGCGCGGGTCCACCGAGTCGAGATAGCGGAATTCACGGCGCCTCCGCTGTCTCAGCAAGGGGGTGAGGATGAGACCCACTACGAAGCCCCCGATATGTGCCCACCAGGCCACACCACCCAGCGTCCCATCGCTCGACATGGCAACGGTCGCCACGCCGTTGAGAAATTGAAAGAAGAACCAGAAACCCAAGACGATCACCGCCGGCAGCGCGATTACCCGTATGTAAACGAGGATAGGGATGCCCACGAAGACGCGAGCTCGGGGGAAGCAGAGCAGATAGGCAGCCAGTACCCCCGCAATGGCGCCGCTGGCTCCGACACCGGGTACCACTGACCTAGGAGCAATGAACACTTGCGCCAGACCGGCGGCGACGCCACAGATCAGGTAGAAGGCAAGATATCGCTTATGGCCCATGATCCCCTCTATATTGTCCCCGAAGATGGCCAGGTAGAGCATGTTCCCGATGAGATGGAACCACCCCCCATGCAAGAACATCGAGGTGACCAGCGTGGTCAGCACCCAAGGATGCTGGCGCCACTGGACGATAGCCGCAGGTACCGTGCCCCAGGAATAGACGAGATCTTCTGCGGCGGGCCCCAACACCAACTCAAAGAGGAAGACAAGCACGTTGAGCGCAATCAACGTATAAGTGAGGAAGGGAGTGCGCTCGGATGGTGCGCTGTCTCCTAGTGGGATCATCCTCGCTCTCCTTTACCGCCGTCCCTTCTCTCCGGGGGCTGGTAGGGTGCGGGGGCGTATTGCACGGAGGGCCTTCCACGTCCCGCCTGAGGGCAAAGGGCCATCAGGGGGTACACTTCGTGCGGCATGTCATCATGCGCAGGCAGCCCCAGCCTCTTGACTTCCTTCAAGGAGATGGGGTAGTCATGGGTCCCTTTGCCGGCGGCTGGTGCCTTCGCGATACGAATAGCTTCACTTCTTTCCATCCCGTTGCCTTCGAGTATCTCTCTCACCGTGTTCTGCACCTGCCCTATCGCTTTTCCAGCGAGGTCTGCCAGAATCACCGTCTCGTGATCAATGTGGTTGATGTTCTTTCTCTCGAGCACCGTCAAGACAGAGACCGCTCGGTATCGACCGCCCTGCGGATCGACGGACCCCAGAACAGCGTTGCGACGCGTCACTATCTCATCAGCCGCGAAGGCGAGGAGCGTGCTTCCCGACATGGCGTAGTGGGAGATGAAGACAATGACCCTGGCCTTGTGGGGGATCAAAGCTTCGGCTATCTGCTCGGCAGCCAACACCAATCCGCCTGGAGTGTGCAGGATGAGGTCCACGGGCACGTCCTCAGGTGCCAGGCGGACAGCTCGCAAGACTTGCTCCGAGTCGTCCACATCCAGATACCGGGAGAAAGGTATGCCCAGGGAACTAATGGTTTCCTGGCGGTGAATGAGGGTAATGATGCGCGAATTGCGCTCTTCTCCAAGCGCTGCATCACAAAGCGGCGGCAGGCCTCCTGGTACTTGCGCTGCAACGCTGGAGTAAACGCGGCGAGAATCACGAACACCCAGCTGAGAGTAGTGAAATCCGTCGTCGTTGCCGCTTTCTCCCAATGGTGTTCTATCCTAGCCGTGCGCGGAATACCAGATAGGCAAACCTGGCAAGAGCCAGCATCCTCCGCCACCGCCACGGCTGGCGGTAGAGCCGATGCAACCACTCCAGTCCCAGCCGCTGCACCCACCTCGGAGCCCGCTTCGCCTGTCCAGAGATGAAATCCAACGCTCCGCCGACCCCCATGGCCAGCGGGAGCTGCATACGGAGCATGTTGCGAGCGATCCACTTCTCCTGCTCAGGCGCGCCATAGGCTACGAAGAGGATATGAGGATCAGCCTGCTTGATGAGATCGACTATTAGTTTTTCATCCTCGCGGGCCGGAGATCCCGCGCAGGTACCGACAACCTGCAACTCAGGGTAGCTGCGGCGCAACTCCCGTGCTGCTGCTTCGGCTACTCCCTCCGCTGCTCCAAGGAAATACAATCGGTAGCCTTTCTTCTCTGACAGGGCCGCTATCTTGACCAGCGCGTCCACGCCAGTGACGCGCTCCACCACTGGCGTACCGAGCATACGTGACGCCCACAGTAGGCCTTGACCATCGGGCAGCGCGAGATCCGCCTGATTCAGAATCTGAGCGAACTCCGGATCCCTCCTGGCGGTCACAATGAACTCTGGGTTGACGGTGACGACCTGGTGTGGACGTCCGTTTCTGATGAAGCCTTGCACGCGCAGGAGAGCTTCGTCATATGTAACGTTGTCCACGCGTATACCCAAGATGTCTACCTGAGACCGGTCCACGATGATGTTCCTCTGTGAACGGCTAACATGGTAGGCAAGCACGGCAGGCGCACCGGAGGCCTACTAGGGGCAGGCAAGATACTCTGTGACGACAGTGCCGAAGCGAAAACCCTGCCCAGCACAGTGGCGGCAGTGCGGCGTTTCCGACGCAGGATTCTGCCCGAGCTCATCCTTCGTCCAGGGCGTTGATCCTATTCACTCGTCGGCGGTGCCGCTCCTCGTCAGAGAACTCGG